>JAJUJF010000172.1 GCA_029265455.1 Paracoccaceae bacterium | reverse complement strand
CTTCCAGTGGAAGAAGCACAAGAAGGCCGCGATCATGGAATTCCGCGACCACGGCTACGTCTCGCCGATGACCGGCAAGCTCGCGCCCCCGCACCACACGAAGTGGGTCGACGCCATGGACGACTCACTCGAAGCATATCTCAGGACCGAGCCCCAGGCGAAAGCCGCGGAATAGGAAACTTCCGACTGCCCACGCGCCCCTCCCTGTCCTGCACGAATCTCTCGTCGGTGGCAGACGGGGAGAGGGCGCGTCCGGCCTGAACGCAAGTCGGAGGGCGGTCGCCACGATGGACAGCTGCGATCTGCCCGCCGAGCGAAATTGACCTCGTCCTTGCCCTCGCCCGGGATGCCAAAGGTGGGCATATCCCCGGACCTGAGACCTAGGGATGTCCCTCGACGAGAATGAGGTCCGGAGAGTCCTCCGGGACATTACAGATCAGCGTGATACCGGTTCAGCCTGCCGCCAGCCCGACGACTGGCCGCCGCTGTACCGCCACAAACTGGCTCACCTGGCCAACGGGAACGCTCCCTGCCGCAACCGCGCCGATTCCGCGGGCCGCTCCCGTGTCGGGCGGCCCCATGACACCCGCAGGCTATCGCGTGACGGCGCCATAGATGCCAAGCTTCCTGACGGGCCGGAATCTCTCCTTCTGCTCGCGAAGGCCCGGGCGTCCGGCGTCATTGCCGTCATTGAAATATGCCAGATCCGGCAGCGATTCCATGAGGGCGTGGCACAGGAGATACGGCAGCCCGCGAAGGTTTGCATCGGTTGTCGAGAGGTAATTGCACCCCACCTCCCCGGTGATCCGGCCGGAGAACGCGAAACCGCGCAGAATGCCATCGACTTCAACCACCATTCCGGCGAGGAGCGGTGGCGCCAGCCGCGAAGCTTCGGCAAGGCATGTCAGCTTTGTCCTGTGTCCGCCGACCCTGATGCCGGCCGCCTCCAGCCGCGCCTTCCAGGTCTCGGCAAGCGCGACACAGGCCTCCTCGTCCTCCGGACGGGAGCGGCGGACCGTGACCTCACCTGCCCTTCTGGCCCGCGCGAGTTCCTGGCGCAGCTTGGCAAAGCCCGAGCCCTCGAGCTTCATGACCGGCTCCCGCGCGAAGATATACTCGTCCTCCCTGAAGGAGACCGCGAGGCCCAGCCGGGCAACATCCAGCGCATCCTCCTCCGGAATCCACTTGACCCGCCCCGGGCCACCGCGGTTGAAATCCCGCATCCGGTCGAGGGCGTGACGAAGAGCGTCCGGATCGAACGGGAACGGCGACAAGAAGAGCTTCATGCGCTCGGGTCGTCGCAGGATCTGGTAAACGATGATCGAGTCGCCATGGCGTTCCCAACGAAGACGCCCACTTCCCGAGTAGAAATGAAGAAACGGGAAGAAGTGACGGTGCGTATGGACACCGGCCATGTCGCAGGCGGCGGAAAAGGTAGTGGCATCCTCCGCCCTGATCGGAGCGAGCTCCCTCGTATCAAGCTCGTTCGTCGCTTCGTAGGGGATGATCCTGCCTCCTGTCTGACACAGTTTTCAGGGCACTCTCGCCTTTGCAATCGGACACGATCAAGGGGAAACACAATCACTGCAACTCGCGATAAGAGTATCACAGCAATCATCGGCGGATACCTGCCGGCCTTTTGCTTTGACCCCGATCCGGATCTTCTACCTCCGATGTAATCAATGGTTCCACGTCACAACCAGCAGGAGATGGCAACTTCTTCAGCGAAGCTTTTTCTTGGATAGACGTGACGCAGAATCGTGCCAAGAATGGCCGCCGCAAGCCGAAGCTGGAGATGCCTGATGAAGCTTTACAATGAGCTCGCGGAATGGTGGCCCCTGATGCAGCCGCCGCGGCGATTCAAGAACGAGGCCGCGAGGCTGGCGAGAAGGCTCCGCAACGAGGACGAGGAGTCGGAGACCCGCCCTACCCTGCTGCAGCTGGGATCAGGCGGGGGGCATCTCGCTTCCCATCTCAAGGAAGAGTTCGACATGACGCTCGTCGATCTCTCGCCGCGGATGCTCGGCCTCAGCCGGACGCTCAATCCGGAATGTCGCCATCTTGAGGGAGACATGCGGACGCTCCGACTGGACGAGCGTTTCGACGCGGTGCTGATCTTCGACGCCATCGCCCACATAATCGAGCTCGAGGATCTCCAGGCTACGCTTGAAACCGCGCGGGCGCATTTGCGGCCCGGCGGGCGGGCCATATTCTGCCCTGACTGGACGCTCGAGACCTACGAGCCGGGAGTCTCGACCGGAGGCAGCGACAGCAATGGCCGCGGGATGCGCTACATCGAGTGGAACCAGCCATGGGTGGAAGGCACGTCATGTGAAACGGACATCGCTTATCTGCTGCGTTACGAGAACGGCGATGTCCGGGTTGAGCATGATCACATTCGCATTGCGGTGTTCCCGGAAGAAACCTGGCGGAATGCCCTGGAGGAGGCGGGATTCACGGACGTGAGGATCAGGCAGAGGACGATCAGATTGCACATCTCTGCGCGCGCCGCATGACCGATGTCGCCAGCGGCAATCATGAATCCCGGGCACCATCGGCAAACGCCCCAACCAGCCCCCATTCGGATTGACGCCATGCAGGCACCATTGCAATTTCCATCGACTTCTCGCGCGAGGTGTTAACTGGAGCCTGCGTGAGGAAGCGGGCGGCAACGGGGGCGGCCATGGGAAGCGGGCAGGAACGGGTAAACGGGGCCCATGCTGGCGGCAAAAATGCGTTGGTCATGATGGCGTCCCGGCTCCTGAAGGGTATCGCGGGAGGCATTCTCCTTCTGTGCCTGATCACTCCCGCTTCAGCGCTCGATATCGGGGTTGGTCAGCTGGCGATGCCGATAGAGGATGAGACGCTTGACGTCTTCACCTACCGGCCGACCCGATGCGCCGCACCTTCGCTGCTCCTGGTGTTCCATGGCACTGGGCGGACCGCGGACTCCTACCGGAACTATGCCCAGGAGATTGCCGATCGCGCATGTTTCGTGATCTATGCACCTTACTTCGACCGGGAGCGGTTTCCGAACTGGAGCTATCACCGCGGCGGTGTGGCGCAGGACGGCGAACTGCTGCCCGAGGACGAGTGGACCATCGAGATGGTCGATGACCTTATCGAGTGGGCGCGGCTGCAGGAGGGCCAGCCGGACGCGCCGGTCTTCCTGTTCGGCCATTCGGCGGGTGGCCAGTTCCTGTCCCGGCTTGCCGCCTATTCCACGCCGCTGGACGTGGAGCGGATCGTCATCGCCAATCCTTCGACCTATGTCCTGCCCAGTCTGGAGGAAGAAGCTCCGTACGGCTTCGGCCTTCTGCCGGAAACCACCGCCCGCGAGCGGATGAAGGCCTACCTGGCGGCACCCGTCACCATATTCCTCGGGCTCGAGGATACCGGCGACGAGGATCTCACGATGACGGAAGCCGCGCAGCGCCAGGGCGAGAACCGGCTCGAACGTGGCCGCCGCGTTTTCGAAGAGGCGCAAAGTGTTGCCGAGGCCAATGGCTGGCCGTTCAACTGGCGGCTAGTCTATGTCGATGATGCCGGGCACAGCTCCCGCGCCATGCTCAGTGCAGACGAGATTTTCGAGGCGCTAGGCTTCTGATCCCCCGCAATCCCGCTCGCCGAGGGGCCGCAGCCTGCACAATGGATGCCGGCAATGCGGGTTCGATTGGTCTCGGATCAGGGATCCGCCCGGGTGGACATGATATTCCGCCACGGTCCAGGCTCTCGCAATCGGGACGACAAGGCAGTCGTGCACGATTATCCTGCCCCCACATGTGCAGCCGAGTCGTAACTGGGAGTAACCATACCATGGCCCTTGGACGACTCAACTTCAACG
>JAJUJF010000110.1 GCA_029265455.1 Paracoccaceae bacterium | reverse complement strand
CGGCGCTCGCGATCGGGGAACTGGCCTCGGCCCCTCCCGGCGAGGGGAGCACGGCGATCGCCGCCCGGGTCGCCCGCGCCCGGGCAGTGCAGCGGGACCGCTACAGGGGCATCGACGGGATGAGCGTCAATGCCGACGCGGAGGGCGAGATCCTCGATAAGGTGGTGGCGCTTGCCGATGGGGCGCAGGCCCTCCTCGCTTCCGCCGCGAACCGGCTCCGGCTCTCGGCGCGGGGCTACCACCGGGTGCTCAGGGTCTCGCGCACCATCGCCGATCTGGAGGGCACGCCAACGGTGGAGCAACGCCATGTCGCCGAGGCACTCGGCTACCGGCTGGCATTCTGACTCCCGGGAGAGACCCGGCGGGCCCTCGTCACCGCTGCGCCGCGACGAAGGCTGCCGCCTCGCCCAGCGCCTCCCCCGCTTCCGGCAGCAGGCCGAGGAAGAGCGGCCAGACATGCGGCAGGTCCGGATATTCATGGTGTTTCACCGCGACCCCATCCGCCCGCAGCCGCTCGGCCATCATCCGGGCATCGTCGCGCAGGATCTCGTGCAGGCTCGAGAGGATCAGCACCGGCGGCGCGCCCCGGAACCGGCCGAAGACCGGAGAGGCACGGGGGTCGCGCCGGTCGGCCGAGCGGAGATAGATGCCGACGATCTCCGCGAACCGCTCCGCCGGCAGCATGACATCGCGCCCGGCCATGGTGGTGATGCTCCCGCCCGATCCCGTGAGATCCACCCACGGGCTGAAGGCAACCACGGCACGCGGCAGCGCAAGCCCTTCGGCCAGCAGCAGGTGCAGCAGCGCGAAGACGAGCCCGCCCCCCGCACTGTCGCCGCCGAGGACGAGGCCGCGCGCGGGCAGACCCTCGGCCGCCAGGGCACGATAGGCGGCAAGGCAGTCCTCCACCGCCGCCGGAAAGGGATGTTCCGGCGCGAGCCGGTAGTCGGGGATGACCGCCCGCCCGCCGAGCCGCCGCGCCAGTTCCGCCACCATCGGCGCATGGGTGCGCGGGGAGCCCATGCAGTAGGCGCCGCCATGGAGCCAGAGGAGTAGCGGCCCGTCCCCGGGGCCGTCGATGCGCCCGGCGGGGAGGCGGCGGCCCTCATGTTCGAGCATGCCGACGGCGAACCGGGCCCCACGCGGCAGCGGCGTCAGGCGGGCCACCTGCTCCCAGCGGCGCCGGGCACGGGCGAAATCGGTCTCCCGGCGCAGATAGCGTCTGGTGATGTGGCGGAGGCAGAAATTGACGATGGCAAGGGGAAGAGGGCTCACGCCGCCGCCTCGTCCCGGCTGATGCCGGATGTGGTGCGCCGACGAACCGGCCACTTTCCCGGGCGCATCCCGGCCGTGCCGGAAAATCTGCCCGCGCGCCCCGTTGCGGGGACGGCGCCCGTCTCCCCACGGGCGGCAACGGCAGCCGCGCGGCGCGGGCCGGTTCGCACCACATGCGCGGTGCCGGACGCGCCGCCCGCGGAAGGACCCGTCCCGGACACCACCGGGACACGGGCGCTCATGCCCGTCGCCGCTCGATCACCTCCCAGATCATGCCGGCGACATTGATGTTGTCGAACCGCTCGAGTTCCTGGATCCCCGTCGGCGAGGTGAGGTTGATCTCGGTCAGCCAGCCGCCGATCACGTCGATGCCGACGAGGATCTGCCCCTTCTCGCGCAGGAGCGGGCCGATGCGGGCACAGATCTCGCGGTCACGGTCATCGAGCTCGGCCTTCTCCGGCCGGCCGCCCACATGCATGTTGGACCGCGTCTCGCCCACCGCCGGCACGCGGTTGATCGCGCCGACCGGCTCGCCATCGACGAGGATCACCCGCTTGTCGCCCTTCACGACGGCGGGGAGATATTTCTGCACGATCAGCGGCTCGCGGCTGATTCCGGCGAAGATCTCCCAGAGGGCAGCGAAATTGCGGTCGTCGGGATCGAGGCGGAACACCCCGGCGCCGCCCGCCCCGTAGAGCGGCTTCATGATGATGTCGCCGTGCCGGTCCTTGAATTCCTTGAGGGTGCGGATGTCGCGCGCGATCGTCGTCGGCGGCGTGAGTTCGGGGAACTGGATGACGAGGAGCTTCTCGGGGTAGTTGCGCACCCAGAACGGGTCATTGACGACGAGGGTCTGCGGGTGGATCCGCTCGAGGATATGCGTCGTCGTGATGTAGCTCATGTCGAAGGGCGGATCCTGGCGCAGCCAGACCACGTCGCAGGCGCCGAGGTCGATCACCTCCTCCTCGCCCTGGCTGAAATGCCGCCCCTCCTCGCGGCGGACCTCGACCTTCCAGCCGCGCGCCGTCACCCGCCCCTCCTCGAAGGCGAGCCGGTCGGGCGTGTAGTAGAACAGGCTGTGCCCGCGGTCCTGCGCCTCTTCCATGATCCGGAAGGTGGTATCGGCGTTGATGTTGACGGTCTCAATCGGGTCCATCTGGACGGCGACCTTGAGGCCCATGTTCTGTCCTCCGCATGCGGTGTCGTGAGGGGTTGTGAACGACCGGCAGGGCGAGGGCAAGCGCCTCAGAAGTCGAAGGAGAGTGCATTCTCGATCCGCTCGGCGCGGCCGGCGCCATCGACGAGGACGACATCGACCCGGACATCCTGCCCGGGGCTTCCATGCAGCGCGATCCAGGCTTCGGCGGCTGCGCCGAGTCGGCGCATCTGCGCCCGGCCGAGGGCCGCCGCGGCGGTGGCGGCGTCGCGCCGCGCCTTCACCTCGACGAAGACGATCACCGGCCCGAGACCGATGACGAGATCGACCTCGCCTCCGCCCCCGCGCCAGCGGCGGGCAAGCACGGTGCCGCCTTCAGCCGCATAGAGACGCTCGGCGATCTCCTCGGCGGCGCGGCCGCTCAGCCAGGCGACGCGCCCGCGCGTGGTCCTGCCGCCCGTCATTCGCGGCTGATCTCGAGCGCGCGGGCGTAGACGACGCGTCGCGGCAGGCCGAGCGATCTCGCGACCGAATCGGCGGCGTCGCGCACGGACGCGCCCTCGAGGGCGGCGGCGAGCGCCTCGTCGAGCGCCTCCGGCCCGGCCACGCGTTCGGGGGGCGGACCGATCACCACGACGATCTCGCCCTTCGGCGGACCTTCGGCGGCATGAGCGGCGGCGAGTTCTCCCAGGGTGCCACGGCGGACCTCCTCGAATCGCTTGGTGAGTTCGCGGCAGACCGCCGCCTGCCGCTCCGCGCCGAGCGTTTCCGCCATCGCGGCGAGACTCCCGGCGAGGCGGCGCGGGCTTTCGAAGAAGACGAGGGTCGCGGGCACGGCGGCGAGCTCGGCAAGGCTGCGCGTCCGGGCGCCTGCCTTCACCGGCAGGAAACCCGCGAAGAGGAACCGGTCGGTGGGCAGTCCCGCGACCGCGAGGGCGGCGAGCAGCGCCGAGGCGCCGGGCGCCGCCCTGACCGGCAGATCCGCCGCCTGCGCCTCCCGCACCAGCCGGTAGCCGGGATCGGCGACGAGCGGCGTGCCGGCGTCGGAGACGAGGGCGACCGACCGGCCGTCGCGGAGCGCCGCGATCAGCCGGGGCAGCTGCTGGCCGGCGTTGTGATCGTGAGAGGCGATGATCGTGCGCCCGTCGCGACGGATGCCGTGGATCGCCATCAGACGCCGGAGCGAGCGGGTATCCTCGGCCGCGAGGAGATCCGCCGTGCGCAGGATGTCGAGGGCACGCAGCGTGATGTCGCGCGCCGCGCCGATCGGGGTGGCGACGATGTAGAGACCGGGTGCGAGCGGTCCGGGCGGGCCATCTGCTGCCGCCTCCGGTTCCGCGCCATCTCCGGCCGGCATGTCGCCCCCGGCGTGATCGGAGGGCGACGGGTCTCCCGCGTCGGGAGCCGGATGCGTTTCCTGGGGCGGATCGGGTTCCATCCTGCGTTTACATCCCGCGGAGCAGGCCGTAGCCTTCGAGACCGGTCGCGGCGGCGCCGGGCGTCTCAGGGTCAGGGGAGGAGCAGATGCTGTCAACCGCGTTTACGCAGGTGAATCTCGGCCGACGGCGCATCTTGGGGGCGCTCTCGGCGCTCGGCATCGCGGCACTTGCGGGCTGCGCGCCGACGCAACCTTCGGACGTGGCAGCACCTGGTGAGGCGATCGACCTTTCTCAACCGGTGCGTGTGGCGCTTCTCGTCCCTCTGGGCACGGGCGATCCCGGCCGCGAGGAGATCGGACAGAGCCTCGTCAATGCCGCCCGGCTTGCCGAGACCGATCTCGCCGGCCTGCCGCTCGATCTTCAGATCTACGAGACCGGAGGCTCGGCCGCGGGCGGCGCTTCCGCGGCCCGGCGTGCGGTGGAAGACGGGGCACGGATCATCGTCGGCCCGCTCTTCTCCACGGAGACGGCGGGGGCCGGCCCGGTGGCCGCCTCGGCGGGGGTACCGGTGCTTTCCTTCTCGAACAACCCGGACGTGGCGGGAGGGAGCGTCTACCTGCTCGGCCTCACCTTCGACAACTCCGCCGCGCGCGTGGTCTCCCACGCCCGTTCGCAGGGCCTTGACCGGTTCGGGATCGTCTACCCGAACGGGATCGAGGGCGAGACCGCGCGGCGGGCGGTGGCGGCCGCGGTGTCGCGCCAGGGCGGCAGCATCGTCGCCGAGCGGGGCTACAACCTGTCGGTCGCGGATATCGAACGCGCCTCGCGACCGATCGCGGACACGCTGCGGAGCAGCGGCGCGAATGCCGTCGTGCTTGCCGACGTGCCGACCGGGGGCCTCGGCTATGTCGCGGACGGGCTCCGGAAGGCCGGACTCGACTCGGGCGCGGTGCAGTTCCTCGGCATCCATCGCTGGGACGTCTCGGCCGAGGTCCTGAACCAGCCCAGCCTGCAGGGCGCCTGGTTCGCCGCCCCCGATCCCGCCTTCCTCAACCGGTTCGAATCACGCTACCGCGCGGCCTACGGCATGCGGCCGCATGAACTCGCGGGGCTTGCCTATGACGGGGTGGCGGCGGTGGGCGCGCTCGTGCGCGAGGCGATCGGCGGCAGCAATCCCGCTCCGTTCTCGGCGGCGAGCCTGACCGACCCCAGCGGCTTTGCCGGGGTCTACGGGCCGTTCCGCCTGCTGCCGGGCGGACTCAACCAGCGCAATCTCGCGATCCGGGAGGTGCGTTCCGGTTCGGCGCCAGTGATCGCCCCGGCGACACGCACCTTCGACCCCCTTGTCAACTGAACTCCATCTGCCGCCGCTTCCGGCGGCGTACCGGAACGGCCTCCTCCCTGCGGGGGAGGCCGTTCTCGATCGCGAGGCGGTCAGGCGCGCGCTCGACCGGGCGGCGGAGTCGGCCGACAGCCCGCACGAGATCCGCGCCGCCGCCGTCGATGTCCTGCGCAAGGCCTGGACGGAAGGCAGGCAGCGCATCGCCGCCGCGATCGCGGCCGAACCGATGGCCGCCCACCGCGCCATCCATGACTATTCGCGGCTGGCCGACGCGATGGTGACGCTCGTCCTCGACTTCGCCCATGACCGGATCCATCCCCTGCCGAGCCCGACCGCCTCCGAGCGACTCTGCGTCATCGCTGTCGGGGGCTACGGCCGGGGAGAGATGGCGCCCTTCTCCGACATCGATCTCCTGTTCCTCACTCCCTACAAGCAGACCCCTTGGGGCGAGAGTCTGATCGAGACGGTGCTCTACACGCTCTGGGATCTGCGACTGAAGGTCGGCCACGCGGTGCGGACGATCGACGACTGCATCCGCCTCGCCGCCGGGGATGTCACGGTGCGGACGGCGCTTCTCGAGAACCGCGTGCTCTGGGGCGACCGCGACCTCGGCGCCGAGCTCGAGGAGCGGCTCTGGCGCGAACTCTTCAGGCATACCGGGTCGCAGTTCGTCGAGATGAAACTCGCCGAACGGGAAGAGCGCCATCGCCTCCAGGGCTCGACGCGCTACCTGCTCGAGCCGAACGTCAAGGAATCGAAGGGGGGCCTGCGCGACCTCCAGACCCTCTACTGGATCGCCAAGTACCTCCACCACGCCGAGACGCCCGAGGACCTCGTCGCCCGCGGCGTCTTCACACCCGACGAGTTCCGGATCTTCTCCGAGGCCGCCGCCTTCCTCTGGACCACGCGGGTGCATCTGCACCTGCTCGCGGGGCGGGCGAACGAGCAGCTTACCTTCGACGCCCAGGTCGAGATCGCGGCGGTGCTCGGCTTCAGCGCCACCCGCGGCCAGCGCGCGGTCGAGCGGTTCATGCAGCGCTACTTCACCGAGGCGAAGAACGTCGGCGACCTCACCCGCATCTTCCTCGCCGATCTCGAGGCCCAGCACGTCACCCGCCGGCGGAGCACCCTCCGCCAGACCCTGCGCTCCGCCTTTGCCTTCGCCCGCGAGACGGGAACGCCGCCGGGATTCCGGCTGCGATCCGGCTGGCTCGATGTCGCCGATCCCGAATGCTTCCTCGCCCGGCCGGTCAACTTCCTGCGCATCTTCGAGGAATCCCTCGCCTCCGGCGTCGAGATCCATCCCGACGCGCTGCGGCTGATCGCTGCCAACGTCCATCTCGTCGACGACGCGATGCGCGAGGATCCGGAGGCGAACCGCCTGTTCCTCGGCCTGCTGCTCAGCCACAACAATCCCGAACGCAGCCTGCGGCGGATGAACGAGATCGGCCTGCTCGGCGCCTTCCTGCCGGAATTCGGCCGGATCGTGGCGATGATGCAGTTCAACATGTACCACCGCTACACGGTGGACGAGCATATCATCCAGACGATCTCGACCCTCTCCCAGCTCGAGCGGATGAAGCTCGCCGACGAACTGCCGGTCGCCACCGAGATCATCGCCAAGGGGCTGAACCGCCGCGTCCTCTATGTCGCGCTGCTCCTCCACGACATCGGCAAGGGACGAGCCGGCAACCATGCCGAGATCGGCGCCGAGATCGCCGGCCGCCTCGCGCCGCGCCTCGGGCTCTCCGACGAGGAGAGCGAGGCGGTACAGTGGCTGATCCGCCACCATCTGCTGATGTCCGACACGGCGCAGAAACGCGACCTTGCCGATCCGCGCACGGCGCGCGATTTCGCGAACGTGGTGAAGAGCCCGACCCGGCTGAAGCTTCTCACCGTGCTGACTGTCTGCGACATCCGCGGCGTCGGCCCCGGGGTCTGGAACAACTGGAAGAGCATGCTGCTGCGTGAACTCTATACCGACACGCTCGAGGTCCTGACCGGCGGCAGCTCCGCCCAGAGCCGGCCCGAACGCGAGGCCGCCGCCAAGGAGGCCCTCGCCGCCGCCCTGCCCGGCTGGAGCGGGGAGGCGCTCGAGGCGGAATTCGCGCGCCACTACCCGCCCTACTGGCTCGGGTTCGACACGCGTACGCATGTGATCTTCGCCGATCTCGTCACCCGTGTGGAAGCGGACGCCGCCGCGATGCATTTCGAACTCGCGCCCGAACGCGACGCGACGCTTGCCTGTTTCGCGATGCAGGACCATCCCGGCATCTTCGCCCGGCTCGCCGGGGCGCTGGCGCTCGCCGGGGCGAACGTGGTCGATGCGCGCACCTACACGACGAGTGACGGCATCGCGACCGCCGCCTTCTGGATCCAGGACATCGAGGGCAAGCCCTACGAGCGTTTCCGCCTCGGCCGGCTCCAGGTGACGGTGAGCCGGATCCTCCGCGGCGAGGTCATCGCCCGCGAGGCGCTGCGCGGCAAGGACCGGATCAGGAAGCGCGAACGCGACTTCCTCGTGCCCACCTCGATCCATTTCGACAATACCGGCTCCGACATCTACACGATCATCGAGGTGGAGACGCGTGACCGCGTCGGCCTCCTTCACGACCTCGCGCGGACCCTGACCGCGAACAACGTCTCGATCGCCTCGGCGATCATCGCCACCTATGGCGAGCAGGCGGTCGATGTCTTCTATGTCAAGGACATCTTCGGGCTGAAGCTGCATTCGGAAGCGAAGCGGCGCACCCTCGAGGCCCGGCTCCGCGCCGCCATCACCCCCCTCCCCGAAACCGAAGAATGATCAGACCGATCCGGCTTCTCCCGGCGTTTCTCAGCGTCGGGACATGGACGATGGCAAGCCGGGTGCTCGGCCTTGCCCGCGACGTGATCATGGCGGCGCTGCTCGGCACCGGAACGGTGGCGCAGGCATTCCTCATCGCCTTCACGCTGCCGAACATGTTCAGGCGTTTCTTCGCGGAGGGCGCCTTCAACCTCGCCTTCGTGCCAATGTTCGCGAAACGGGTCGAGGGCGACGAGGACCCGGCCGGTTTCGGTTCCGATGCCCTCTCGGCGCTCGGCTCGCTGCTGATCGCCTTCACCCTCGTCGGGCAGCTGCTGATGCCCTGGCTCGTGCTCGCGCTCGCCTCCGGTTTCGCGGGGGACGAGCGGTTCGACCTCGCCGTGCTCTACGGCCGGATCGCCTTTCCCTACATCCTCTTCATATCGCTCACGGCGCTGCTTTCGGGCGTCCTGAACTCGCTCGGCCGGTTCGCGCTCGCCGCGGCCGCGCCGATCCTGATGAACGTGGTGATGATCGGCTTCCTGCTTGCCGGTCACTGGACCGGCGGCGATATCGGCCTCTGGCAGATCTGGTCGGTCCCGGTCGCGGGGGTGGCGCAACTCGGCCTTGTCTGGTGGGGGGCCGAGCGGGCGGGGATGCGCATCCGGCCACGCCTGCCGAGGATTTCGCCAGAGCTCCGGCGCCTTGCCGTGGTGGCAGGACCGGCGGTGCTCGCGGGAGGGGTCATCCAGATCAACCTCATCGTCGGCCGGCAGGTCGCCTCCTTCTTTGACGGCGCGGTGGCCTGGCTTGCCTATGCCGATCGCCTCTACCAGCTGCCGCTCGGCGTCGTCGGCATCGCCATCGGCGTCGTGCTTCTCCCCGATCTCTCGCGGCGGCTCCAGGCGGGAGATGCGGCGGGCGGCCGTGATGCCGCCAACCGCGCCGCCGAATTCACGCTTCTCCTGACGCTGCCGGCGGCGGTTGCGCTGGTCGTCATTCCCGGTCCGATCGTCTCCGTCCTCTTCGAGCGCGGTGTCTTCGGGCCGACCGATACCGCGGCGACGGCCCTTGCCGTGGCGATCTATGGCGCCGGCCTCCCGGCCTTCGTGCTCCAGAAGGTGGTGTCGCCGGTCTATTACGCGCGGGAGGACACGCGCTCCCCCTTCCGCTTCGCGGTCCGCGCGATGATCGTCAACGCCCTCATCGCGATCGGCCTCGCGCCTTTCCTCGGCTGGCCCGCGGCGGCGCTCGGGACCACGGTCGCGGGCTGGACCATGTTCGCCGATCTCTGGCGGGGCACGCGCGGCATGAACGGCGCGGCCGAGATCGATGACCGCCTGCGCCGGGCGCTGCCGCGGATCGTCCTGTCCTGCGTGGCGATGGGCGCG
>JAJUJF010000039.1 GCA_029265455.1 Paracoccaceae bacterium | reverse complement strand
TCGCGGCCGGCGAGATGCTCGACTGGGAGGCGCCCACCGGCGGCTATCTCCTCACCGCCTGTCTCGCCACCGGCCGCCTCGCCGGGCTGTCGGCGGCAGCCTGGGCGCAAGGGCAGGAAGAGTCCCGTCTCCTACCGGCCGGCGAGGATGGCGATCCGGATCAGCGTCCGCTCGACGAGGGCCATCCCCGGCACCGGCCGTGACGAACGCAGCGCGAGATCGGCATCGGTCATCAGCCCGAGCGCCTTCTCGATCGCCGGCTGGCCGAGCTTGCGCACCTGTGCTGCCATCCGGCTGCGGCGCGGGCCGAAGACCGGCGGTCGCAGCCGTGACAGCGCCGCCTCGGCGCCGTCGGCCGCACTCGCCGCAGCATGAAGGGCACGGAAGTGCCGGCCGACGGCAATGGCGATCGTGGTCGGATTGCTCCCGCTTGCCGCGAGCCGCTTCAGTTGCGGCACGATCACCCCGACCTGCCCCTCCGCCACGGCATGAACCAGCGCATCGAGATCGCCCTCACCCGCATCGGGCGCCACCGCGGCCACATCCTCCACCCTTACCGGCCCCTCCGCACCGTGGCAGTAGAGCGCGAGCCCCTCGAGCATCTGCGAAAATGCGCCCGGGTCCTGCTCGGCTCCGAGGGCGGCAAGTGCATCCAGTGCCTCCGCATCGGCGCGGAGCCCGAGCCGCCCGAGCCGCGCCTCGATCTCGCCGCGATTTGGCGGATCGGGATAGAGGGCGATCGCCACAGCCGCCCGCGCCGCCTCGAAGCCCTTCCTGATTCCGCTCCGCGCCGGCAGCATTCCCGCGGTCGCGACGAGGACCGCATCCCCCTCCCGCCGCTCGGCGAGCGCCGCGAGGACCGTGTCCGCGGCCGCATCGGTCACGCTTTCGACGAGGACGACCCGCGGCCCCGGAAAGAAGCCCTGCGCCCGCATGGCGTCGCCCAGCGCCGCCCCGTCCCGCCGCAGGTCACCGGCCGCGATCCGCTCGATCCGCATCTCCGCCTCGCCCTCCGGCCCGATCAGCCCGGCGACCACCTCCTGACGCAGCATCGCCACCAGCATCGGATCGGGCCCGTAGAGGAGGATCGCGCCGAGGGCCGGATCGGGCCTTGCCGCAAGGCGGCGGGCGGCCTCGGCACCCGAGAGCTTCACTGCTCCGCCGCGGGCTCGTCCCCGAGCCAGTCGAGCACCGAGAGACGCAGCACGATCCGGTCGGCAAGGGTTCGCGCCACGCGCTCGCGGGCATCGAGCGCCGCGGCACGGCTCGCGAAGGCGGACGCCGTGTCGTCGGCGGGGGCGCTGTAGGCGGTCTGGGCGCTTACCGCGCCTTCGAGCGCCTCGTCCGGCCTGCCCAACGGCTGCAGCCGGTAGCTCGCGGTACCGGTGACGATGTAGCGCGTTGTGATGTCCTCGCGGGTGACGGCCGCACCCTCGTCACGAAGTTCGAGCGCGACCGAGAGGCGATAGTCGGGCTGCGACGGCGTGCCGAGCCGCTCCACCAGCCGCTCGCGAAGCACGAAGCCGGCGGATCCGGGAATGGTGTCGACCGCGACCGCGAGGCCCGGCGTCTCGCCTGCGGGCCGCTCCGCATGCATCGGCGTGAAGCCGCAGGCGACGAGCGCCAGCGCGGCGAGCGGCACAAGCAGACGGCTTCCCCCCCGGATCATGCCGTCCTCCTCAGATCACGAGATTGACGATCCGGTCGGGCACCACGATCACCTTGCGCGGCTCCCGCCCGGCGAGCGCCTTCTGCACTGCCGCGTCGGCGCGCGCCGCCGCCTCGATCGCCTCCCGCCCGGCGCCGCGCGGCACCACGATCTCCGCCCGGCGCTTGCCGTTGATCTGCACCGGAAGCGTCACCGTCTCGTCGGCGAGCATCGCCGGGTCGGCTTCCGGCCAGGGAGCGGTCACCACCAGTCCCTCGCCGCCGAGCATCGCCCACATCTCCTCGGCGAGATGCGGCGTCATCGGCTGCATGAGCTGCGCGAGCGTTCGCGCGGCGAAACGGCGCGCCTGTGCCATTCCGGGCGCCTGGGCATCCGTGTGGGCAAGGGTGTTGGTGAACTGGTAGAGACTCGCCACCGCCCGGTTGAAGGCGAAACCCTCGATCCCCTCGGTCACGCTCCGGATCGTCCGGTGCGTTGCCTTCAGAAGCGCGGTCGCCGCCTCCCCCGGCGCCTCCTCCCGAACCTCCTCCGAGGCAATGGTACGGACGAGCCGCCAGACACGTGCGAGATGCCGGTGCGTGGCCTCGGCGCCCGCGGCCGTCCATTCCACGTCGCGCTCGGGCGGCGAATCCGACATCACGAACCAGCGCGCGGTATCGGCGCCGAAGTTCCGGATGATGTCGTCGGGATCGACGACATTCTTCTTCGACTTCGACATCTTCGTGGCATGGCCGATCTCGACCTTCGTGCCGTCGCGGAGCCGCGCCCCCTTCTCGTCGCGCTCGACCTCCTCCGGCAGGTGCCAGCGCGGACGCCCGTCCGGGCCGCGTGTGGAATAGGTCTCGTGCACGACCATGCCCTGGGTGAACAGCGCGTCGAAGGGCTCCACCGCCTTTGCAGGCAGATGCCCGGTCCGGTGCATGGCACGCGCGAAGAAGCGTGAATAGAGGAGGTGCAGGATCGCATGTTCGACGCCGCCGATATACTGGTCGACATTCATCCAGTAGGCAGCCTCGTCCGGGTCGGTCGGCGTCGGCGCACGCGGCGCGGTGAACCGGGCATAATACCATGATGAATCGACGAAGGTGTCCATCGTGTCGGTTTCGCGCCGGGCCTTGCCGCCGCAGGCGGGGCAGGAAGTATCGGCCCAGGTCGGATGCCGCTCGAGGGGATTGCCCGGCCGGTCGAAACTCACGTCCTCCGGCAGGCGGACCGGCAGGTTCTCCTTCTTCTCCGGCACGATCCCGCATGCGGGACAATGCACGACCGGGATCGGACAGCCCCAGTAGCGCTGGCGCGAAATCCCCCAGTCGCGGAGGCGGTAGCGGACGACGCCCCGCCCCTGCCCGGCTTCCTCGATGCGGCGGATCGCCTCGGACTTCGCCTCCTCGACCTCCATCCCGTCGAGGAAGCGCGAATTGATCATCCGCCCCGGCCCGGTATAGGCCTCGTCTCCGATGGTGAATCCCTCGTCCCCGGGGCTCACCACCGGCGTCACCGGCAGGCCCTTCTCCCGCGCGAAATCGAGGTCGCGCTGGTCATGTGCCGGACAGCCGAAGATCGCGCCGGTGCCGTAATCCATCAGGATGAAATTGGCGATGTAGACCGGCAGCTCCCAGTCCGGGTCAAAGGGGTGGCGCACCCTGATGCCGGTGTCGATCCCCTTCTTGTCCGCGGTCTCGCGGGCTTCCTCGGTCGTGCTCATCCGCCGGCATTCGGCGTTGAAGGCGGCGATCTCCGGATCGGTCTCGAGGGCCTTGGCCAGCGGGTGATCGGCGGCGATCGCCGCGAAACTTGCCCCGAACAGCGTGTCCGGCCGGGTCGTGAACACCTCGAGCGTCTCGAAGCCCTCGGGCGCGCCCACGGTCTCGAACCGGAACTGCAGCCCTTCCGAGCGGCCGATCCAGTTGCGCTGCATCGTGCGCACCTTCTCCGGCCAGGCCGTGAGCCGGTCGATCCCCTCGAGCAGCTCCTCCGCCATGTCGGAAATGCGGAAGAACCACTGCGTGAGCTCGCGCTGCTCGACCAGTGCGCCCGAGCGCCAGCCGCGGCCGTCGATCACCTGCTCGTTGGCGAGCACGGTCATGTCCACCGGGTCCCAGTTCACCACCGCCGCCTTGCGGTAGACGAGGCCCGCCTCGAGGAAGTCGAGGAAGAGCGCCTGCTGCTGGGCGTAGTATTCGGGATCACAGGTCGCGAACTCGCGGCTCCAGTCGATGGAGAATCCCATCGGCTTCATCTGCGCGCGCATCGTCGCGATATTGTCGTAGGTCCACTTGCCGGGATGGACCCCCTGCTCCATCGCGGCATTCTCGGCCGGCATGCCGAAGGCGTCGAATCCCATCGGATGGAGGACGTTGAACCCCTTCGCGAGCTTGTAGCGCGCGATGACGTCGCCCATCGTGTAGTTGCGCGTGTGACCGATATGGATGCGCCCCGAGGGATAGGGGAACATCTCGAGCACGTAGTATTTCGGCCTGCTCTCGTCGCGGCGGGCGCGGAAGACGCCGGCCTTCTCCCATTCCTCCTGCCATTTCGGCTCGAGTTCGGATGGCGAATACCGATCCATCGGATGTCCCCTCAGTCTCCGGCCCCGTCTGCGCCCGGAATGCCGGCGCCGGCGGGCATCCGGCGGTGCATGATCGCAACAGATGCGTGTCCCGCTCGCACTCCGCGTGTTCAGCGGCCGCCTTCGGCGATCCTGAGCTGGCGCGCCCGCGTCAGGATCGCATCCTCGATCCGCCGGTTGTCCTCGTCCGACACCGCCACCGCTCGCCCGCCCTGCTGGCGGAAGGCCGAGACCCGCAGCGACCGCGCATCGAGCGCCGGATCGGTGATCAGCACCGTCACCCGGTAGGGCGTCGGATCGCCGCTGACCACGCCCCAGTCGGTGGCGATGACGCCGGTGAAGGGGTCGGCCGCCTCGAGCGGCAGGAAGGACAGCGTGTCGAGCGCCGCCGCCCAGAGAAACCGGTTAACTCCAACGCTGCGCTCGGGATCGGTGTCCGAACGGCGGAACAGGTCGAGGATCGACTCGTCGCCGATATCGTATCTGGCGCGGTTGCGTTCCTCGGCGAGTTCGGTCTGGCGCGCGGCATTCTCGGCGCAGCCCGCAAGCATGATCCCCATAACCGCGACGGCGAAGCTCCGGCCGATGCTCATTGCGCCCTTCCCGATCTTCCTGCTGCTGCCGCACATGCCATGGGCGTCTCTAAGACCTGCCCCGCCGCCGGGCAAGCCCCTATCGCGGTCCCCGCCCCACCCCCCGCCCAGCCGGTGTGCCGGAAGACTGTGGCACGTCTGCATCATCCCTTCCGGCGGACGGACTCCCGCGCCAGCATTCTCTTGACCCCTCACGTTCTCGTGGGGGATGAATACGACGCTTGATCCGTGGGTCCGCGGATTTGGATTTGCTTCGGAACTAAAAAGACCAGAGGGACAGAGATGAAGGCTACGCTCTTCGCAACCACAGCCGCGGCCGCCATTGCCGTGGGCTCCATGGCCTCGGCCCAGGGGATCACGCTCTTCGGTGACGCCCGCCTCGGCCTCGGCTACGGTGTCAGCAACGACGGCGACATCCTCGCCTTCGACGACGACATCAACAACCCGGACGAGCTGCGCGCGGTCTCGCGCGTCCGCTTCGGCGTCCGGATGACCGGCGAGACCGAGACCGGCATCACCTTCGGCGCCACCATCCGCGCCGACAACGCCATCGGCGGCGAGGGCAACCGCGACGACGATGATGAAGACAACCAGTTCGCGGGCAGCGTCTTCGTCTCCGGCACCTACGGCACACTCACCTTCGGCGACATCGAGGACGCGCATGCCCAGCATGTCGGCGACCTGCCGGAGATCGGCCTCGTCAACATCGGCGAGTTCAACGAGCTCCCCTATCTCGGCAACGACCTCGGCGGCGACGAATTCCGGCCGACGGTCCGCTATGACTACGACCTTGCCGGGTTCGGCATCTCGCTGTCGACCGGCTCGGAGCTCGGCTCCTGGGGCATCGGCGCCAGCTACGCGCTCGACTTCGCGGGCGGCAGCTTCACGGTCGGCGCCGGCTACCTCAAGGGTGACGAGACCAGCGTCGGCATCCAGGAGGGCACGAGCGGCGACGACGCCGACCAGATCGCGGTTGGCGTGATCGGCGAGTTCTCGGACTTCATGGCGCAGGTCAGCTACCTGAAGACCGACACCGATAACGCCGGCGACCTCGACCTCCTCGCGGTCGGCCTCGGCACGACCTTCGGTGCCTTCGGCGTCAACGCGAACTTCATCCATGCACTTGACGCGCCGGGCAACCTCGACGGCGAGAGCGTCTACGGCGTCGGCTTCACCTACGATCTCGGCGGCGGCGCCGAGCTCAAGGGTGGCGTGATGCGGGTGGTCGATCTCTACAGCTTCGACCCCGATGCGGACGACGATCACGAGACCGTCGCCGACTTCGGTATCTCCTTGTCGTTCTGATCCCGAACAATGGGACAGTGAGAGGGAAAGGCGGGCTCCGGCCCGCCTTTTCTTTTGTGCCGGAGCCGTCTAGACGAGCCGCATGAGTCTGTCCGAGATCAGCGAAAGAATTCGCGCGGCGGAGGCGCAGGCGGAACGCGCGCCCGGATCCGTGCGCCTCGTCGCCGTTTCCAAGGTCCAGCCCGAGGAGCGGGTCCGCGCCGTGCTCGAGGCCGGCCACCGCATCTTCGGCGAGAACCGCGTGCAGGAGGCCGAGGCCCGCTGGACGCCCTTCCGGGAGGAATACCCGGATGTCGAGCTCCACCTCGTCGGGCCGCTGCAGTCGAACAAGGTCCGCCGCGCGGTCGAGTTCTTCGACGCCATCCACACCATCGACCGCGAGCGCCTTGCCCGCCGCATCGCCGACGCCGCAGAGGCCGTCGGCCGCTGCCCTGCCCTCTTCATCCAGGTGAACACCGGCCGCGAGCCGCAGAAGGCCGGCGTCGATCCCGACGAACTCGCCGATCTTCTTGCCGCCTGCCGCGGCTTCGGACTCACGATCGAGGGGCTGATGTGCATCCCGCCGATCGACGAGGATGCCGCGCCGCATTTCCGCCTGCTCGCGGAACTCGCCGGACGCGAGGGCCTCTCCGGCCTGTCGATGGGGATGAGCGACGATTTCGAGACCGCCATCGCCGCCGGCGCCACCCATGTCCGGGTCGGCTCCGCGATCTTCGGCGCGCGGCCGCCGCAGCGCTAGGACCTGCGGTCCCGGACTTCAGCCGCGACGCTCCTGCGCGTGGCGAGGTTCCGGCCTCCCGCCGTCAGCTGGTCTCAGCGGTAGAAGACATGCCCGCCGATCTCCGTCGTGGGCGAGCGGCTCGAGAAGAACCCGGTGTGGCTCGCGGTCTCGGCATGGAAGAACAGCGCGCCGCCCGTCGGGTCCGGCAGGGCTCCCTCGAGCACGGCTTCGGCCGTCTCGATGGCGGCCTTGCGGTCCTCGGGCTCGGCCATCCGCTCCGGCTTGCCGTCGCACATGTAGGAGAACTGGCAGCCATCGTTGATGACGTCGCATGGCGTGTCCGGGAACTCTTCGCTCTCTGTGCGGTTGAGAACGACATGGGCGACCGCTGCCTGGGCGGTTTCGGAGGTTCCGCGCGCCTCGTGATAAACCGCCTCGGCAAGGCAGGCGAGGCTCTCGTCCTTCGCCTCGCTGGCGCTGGTCGGGGCAACAGGCAGGATGACCGCCAGTGCGGCGGCAAGCGTCAGTCTGTGCATGGATCTCTGCTCGCTTGTTGTTGTGTCCGGAGTCAGCGCAAGACTGCCTGAACCGTTCCCGGAGCGCCGCTGATCGGCGACAATCCGCCCCGATGCAACCGCAGATTTATTCAGGGCTTGCCATCCGGTTCCCGCGCCGATTCCGGTCTTCCCGTCCCTTGCCGCGGGCGCCCGGGATCATGCGCGCCCCGGCGCCATTAACACTTTGGCAGTTTCCTGTTTGCCTTTGTTATCAATGGCTTGATATGGTTTTCACGCGTGGGCGCCTTCACGCCCACGGTGGCTTCCGGCGAATCTCAGTCGCGCAGCAGCTCGTTGATCGAGGTCTTGGACCGCGTCCGCTCGTCCACCCGCTTGACGATGACCGCGCAGTAGAGGGACGGCCCCGGCTCGCCGTTCGGCAGCGGCTTGCCCGGCATCGTTCCCGCCACCACCACCGAGTAGGGCGGCACCTCGCCCTGGAAGATCTCGCCGGTGCTGCGATCGACGATCTTCGTGGACTGGCCGATGAAGACCCCCATGCCGAGGACGGAGCCCTCGCGCACGATCACTCCCTCGACCACTTCCGACCGTGCACCGATGAAGCAGTTGTCCTCGATGATCGTCGGATTGGCCTGCATCGGCTCGAGCACCCCGCCGATCCCGACGCCTCCCGACAGATGCACGTTGCGCCCGATCTGCGCGCAGGAGCCGACCGTCGCCCAGGTGTCGACCATCGTGCCCTCATCGACATAGGCGCCGATATTGACGAAGGAGGGCATCAGGACCACTCCGGGGGCGATATAGGCGGAGCGGCGCACGACGCAGGTCGGCACCGCCCGGAACCCCGCCTCGCGCCAGTCCGCCGGCATCCAGCCCTTGAACTTGGAATCGACCTTGTCCCACCAGCCGCCTCCCTGCGGCCCGCCCGGCTGGTGCTCCATCGGCTTGAGCCGGAAGCTCAGCAGCACCGCCTTCTTCGCCCACTGATTGACGTGCCAGGTTCCGTCCTCGCCGCGCTCCGCGACCCGCAGGCTTCCCGAGTCAAGGGCCGAAAGCGTGGCCTCGACGGCATCCCGGACCGGACCGGAGGTTTCGGTCGAGATCTCGTCACGAGCATCCCAGGCATCCTCGATCGTCTTTTCGAGATCAGCGAGCGTCATGTCATCCCCTTCCGGCTGGCAGCCAACGGCCGCAACCTATAAGTCCCTAACCCTGCCGAGGCAATCTTGGCCGGAGGCAAGGAGGCGACATGACGGATCTGAGCGATACGCAACGGCGGTTCCCCGACGCGAAACGCGACATCGAGACCTGGGAGAGCGTTCCCGACACCCCGCAGACACGCTCGCCGACCTACCGGCTCGCCTTCGACGATCCCGATTTCCTCACCCGCAAGGAACTGCGTCCGGTCCGGCTCCAGCTCGAGCTTCTCAAATGCGAGATGGCGCTGTCGGAAGCCGGCATCATCTCGACGATCGTGATGTTCGGCGGCGCGCGCATCCCGCCGCCCGAACAGGCGAATTCCGCCCGCACGCCCGAACTCGCCCGGCTCTCGCGCTACTACACCGAAGCCCGGAACTTCGCCCGTCTCGCCACCCTCGCCGCAGTCGCCAGCGGCAACCGCGAGAACGTGGTCTGCACCGGTGGCGGCCCCGGCGTGATGGAGGCCGGCAGCCGCGGCGCAGTCGACGGCGGAGGCGTCTCCGTCAGTCTCAACATCGTGCTGCCGCACGAGCAGGTGCCGAACCTCTACGGGACGCCGGAACTCTCCTTCAACTTCCACTATTTCGCGATCCGCAAGATGCATTTCCTGACGCGGGCGAAGGCGATCGCGGTCTTCCCCGGCGGGTTCGGAACGCTTGACGAGCTGTTCGAGGCGCTGACCCTCGTCCAGACCCGGCGGATGTCGCCCCTGCCGATCGTTCTCTTCGGCCAGGAGTTCTGGGACACCATCGTCAACTGGCAGTCGCTTGCCGACGCCGGCACCATCTCGCCCGAGGATCTTGGCCTCTTCCACTACGTCGAGACCGGCGAGGAGGCCTGGGCCTATATCGAGGACTGGTACGCCCGCACCGCCTGAGGCTCAGGCCGGATGGATCTCGACGGTCTAGCTGGACCGGATCACGGGCGCCCTGATCGCGGGACGGCGATGGAATGATCCGGGAAACACCGCAGCGGCCGCGCGCATCCTGTCACACGGCCTCCTGCTCGTCACGCCTTGCTCGCGGCCTCGGCCGGTATCTCGAATTCGCGGATGATCCGGGCGAGTTCGGTCTCCCGGACCCTGCGCGCGGCATCCTCCGGCGCGAACCACTTGCGGCGGCGCTGACCGGCCTCGGGAAACCTGCTCGCGCTTCCCTCTACCTCGAGAGGAAAGACCCGGACCACACAGGGGATGACCTTCCCCTTCGACATGTATTTCGGATAGCCGTAGAGACCGATCGGTTGGGGAAGGATCGTGCCCCTTACCCCTGCTTCCTCCCATGCCTCGCGCTCCGCGGCCTCGGCCTCGGTCCGGTTGCGCATCGGCCAGCCCTTGGGGATGACCCAGCGCCCGGTGTCACGGCTGGTGATGAGAAGGATCCGGAGAGCGCCCCTGGCCGTACGCCGCCAGCAGAGTGCGCCCACCTGAAGACGCGGCGGCGGCGTCGGCTGGCTGTGGGAGGCATTGGCGCTCGGCCACGTCTCCATGTTGGCCAGATTCGCCACTGCTCCATTCCTCCCTTCGATGACACGCTGAGCGTTTCCCCCGTATCGGCTCAACCGGTTGATGCCAAGGCCAGGGATGCCCTGCCCTCCCTGTTGCATGAGAGACTTTCCGCCAATGGAACCTGCGTTCCCTCTGCCTGTTGGCATGACATTCGCAACACGGACAGGGAGAGGCCACCATGAAACTCTACATGACGGGCGTGTCGGCGGCGGCGATTGCCGTGGCCATGGCGGGTTCCGCCGCGGCACAGCAGGACGAAGGCGGAGGCCAGCAGCCAGGCGGAGAGCGCAGTGCGGCGGAGTTCACCTGTGATGACCTGTCGAAGATGGACACCGCCCGACTTCCCGGCGCCCTCTATTTCATCGCTGGCCATCACGTCGGCGCAACCGAGGGAGAGGGTGGTGGCGGAGACAGTGGCCAGCAGGCTACTGCCGGCCCGACCGGCGAGGAGTCGGAGTCCGAACCGCAGACCGTGCAACTCCGCGGCTTTCTCGAGATCCCGATCGAGGGCACGATCATTGCCTGCGCCGAAAATCCGGATGCCCTCGTCATCGACGTGATCACCGAACAGAGCGAAGGCGGCAGTGCCGCCGAGGGCGAAGAGACGGAAGAGGGTACCGCGCCCGCCGCCACACCGGCCGAGGAGGATGCCGCCAGCGGCGAGGCAGCGGGCAATGCCCCCGCCGACAGAGCGGAAGGTGCCCCGGATGACGCCGGCAATGGCGAGACCGGGGATGCCGACATCGAGGCCGGCGGGGCCGAGGGTGTGAGCACCACACGCGAGCCCGGCGGCGTGCGGGGCGGCGAGACCGTCTCGCCAGAGGAGGCGGCCGAGGACGATGCCGAGGCGCCCGGCGCAGGTGGCACGAACAACTGACGCCAGACGGGTGGTCCGGCGCATCCGCAGGCAGTTTTCAGTCCGCGTGCGCCGGCTCAGTCCACCCGCATCCGCGAGAGATCCTCGCGGATCGCGTCGATGAAACCGGCACCGCGATCCGCAGGGGGCCGGGTCGCGAGGCTTGCCCCGACAAAGAGCACTATCGTCACCACGAAGGTGATGACCGGCGCAGGCAGGCCGGAGACGCCGAGCCCGCCGAACTGGAACATGATCACGGTCGCCGTTCCGCCGAGCACGCTCGTGAGGGCGCCGGCAGCGGTACCGCGGCGCCAGAAGAATGCGCCGACGAAGGCCGGCACGATGACCAGCAGCGCCGCCGAGGAGGCAACTGACAGCAGCGAGATCAGGTCGAGCCGCATCGAGGCAAACAGCGCCGCCGCCGCGATCACCAGCACGATGACGATCTTGCCGACGATGAGCTCCCGCCGGTCATTGCTGCCGGGTTCAGCCCGGGGATACACGTCCCGCCCGATCATGGAGGCGAGCGTGAGCGCGATCGAGTCGACGGTGGTGATCGCGGCGGCGAGGATCCCGATCACGAGCGGCACCGCAACGATCGTCGGCACCCCCGCTCCTGCAATCAGGCTCGGGGTGGCGAGATCGGGATTCTCCAGATCCGGCACCGCGACGAGCGCCGCAAAACCCCAGAGGATCGAGATCAGGGTGAACAGGAACCCGAAGGAAATCGCCCCGATGATCATGGTCCGCATCGCGCCAAGGTCATCGGTGGTGAAGAGGCGTTGTGATACCTGAGGGTTCGAGATCGCGAAGAAGAACCACGGCAGGGTCAGCCCGACGAAGGTCGCGAAGGAAAAGAACCCCGGACCCGGCTGCGCAAGCCAGGCACCATGCTCCTCCTCGACCCGCGCCAGGAATGTACCCCAGCCGCCGAGGAAATCGACGATATGGACCAGGGCTGCGAGAGCGGTGACAAGAATGATCACCGCCTGCAACGCATCCGTCCACGCGACCGAGCGCAGTCCCGCACCGAGAGTCCAGATCGCCGCCAGCCCCGCTCCGACGACAATGCCTGCCTCGAACGGGATCGCGCCGCCAGTCGTGCCGGAGAACAGGAGCCCGATCCCGAGAAGCTGGACCGAGCTGTAGGGCACGAGGAAGACACAGGAGAGAAGGGCCGTCACCGCCGCGAGGGCAGGCGAATCATAGCGGGCGCCAAGCATCTCGGATGGCGTGATGAACCGGTAGCGCCTGCCGACGAGCCAGAGCCGCGGCCCGAAGACCAGCATCAGCGACAGGCCCGCGAAATAGACGAGTTCGAACCCCAGTGCACCGACCCCGCCACGGTAGGTAAGTCCGGCAAGGCCGAGCATCATGAACGCCGAATAGGTGGTCGCCGCGTAGCTCGCGGCAGAGACCAGCCCGCCGAGAGTACGGCTCGCGAGGTAGAAATCCTCCGCTCCCGTGGCAAGCTGGCGGCGGGCGACGGCAACGACCGCAAATCCGGCCAGGGCATAAAAGGCGATCGCGATCCAGATCAGAAGCGGACTCACCTTCCCTCCTCCTTCAGCCGCCGGCTTGCCTCGGCATCCCAGCGCATGACGACTGCGACGAGGGTAACCCAGGTAACCGCGCCAAGAACGACCCAGAACAGGAAGGCGCCGCTCCAGGTCTCGTTTTCCGACAGGAGGAGATAGGGCACGGCATGGCCGGCCACGATGAGCAGGGCGATGACAATGGTCCAGGGGGGGATACGCATGGCAGGGTCCTCGTTCGGGCGTCGGCCGACGCGAGCGGAAGCACGATTTCCCTCCTGCCTCAAGGCTTTCAGCCGGGTTCGATCAGCACCGCCCGGAAGTCGTTGACATTGGTGAGCGTGGGGCCGGTCACGACGGCGTCGCCCAGGCGACCGAAGAACCCGTGGCCGTCATGGCGATGGAGCGCCTCGGCAAGGGCCTCTCGCCCGGCGCGGACGAGCGTGTCGGGGAAGACGACAGCTCCCGCAACCTCGGCGCCGCCATCAACCCCATCGGTATCGCAGGCGATGGCGTGGATACCGGGCGCACCGTCAAGCCTTTCGGCCAGGCCGAGCAGGAAATCGACATTGCGCCCGCCAGTGCCAAGGGCGCGCCCGTCACGGGGAATCGTCACGGTGGTCTCGCCCCCCGACAGCAGGACAAGTGGCCGCGCCCCGGGAGGAAGTTCCTGCTGCAGCCGGAGCGCGGTGTCGGCCATTTCCGCGCCGAGGACACGCGCCTCTCCCTCCAGGGCGTCGCCCAGGATGCGCGGCTCGAGCCCCGCCTCTCGTGCCGCCACCGCAGCGGCTTCGAGCGAAGCCATGGGGGCGGCGATGATCCGGGTCTCGGCACGGGCAAGGCGGGGGTCACCCGGCTTGAGGCTCTCGTTCGCCGGGTCCTCCAGCGCCCCTGTTACCGCTTCCGGCAGATCGAGGCCGTAGCGCGCCACCACTGCCCGGGCATCAGCCAGGGTGGTGGGATCGGGAACGGTAGGACCCGAGGCGATATTCGCGGGATCATCGCCTGGCACGTCAGAGATCAGGAGCGCAAGCGTCCGCGCCGGATGGGCCGCCGCCGCAAGCCGTCCGCCAGCGATCCGGCTCAGATGCCGGCGCAGACAGTTCATCGCGTCGATCGGAGCGCCAGACGCCAGAAGCGCGCGGTTGACAGCCTGGATATCGGCATGCCGGACCCCGGCAGGGGGCAGGGTGAGCAGCGCCGAGCCACCCCCGGAGATCAGCGCGAGCACGAGATCATCCTCCCCCGCCGTCTCCGCGAGCGCGAGCAGACGGTCCGCTGCCGCAGCGCCCGCCTCGTCCGGGACCGGATGCGCGGCCTCGACAACCTCGATCGCGCGCGTCGGCACCGCATGGCCGTAGCGGGTAACGACGATCCCTTCGAGCGGCCCCTGCCAGTGTGCCTCGACCGCGGCGGCCATCGCAGCCGATGCCTTGCCGGCGCCGAGCACGATCGTGCGCCCCGCAGGACGCTCCGGCAGATGCGCAGGCAGAATGTGTTCCGGCCGCGCCGCATCGACGGCGGCACGGAAAAGGGCAGTCAGCGTGGCGCGGGCATCCATGGCAGCTCCGATACATCGTGGCGCGGCACGTTGCCTGCTCTCATCGAAATGCGCAACGGAACGTTGGCATGACGCCTGACGGGGGTATGGACATCCGCATCATCCCGCCCCGACATCACCCCTGAATCCGGCCAGCAGCCGACGATCCCGTGTCCAGCCTCTGACCTGCGGCGTTCACGTGACCTGCGGCGTTCACGGGTCCTGTCCTTCCTGCCGGGCGGCACAGGCGAGGCCGGACGCAGAGGCGACTTCCTCGTTCGCTGCGAGGGATGTGAGCGTTCCCTCGATCATTCCCTTCGTCCACCATTGCCAGCCTTCTCCCACATATCGCGCGCCGCTGGCCGAACGCGCGAGGTTCAGATCGATGCTCCGCTCCTCGTGGAGGATCCGGGCCGTGTCCGGGGTCGGATAGCGCGCGGCAATCGTCGAGCCGTCCTCGCAGATGTAGTAGTAGTAGGTGACAGTATCCGCCTCGCTCCGGGAGGGTGCCGCCGAGTTCGCACCGGCCCCCTTGCCTGGCGGCGAACTGATGCCGTTGCAGGCGGAAGGAGCGAGTGCCACGAGAGCGGCAATCACATGGACAACGCGCATCGTCATCTCCATCCCCGGAATGTCCGCCCCTCCCGCCGCATCCGGCATGGCGGCAGCCACTGGCGGATGATAGGAGCAGCGGCATGAGCGGGGAATCCGGAAAACAGGAAGGTGGCAAGGGCGAACGCATCGCCAAGCGGCTGGCGCGCGCGGGCGTCGCCTCGCGGCGAGGTGCAGAGGCGATGATCCTCGCCGGCCGGGTCACGGTGAACGGCCACCTGATCACGAGCCCCGCCCTCGATGTCCGCCCCGAGGACCGGATCACCGTGGACGGAAGGCCGCTCCCCGAGCCGGAGCAAGCGCGGCTCTGGCGCTATCACAAGCCGGTCGGCCTCATCACCACCACCCGCGACGAGCGCGGCCGGCCGACGGTGTTCGAGAACCTGCCCCCGGACCTCCCCCGCGTGATGAGCGTCGGTCGGCTTGACATCAACTCCGAGGGACTTCTCCTCCTCACCAACGATGGCTCGCTCAAGGCGCGGCTCGAAAGTCCCGCGACCGGCTGGACCCGCCGCTACCGGGCGCGGGCGAAGGGAGCACCCGACGAGGCGGCCCTCGAACTCCTGCGCCGGGGAATTACCGTCGATGGCGAACGGTTCCGGCCAATGACCGTCACCCTCGACCGCCAGCAGGGCGCCAATGTCTGGCTGACACTCGGCCTCACCGAAGGCCGTTATCGCGAGGTGCGGCGCGCCCTCGCCGCGATCGGTCTCACCGTCAACCGCCTGATCCGCATCTCCTATGGGCCGTTCCAGCTGGGCGACCTTGCGCCAGGAGCAGTCGAGGAGGTGAAGCCACGCGTTCTTCGCGAGCAGCTCGGCCTGTCGGTCGCGGACGGCGCTCCGCCGCGCCCGGCGCGTGGCGGCACGGCCTCGCGCCGCCACCGGCCTCCCGATCGGCGATGACGGGCATTCGCCGTCCGAACCGGTTCAGATCAGCCGAAGCTCGCCTGCGCTGGTTCGGCCATCGCGGCCGGGAATGAGCTCGAACTCGATCGGCTGGTTGTCGGCGAGCGTCTCGAGCCCGGCGCTGCGCACTGCGGTGATGTGGACGAAAATGTCCTTCCCGCCATCATCGGGACGGATGAAACCGTACCCCTTCTCGGTGTTGAACCATTTCACGATGCCCTTGGGCATGCGTTCTTCCCCCAGTTTCAGATCGGGCAATCCGCGCCCCGATCCCCGCGCCGTCGCAATCTCGACCGGCACGCGCTTGGGCAGTGGTAGGCGGAGACGTGACGAACATGAAAGCTACCCCGAATCAGCCTTTGGAGGAAGCATCATCTCCACCTGCGGCATATCCGGAGGGAGCGGTGCCTTCGCAAGGGCGCCTGATTGCAGGGCAAACGGCATCGCCCTAGGCAGGAGCGCGGCCGGAACCTATCTTTTCAACCTGTCTTTCCCTCGCCGCCCGACATCCCGGCGGCAACGCAAGGAAACCTGATGAGCGGCAAGACCCTCGGCATCATCGCCTTCGCCGTGCTCGCCGCGGTGCTCGTCGCCACGGCGTTCGGCGCCCTCGGGAGCGAGACGGCGGTCGGCGTTTCCGGAGAACCCTGATGGCGCGGCGCTACAGTGGACGATATTCGCCAGGTGGGGCGCGCGCACCTGAAACCGCCCGCAACCCGGGTACCGGCGGACGCTTCCGTGGCCGGCGGCCGAAAGTGACGAGCGTGCGCGCCCGCCTCCTCTATCTCTTTCCCGTTCCACTCCTTTTCGCGGGCCTTGGCGCCACGCTTCGCGGCAGCCCGATCGAGGCCGTGGTCGAACTCGGCGCCTTCCTCGGTCTCGGTCTCTCCGCCTGGCTCATCAACGAAGGGCTGCGTGCGGAGATCGAATTCAACGCGCGCACCGTTGCCCGTCCCCCTGCCCTGCCGCGCAAGCTCCTCGGTTCCGCCCTCACCGCCCTTTCGGTTTTCGCCGTCGCCGCCTTCAGCCTTGACCAGGATCTTGCGGGCGCATTCGTCTTCGGCCTTCTCGGCGGCGGCGCAAGCCTTGTCGCCTTCGGCCCTGACCCGATGCGAGCCAAGGGGCTCTCGGGGCCCGAAGGCCCCGCCGCCGAGCGGGCCATTCGCGCGATCGAGGAAGCCGAAACAGTCGTGGCCGATACTCTCGCCGCCGCAAGGCGCATCGGCGACCGTGGGCTCGAGGCCCGGCTCCAGCGGCTGGGCGAACAGGCACGGGAGGTGTTCCGCTCCATCGAGCGCGACCCACGCGACCTCAGCCGCGCCCGGCGGTTCCTGTCGGTCTATCTCGTCGGTCTGCGCGACGCGACGCGCAAGTTCGCCGACCTGCGGCCCGAGACCCGCGCCGGCACGCCGCGCGAGCAGTACGAGGCCCTGCTCGCCGACATGGAGACGAGTTTCGCCGCTCGCCGCGGCGCCCTCCTCGAGGAGCGGACGGACGAACTCGAGGTCGAGATCGAAGTGCTGCGCGAGCGGCTGCAACAGGACGGGCTCACTGCCCGCTAGACCAGATGGGAGACGAGGATGGCAAACGACGTACGTGCGGAAGCCCGGGCGGCAATCGACGAGATCGAGGCGGTGAGCCAGCACCGTCTGCCCGAGCCCAAGAACGATGCGCTCCCCTCCACCGACGATCCCGCGATGCAGGCCGAGATCGAGAAGCGCAAGCGCGAGATCGACCTTTCCTCCTCCCAGTCGATCATCCGCTTCGGTTCTGCCGCCCAGGCCGAACTCCAGGAGATCAGCCAGAGCATGCTCCAGGGCGTGCGCAACAAGGACGTCGGTCCCGCCGGCGATTCGCTGCGTGAACTCGTCAGCTCGATCCGCGGCTTTTCGGTCACCGAACTCGACCCCAACCGCAAGCAGTCGTGGTGGGAACGCCTGGTCGGCCGCGCCAGGCCGATGGCGGTCTTCATGGCCCGCTACGAGGAGGTACAGGGCCAGATCGACCGGATCTCCAGCCGACTGTTGCAGCACGAGCACACGTTGCTCAAGGACATCAAGGCGCTCGACAAGCTCTACGAGAAGACCCTCGACTTCTATGACGAGCTTGCGCTCTACATCGCCGCTGGCGAGGCCCGGCTCGCCGAACTCGACCGGGATGAGATCCCGGCCAAGGAGGCGGAGGTGCAGGCGGCCCCGGAGGATCAGGCCGTGGTCAAGGCGCAGGAACTCAGGGATCTGCGCGCCGCGCGCGATGATCTCGAACGTCGCGTCCACGACCTGAAACTGACGCGGCAGGTCACGATGCAGAGCCTGCCGTCGATCCGGCTGGTGCAGGAGAACGACAAGAGCCTGGTGACGAAGATCAACTCGACACTCGTCAACACCGTGCCGCTCTGGGAGACCCAGCTGGCGCAGGCGGTGACGATCCATCGATCGCGCGAGGCGGCCGACGCCGTGCGCGAGGCGAGCGACCTCACCAACGATCTCCTTACCCGCAATGCCGAGAATCTCCGCAGTGCCAACCGGGAGATCCGCCGGGAAATGGAGCGGGGCGTCTTCGACATCCAGGCGATCGAACGTGCCAATGCCAACCTCATCGCGACGATCCAGGAGAGCCTCCAGATCGCCGACGAGGGCAAGGCGCGACGCGCCGAAGCGGAGAAGAGCCTCCAGCGCATGGAAGAGGAACTGAAGAGCACGCTGGCCGCGGCCAAGGCGAGAGCCACGGGCCTTGGCGAGACGGTCGGCGGCTCTGTCCGACGGTAGGGAACATGACATGCGGGTGAGTGCGGTTCGGGCGGTGGTCGTCCTCTCGTTGGTGGCGATCGCGGGATGCGAGACGATCCGGCTGCCGGAGACCAGCACCCCGGTCGTGTCGGAGACACCCCCTGCACCGCCCCCTGCCGCAGAGGACGTCGCCGCCCCTGACGATTCCCTCGCCCGGTTCTATGCGAGCGTCGAGGACGGGCTGACCGCTTCAGGCCGGATGCGCCGCGACACCGCTCCCGCCGACATTCCCTGGGGCGTGCCCGAACTCGTCCACAATTTCGAACGAATCGCCCTCTATGACGAATACGTGGAGATCGGTGGCCGGTTCGTGCGCCGGGCCATGCCGGCGACGCTTCGCCGCTGGGAGCGGCCGGTCCGTGTCGGCCTCCTCTTCGGCGAATCGATTCCCGAAGCGGTGAAAGCGGCCGACCGGGCCTATGTCGAGAACTTCACCTCCCGCCTCGCGGAGCTCACCGGGCTCGACATGACCATGGCCGGTGCCGACGACACCAACTTCCTCGTGCTCTTCCTCAACCGCGAGGAACAGGAGCGGTTCGCCGATCGCGCCGCGCTGCGCCTGCCGGGATTCGAACCTTCGGTGATGCGGGCGATCCGAGCCACTCCCATCGATACCTTCTGCACGGCTTACGCCTTCTCGGAGCCCGAAGACCCCGACCGCTACGCTGCGGTGCTCGTCCTCGTCAAAGCCGAACATCCGGAACTGACCCGGCATTCCTGCATCGAGGAGGAGATGGCACAGGCGATGGGACTGCCGAACGATTACGACGGGGCGCGGCCTTCGCTCTTCAACGACAGCCTCGAATTCGCCTTCCTCACCACCCATGACGAGGTGCTGCTGCGGATGCTCTACGATCCGCGCCTCGAGCCGGGGATGACTGCCGCCGAAGCCCGCCCTCTCCTCCCCGCCATAGCCGAGGACGCGATGCGTGCCCATGGCCTGACGGTGGCGGGCGGCGTCTGATCCGCTCCATCCACCCGCTGCCGGCGACAGGGGTGTTTCCCGCATCGGCCGCGCAGGAGGCCGAACGGTCCCTGAAAATGCCGCTCCTGCCTCGGCTGGGTGTTGCGGTCCTCAGGACAGCGCGGCCGCGAAGGCCGAATGATATTCCACCACGCCGGAGGGCGTTTCTCCCTCGAGCGTGAGCCGCATGAAATACCCTGCCGGCACCCCCTCGAGGACAAGGCTGGGATCGGTTCCGAATCCGAAGCGGCCATAGTAGCCCGGTTCGCCGAGGACCACGCATCCTCTCGCGGAGACCTGCCTCAGACGCTCGAGGCCGGTCCGGATCAGCGCCCCTCCGACACCTCTCTTCTGCATGTCCGGAACAACCGAGACCGGTCCGAGACCATGCCACCCCCGAGGAGCGCCATCGATCGTGACCGGCGAAAAGGCGACATGCCCGACGATCCGGCCATCCGCCACCGCAACGAGCGATACGCTCAGGGCGCCCGCCGCGCGCAGCGCGGTGATGATATCGGCCTCTGCCTGCCCGCCCTGCTCCGCCGCTTGAAAGGCGGCGTAGGTGACCTGCCGGATGTCCGCGGCGTCTTCCGGACGCTCGTCCCGGATTTCGAGGGGGCCGCTCAGGGCCATTTCGCCACCGGAGGCAGCGACATCAGCACCGCCTCCGGATTATGCCCGGTCTCGAGACCGAACCGCGTGCCGCGGTCGTAGACGAGGTTGAACTCGGCATAGCGGCCGCGTTTCACGAGCTGGATTTCCCGCTGCTCCTCGGTCCAGGGGGTGCGCATGTGCCGCTCGGTGATCGGCACGAAGGCGGCGATGAAGGCCTCGCCCACCGCACAGGTGAAGGCGAAGTCCCGCTCCCAGTCGTCGGTTGAGAGGTCATCGAAGAAGATGCCTCCGACCCCGCGCGGCTCGTTCCAGTGGCGGATCAGGAAATACTCGTCGGCCCATTTCTTGAAACGCGGGTAGTAGGTCGGGTCGTGCGCGTCGCAGGCGCGTTTCAGTTCCTCGTGGAAGAAGGCCGTGTCCGAGTCGTCCGGAATAGCGGGATTGAGATCGGCGCCGCCGCCGAACCACCAGGCGCCGGGCGTCCAGAACATCCGCGTGTTCATGTGCACCGCCGGCGTCAGGGGCGAGCGCATGTGCGCGACGAGGGAGATGCCCGACGCCCAGAACCGGGGATCCTCGTCGAGGCCGGGGATCTCCTTCCGCGCGGTCAGCGAGCGGCGGGCAGGCTCCGAGAGCGTGCCGTAGACGGTGGAGATGTTGACGCCGACCTTCTCGAAGACGCGGCCCTCGCGCATGATCGCCATCACCCCGCCGCCGCCGTCCCCCTCCGCCTCGCGCCGCGTCTCCCTGCGCTCGAAGCGGCCGGGCGGCAGGTCGGCGAAGGGGCCGGTGTCCTGGGCATCCTCGAGCGCCTCGAAGGCGGCGCAGATGCGGTCGCGAAGCGCGGTGAACCATGCCGCGGCACGCGCCTTGCGGGCGTCTGAGTTCATGTCGGGCTGCATTGGGGATCCTCCTCGGGAGGGAGGATTAGCGGCACCGCGCACCGGGAGGCAAGCCGGGCTCCCCGCCCGGGGCGCGGGGCACGAGCGGAAAGGCATCGGGAACAACCCCGTGAGGATGCCGGAGAGCCGCCTCGGTGCAGGCTCCGCGAGACCGTGGGCAAAAGGTGCCCACGCGTGAAAACCATGCCAAACACTTGATTTCAAAACAGAACAGGAAGTTACCCGGGGGTTAATGACCCTTGGGGCCACTCCGGGATTCCGCGCGTCGGGACGAGTTCCGTGTAGTGTGGCAGTGCATAGGTCGCGCCCCGGAAAAACGGCGGGCGCGCCGGAGAAGCAGGTCGCGGGCGCGGGTGTCGGGCCGCCGAACAGCCCCCACACCCCGGCCCCGCCAACCCCACCCACC
>JAJUJF010000150.1 GCA_029265455.1 Paracoccaceae bacterium | reverse complement strand
ATCGCGTCACGGACGATATTCAGGGCCCGCAACCTCCACCGGCCCGCCCGCCGAGCCGATTTCGTCAGCCATCTCGTGCGGCTTCGCGATGATGGCGTGCGGGTGGAACACGCCGTCGAGGCGGGAATTGCCACGCTCAGGACGGAGCTCCTTGCCGAGGTGCTCGATGTCTTTGCCACCGGGATGCGGGAAGCACATCTCACCGACGAGCCGGAGGTGGAGCGGATGGATGATCCGATCGCGGCGGCGATTCTCCTGGCACGCTCCGGTCTCGGCATCGACCGCGTGCTCGGACCTTTTGCCCGCCTTTCGCTCACCGAGCCCGAGGGAAGGCTTATGGATGTTCTCGTTCTCCGCGAGGCGGAGGGGAGCCTGGCGATGCATGCGAGGGACTTCCAGCCCTACCTGCCCGGCGCTGCGCCGCGCCCGTTCAGGACGTGGATCGCATCGCGGCCTGACGAGGTGCTCGACGGCATTCTCCACTTCGCGCTCACCTGGCCCGACTATCCCCTTGCCGAGGCAGCGCTCGCCGTCGGAGCCACCGCCCGCAGCTGGTCGAGGGACATGGTGCAGGCAGTGCGCGAGCGACCCGCCCATCACGGCGCCATCGAGGCACGCCGCACATACGAAGCGGCGCAGGGCAAGGGCGCCGCGGAAGCGCTGGTCGAGCTTGCGCTCGGGACGACGGAGGAGGCGGGAAGAATCGCCGCTCGGCAGCGTTATCCCGATATCGACCTGCTGCTCGGGCCTGCTTCCGGCACGGGGCGTGCCGCCGGCGGGGATCAGGGCTGAACTGGAGCCGGGCAATTGCTGCGGCTGACCCGGGAAGCGGCATGCCTGTTCCGGCCACCCAACCAGTTGCTCCGGAGAAATCCGGCCCGGACCGCCGGCATATCTGCCTGGCTGCCCGTATTGTCGTGGTCAGGTGATACTCGGGCAGGAAAAGCGGCACCGGTTCCCGAGCCATGGCGAGGTCGACATCCCGGGATTAGATTGACGAGCACCCGGCATGCCGCCGGGAACTTGCACCACCCTTCCCCGCTCCCGCATCAGCAAGGGGCAGAACCATGAAGAAGGTCCGGAAGCTCTATGCCAGTCCGAATGGCGATCGCTGGTATCTCGTGTTCGAACCGCCGGCCGAGGTCTTCGTCCGGCATGAAGCGAATGCGGCGTCGGGAGGCGCGGTCACGCATCTCGAGATCGCGGAGTTCCTGAGCATCGGCCGCGGCCCGGAGCAGCAGGAGCTGTTGCGGCTGATCGGAACCATCGTCTCGGACCACACGGGTCAACCCTAGGCCATCTCGGCAAGAATCGCCGCCACCACCGCAGCCGGATCGGCCGCCTGCAGGATCGGACGCGCCACCACGACATGATCGGCCCCGGCAGCGATCGCCTGCCTTGGCGTTGCCACCCGCTTCTGGTCATGGCTCGCGGTCCCCGCGGGCCGCACCCCCGGGGTGACGATGAGCCGTCCCTCCGCCTCCGGAAGCGCGCGTATCGCCGCCGCTTCCTGCGCACTCGCGATCACCCCGTCCGCACCGGCCTCGAAGGCCCGCCGCGCCCGCTCGACCACGAGATCCTCGACCTTTCCTTCCCGGATTAGCGCCGCGTCGAGATCGCTCCGGTCGAGCGACGTGAGGACCGTCACCGCGAGAATCCGCGTCGGCGCCCTGCCCCGTCCGGCCACGGCTGCCCGCACCACATGCGGATCGCCATGGACGGTAAGGAAATCGAGGTCGAACTGCGCAAGTCCTCGCGTCGCCGCCTCCACCGTCGCCGGGATGTCGAAGAGCTTCATGTCGAGGAAGACCCTGAGGCCGCGATCCTTGAGTTCGTTCGCGAGCGCAAGGCCGCCGGTGGTCAGCATGCCTAGACCGATCTTGTAGAAGGTCACTTCCGGCAGCCGCTCGACCATCTCGAGCGCGGCAGGAGCATGCGGCAGGTCGAGGCCGACGATGAGGCGGTCGGCGGGAGAGGTGATGGCCATGGCATGCTCCGGCTGTTTTTGGGGGTGTTATCTTGCGGTTGCAGAGGTGCCATCCCATGTCAATCGGCGAAGGGCCGTGCCGCACGGGCGGTCCTCAGGTGGAGGTCGCGCGGGGCGAGCCAAGGGCGCCCCGCGGGATGCTGAGGAGAGAAAGATGAATTTCGAGAAATTCTCGGAACGCGCGAGGGGCTTCGTACAGGCAGCCCAGACCATCGCGCTCCGCGAGGATCACCAGCGGGTGCTCCCCGATCACCTGCTGAAGGCACTTCTGGACGACAGTGAGGGCTTTGCGTCCAATCTCATCCGCGCCGCTGGTGGCGATCCCGCACTCGCCAAGGCTGCCGTGGAGGCCAATCTCGCGAAGGAAGCGAAGGTCACCGGCGGGGCCGCGCAGCTCTACCTCGACACCCAGACCGCGAAGGTGCTGGCCGAGGCCGAGAAGCTGGCCGAACAGGCGAAGGATTCCTTCGTCACCGTCGAGCGGCTCCTGACCGCTCTCGCCGTCGTCCGCTCGGGCGCGAACGATGCTCTGAAGTCGGCGGGGGTCACGGCGCAGTCCCTGAATCAGGCCATCAACGACATGCGCAAGGGCCGCACCGCCGATACCGCCTCGGCCGAGGAAGGCTACGACGCGCTCAAGAAATATGCCCGCGACCTGACGGAAGCCGCGCGAGAGGGCAAGATCGACCCGATCATCGGCCGCGACGACGAGATCCGCCGCACGATGCAGGTGCTCTCGCGCCGGACCAAGAACAACCCGGTGCTCATCGGCGATCCCGGCGTCGGCAAGACCGCGATCGCGGAAGGCCTCGCGCTCCGGATCGTCAACGGCGACGTGCCCGAATCACTGCAGAACAAGCGGCTGCTCGCCCTCGACATGGGCGCGCTGATCGCCGGCGCGAAATATCGCGGCGAATTCGAGGAAAGGCTGAAGGCCGTCCTGAGCGAGGTGCAGGCCGCCGCGGGCGAGGTCATCCTCTTCATCGACGAGATGCACACCCTGGTCGGAGCCGGGAAGGCGGAAGGCGCGATGGATGCCTCGAACCTGCTGAAACCGGCCCTTGCCCGTGGCGAGCTCCACTGCGTCGGTGCCACCACGCTCGACGAGTACCGCAAGCATGTCGAGAAGGACGCGGCGCTTGCGCGGCGCTTCCAGCCGATCTTCGTGAGCGAGCCTTCGGTCGAGGACACGATCTCGATCCTGCGCGGCATCAAGGAGAAATACGAGGTCCATCACGGCGTGCGGATCACCGATTCGGCGCTGGTAGCCGCCGCGACCCTCTCGAACCGCTACATTTCCGACCGGTTCCTGCCGGACAAGGCGATCGACCTGATGGACGAGGCGGCCTCCCGCCTGCGGATGGAGGTTGATTCGAAGCCCGAGGAACTCGACGCGCTCGACCGCGAGATCCTGCAGAAGCAGATCGAGGCCGAAGCCCTGAAGAAGGAACAGGACCCGGCGAGCCAGGACCGGCTGGCGAAACTCCTGAAGGAACTCTCGACGCTCCAGGAACGCTCGGCGGAGATGACCGCCCGCTGGCAGCGCGAGAAGGACAAGCTCGCTTCCGCCCGCGAGATCAAGGAACGCCTCGACCAGGCGCGGATCGAGCTCGAGAACATGAAGCGTCAGGGCAACCTCGCCCGCGCGGGTGAACTCGCCTACGGCATCATCCCGAAGCTCGAGAAGGACCTCGCCGAGGCCGAACAGGCCCAGGAGGAGGGCGTGATGGTCGAGGAGGCGGTCGGTCCCGAGCATATCGCCCAGGTGGTCGAGCGCTGGACAGGCATTCCGGTCGACCGGATGCTCGAGGGCGAGCGCGAGAAGCTTCTCCGCATGGAAGAGGAGCTCGGCAAGCGGGTGGTCGGCCAGAGGGATGCCGTCGAGGCCGTCTCGAACGCGGTGCGCCGCGCCCGGGCCGGGCTCAACGATCCCAACCGGCCGCTCGGCTCGTTCCTGTTCCTCGGCCCGACCGGCGTCGGCAAGACCGAGCTCACCAAGGCGCTCGCCGCGTTCCTGTTCGACGATGACCAGGCCATGGTCCGCATCGACATGTCGGAGTTCATGGAGAAACACTCGGTCGCGCGGCTGATCGGTGCTCCGCCGGGCTATGTCGGCTACGAGGAAGGCGGCGTGCTCACCGAAGCGGTGCGGCGCCGGCCCTACCAGGTGATTCTCTTCGACGAAGTCGAGAAGGCGCATCACGACGTCTTCAACGTCCTCCTGCAGGTGCTCGACGACGGGCGTCTCACGGATGGACAGGGACACGTGGTCGACTTCAAGAACACGCTGATCGTGCTCACGTCCAACCTCGGCAGCCACGCGATCTCGGCGCTGCCGGAGGGGACGTCCGTGGCGAGCGTGCGTGAGGAGGTGATGGCCGCGGTCCGCGCCCATTTCCGGCCCGAGTTCCTCAACAGGCTCGACGAGATCGTCGTCTTCGACCGGCTGAGCCGGGAGAACATGGACGGCATCGTCGCGATCCAGCTCGACATCCTCGCGCGGCGCCTGGCTCCGCGGAAGATCACGCTCGACGTGGACGAGAGCGCGCGGACCTGGCTCGCGGATCGCGGCTACGATCCGGTCTACGGGGCACGGCCGCTGAAGCGGGTCATCCAGAAGGCGCTGCAGGATCCGCTCGCCGAAAAGCTCCTCGCGGGCGAGGTGCTCGATGGTGCGACGGTGAGGATCAGCGCAGGGCCCGACGGGCTCATCATCGGCGAGCCGAGCGAGGCGCCGAGATCCGCGCTCGTCCATTGAACGGAAGCGGGAGCGTCGTCCGGCGCTCCCGCTCATTCCGGCCGCAGCACCCGGTCGATGATGTGGACCACGCCGTTTCCTGCCACGAGATCGGTACGCAGGACGCGGGAGTCGTTGACGCGGATGACGTCACCCCGTCCATCTATGCTCAAGGTCGCGCCGGACGCGGTCAGGTGATTCATCTCGAGCCCTTCCATGAAGCTCGATCCGATCTGTCCCGGGACGATGTGATAGCCGATGATGCGGCGGAGCTCCTCCTCGTCCGATCTCCGCAGGCCGGCAGCGCGGAAGGCCGCATCCGTCGGCGCGAAGATGGTGAATGGCCCGCTGCCCCCCAGCCTCTCGCCCAGCCCTGCCCTTTCCGCAAGAGTGCCGAACGTGCCTGATCCGTTGCGCCTCGCGACATCGAGAACGGTGTCGGCATTGCCGGACCCGAACTCACCGAAGCCGGTCCCCCCGCCCGGCGCACAGGCGGAGACCGCGGGCAGAAGAGAGGCAAGAAGAAGGAAGCGGCGGCGATTCATACAGGTCATACAGGCAATCCCATGACGTGATTCCGGCGAGGCCCGATACCCCGGAACTTGCCTCCGGGATGGTTAGGGAGGACGCGCGGGAGCGTCAATCGGGCCTCGTCCCCGCGCGCCGTCGCGACGGGAAAGCCGGCTCACTTCCTTCTGTTTGTTGTGTTTCTGGTATTTTCGCTTGTTTTTGAGTGGTTTGCGGAATTTTCCGGTTTTGGTGGTTTTTGGGTCTTGCGGGTCCGGATCGTGGGGTCTATATCCCCGCCTGTCACCGGCGCTGAGGTGCTGGCGACTTCCGGACAGGGTT
>JAJUJF010000003.1 GCA_029265455.1 Paracoccaceae bacterium | reverse complement strand
GCAATGCCCGGGGAGCATCGGCGGGCGGGCCCGGCCGCGCAGATGCAGGCCGGGCCGGGCAGATGATCAGGTGGCGCTGCCCCCCACGGTGAGGCCGCCGATCAGCAGCGTCGGCAGGCCGACACCGACCGGCACCCACTGGCCGTTCTTGCCGCAGTTGCCGATGCCGGGATCAAGGCTCATGTCGTTGCCGATGGCGCGGACATGCCTGAGGGCGGTCGGCCCGTCGCCGATCAGGGTGGCGCCCTTCACCGGCGCGCCGACCTTCCCGTCCTTCACCCGGTAGGCCTCGGTGCAGGAGAAGACGAACTTGCCGTTGGTGATGTCGACCTGGCCGCCGCCGAAACCGACGGCATAGATGCCGTCCTTCAGATCCGCGAGGATGTCGCGCGGGTCCGCGTCGCCACCGAGCATGAAGGTGTTGGTCATCCGCGGCATCGGCGCATGGGCATAGGACTCCCGCCGGCCGTTTCCGGTCGCCTCCACGCCCATCAGCCGCGCGTTCTGGCGATCCTGCATGTAGCCGGTGAGGATGCCGTCCTCGATCAGCACGGTGCGGCCGGAGGGCGTTCCCTCGTCGTCGAACGAGATCGAGCCGCGGCGATCGGGGATCGTGCCGTCGTCGACGACGGTGACGCCCGGCGCCGCCACCCGCTGGCCGAGGAGTCCGGCAAAGGCCGAGGTCTTCTTGCGGTTGAAGTCACCCTCGAGTCCATGTCCCACGGCCTCGTGAAGCAGGATGCCGGGCCAGCCCGGACCGAGCACCACATCCATGACACCCGCCGGCGCCGGTTCGGCGCGGAGGTTGACGGTGGCGATCCTGAGGGCCTCGCGCGCGGATGCCTGCCAGTGGATCGGGTCGATCAGGCCCTGGAGCCCGTAGCGTCCGCCGCTGCCATGGGAGCCGGATTCGCGCCGGCCGTTCTCCTCGACGATCACCGACACGTTGAGCCGCGCCATCGGCCGCGCCTCGGCGAAGCGCATGCCTTCGGGGCGGAGAATCTCCACCTCCTGCATCGATGCGGCGAGCGAGACCGACACCTGCACCACCCGAGGGTCGAGATCGCGCAGATAGGCGTCGATCGCGCGCAGCGTCTCGACCTTCGCCGCGAAATCGGCGTCGTCGAAGGGGTCGTGGTCGGTATAGAGGCGCCGGTTGGTGGGAAGCGGCGGTTCGGCAAGCGTGCCGCCGCCATCCCCCACCGCAAGGCGCGCGGTCTCCGCCGCACGCCTCAGCGCGGCCTCCGAGATCTCGGTCGAATGTGCATAGCCCGTGGTCCCGCCGCGGACGGCGCGCAGGCCGAAGCCCTCCGCCGCGTCATAGCTCGCGGTTCGCAGTCGTCCGTCGTCGAAGAGGAGCGACTCCGACCGGCGTCGCTCGAGGAATATCTCGCCGTCATCGGCGCCGGCAATGGAATCGCGCAGGCAGGCGAGGGCGGATTCCTCCGGGATCAGGGTCTCGAAGGGGCGGAAGCGGGGTTCGGCGGCAGCCATGCATTCTCCCGTCAGCAGGATGTATGGACGACACGCTGCCCGGGCGGTGATCCGGGACCTTGGTCCAGCATTCGGGCCCGGCCATGGTTCACGCGCGCGTGCGAGCCTTGTCAACTCCCCCCGGATATGGTTGACACCAAGCCGCAAGACAACACGGGGACTCCCCGCCAATCCCCCGGTCAGCGAGGCCAGGGTCGCGCGGAATCGCCAAAGCGTATGGGAACGATGGCATGAAGACGGCTAGCTTCGGCACGGCGCTCCTCCTATCACTCGCATTGCTCTCCCCGACTGCCCTTACGGCGCAGGAAGCGGAAACGGGCATCATCGATCCGGAGCAGCCGCGAGTCGAGGAGCCCGTCCTCGAGCTTCCCGGCGAGGCACCCGACACCGACGATCCGCGTGTGGGCGAGCAGCCGGATGATCCGGAGGCCCAGGCCGACGTCGCCGAGGAAACCGAGGCCGTGGCCGCGCCGGCCGAGGACGCGCCGGTCTCCCCGCGCGACGACGAGAACGTGCAGATCTGGGGCAACCTGCCGCCGCTCGAGGTGGTGGGCCAGCCGGTTCAGGGCGGCACCGGCTACATGCCGGCGGCTTCGCCTGTCGCCCACGACACGCACTGGGTGTCGTATCTCGTGCATTACATCATGCTCGGGATCGTCCTCCTCGTGATCTTCCTCGTCCTCTTCTGCGTCGTCCGCTTCAATCGCCGGACGAACCCGAATCCGGCGAGGTTCACGCACAACACCCGGCTCGAAGTGGCCTGGACGCTCGGCCCGGTGCTGGTCCTGATCGTGATCGGCTCCTTTGCGCTGCCGGTGCTGTTCAAGCAGGTCAACGTCCCCGAGTCGGATCTGACGATCAAGGTGACCGGCTACCAGTGGTTCTGGGGTTACGAGTACCCGGATTACGAGTTCGGCTACGAGAGTTTCCTGCTCCAGCAGGACGAGCTCGAGGCGGCCGGCTATGAGCAGTCCCACTACCTGATGGCCACGGATACCGCGATGGTGGTGCCGGTGAACAAGACGGTCCGCCTCCAGGTCACGGGCGCCGATGTCATCCATTCCTGGAAGATCAACTCCTTCGGCGTGCACATGGACGCGGTTCCGGGCCGTCTCAACGAGACCTGGTTCCGGGCGGAGCGCGAGGGCATCTATTTCGGCTTCTGCTCCGAGCTCTGCGGCCTCGACCACAGCTTCATGCCGATCACCGTCAAGGTGGTGAGCGAGGAAGCCTACGAGGAGTGGCTCGACTGGGCGATCGGCGAGTTCGGCGGTTCGCGGCCCGAGCAGGAAGTCGCGGCGGCACGCTGAATCGGCTGCCGGAAGGAAAGGGGCGGCGCCAGCAGGCACAGGGCTGGCGCCGCCTTGGGAGCATCGGAAGGCTGCCGCGGCGACAACCGCGGCGGAGATGTGAATGAGCAACGCAAGCCTGACCACCGGAGCCGAGGCCCACGAGGCGCAGTTCGGCGATTATTTCGAGCTTCTGAAGCCCCGGGTGATGCGGCTCGTGGTCTTCACGGCGCTCGTCGGCATCGCCACCGCGCCCGTATCCGTGCATCCGGTGATCGCCTTCGCGGGGCTTGTCTGCATCGCCGTGGGCGCCGGTGCCGCGGGCGCCCTCAACATGTGGTGGGATCAGGACATCGACGCGGTGATGCGGCGGACGACAGGGCGTCCGATCCCCTCGGGGCGGGTCGCCGGGGACGAGGCACTGGCAATCGGCGTCACGCTGAGCGTCTTTGCCGTGGTGATGCTCGCGCTCTTCGCGAATTTCCTGTCGGCGGCGATCCTGGCCTTCACCATCTTCTTCTACGCGGTGATCTACTCGATGTGGCTGAAGCGGGCGACGCCCCAGAACATCGTCATCGGCGGTGCCGCGGGTTCCTTCCCGCCGATGATCGGCTGGGCCGTGGCGACGGGCGGGATCTCCGTCGAGAGCGTGATGATGTTCCTCGTCATCTTCCTGTGGACGCCGCCGCATTTCTGGGCGCTGGCGCTCTTCCGCAATGACGATTACGTCGAGGCCGGGCTGCCGATGCTGCCGGTCACCTCGGGCGAGAGGGTGACCCGCAACCAGATCCTCGCCTACACGATGCTGGTCGTGCCGGTCAGCATCGCGCTCGGTGTGAGCGGGGTCGGCGGACCGCTCTACCTTGCCGGTGCCGTCGTCCTGGGCCTCGTCTTCCTGCATGGCGCCTGGCGCCTCTGGCGCCGTGAAGAGGCAGCGGCCGCTGCCGATTCCTATCGCGCCGAGAAGCAGTTCTTCGCCTTCTCGATCGTGTATCTGACGCTGATCTTCGGCCTTCTTCTGGCCGAGGCAATCCTCGCCGCCTTCGGCCTTGCGCCTGCCGGCTGGCCGAAGCTGATCTGAGGGAGGGATTCCGATGCGACCCGTCACCCACGAGCTCCATGTCCGCCGCCGCAGCCGCAATCTCGGCCTCGGCATCAGCCTCGGTGCCTTCGTGCTGCTTGTGTTCATGGTCACGATCGTGAAGCTCGACGCGGGACACGCGATCCGCGGCGTGCAGCTGCAGGAGCCGGCCGCGGCAGTGGCAGAGGACTGACCGATGAAGAAGTCGAACAAGGTCCGCCGGACCGCCTATGCGCTCTTTCTCGTTCCTCCGCTGATGCTCGGCGCCGCCTATGCCGCGGTGCCGCTCTACGACTGGTTCTGCCGCGTCACCGGCTATGGCGGCACCACCTCGGTCGCGGCCGAGAGCCGGGGCGAGATCCTTGACGAGGTCGTCACCATCCGTTTCGACGCCTCCACCGCCCCCGACATGCCGTGGGAGTTCCGCCCCAAGGTCCGGACCATGGAGATGCGGATAGGCGAGACCGGGCTCATGTTCTACGAGGCCTACAACCCGACCGACGAGACGCTCGTCGGTGCCGCGAGCTACAACGTCGCGCCTTTCTCCGCCGGACCGTACTTCGCGAAGATCGCCTGCTTCTGCTTCGAGCGGCAGGTTCTCGGACCGGGAGAGCGCATCGACATGCCGGTGACCTTCTTCGTCGATCCGGAAATGGTCGATGACCGCGAGGCGGGCGGGGTCCGTTCGATCACGCTTTCCTACACGATGCACCGTTCGGACGTGCCGGCGGCTTCGGTCCCGGTCGACGGACAGGCTGCGGTTCTGCCTCCGGCCGACGTTACCGGTGGCATCCTTACTGCCGAGGCTGCGATCGGCATCAAACCAACGCGTTAACCACGAAGACGAGAGACATCATGGCCGGCCAAAAGAACCACGACTATCACGTCCTGCCACCGAGCCCCTGGCCGTTCCTGGGCGCGGTCTCTACCTTCATCATGCTTGTGGGCGCCGTCCTCTGGTTCCACGACTACACGCCATGGGTCTTCTTCGCCGGTCTCTTCATGGTGTTCTACACCATGTACGTCTGGTGGCGCGACGTGATCCACGAGAGCCGCTCCGGCGACCACACGCCGGTGGTCATGATCGGCCTGCGCTACGGGATGATCCTGTTCATCATCTCGGAGGTGATGTTCTTCTCCGCGTGGTTCTGGTCGTTCATCAAGCACGCCATCTATCCGATGGACGCGATCGACAACGTCTGGCCGCCGGCGGGGATCGAGACCTTCGACCCCTGGCACCTGCCGTTCATCAACACCCTCGTCCTGCTCTGCTCCGGCTGCGCGGTGACCTGGGCGCACCACGCGCTCGTCCACGAGAACAACCGCGATCATCTGAAATGGGGCCTCTGGCTCGGCATCGGCCTCGGCATCCTGTTCACGATCTTCCAGGCCTACGAGTACAGCCACGCCGCCTTCGGCTTCTCCGGCAACATCTACGGCGCCAACTTCTTCATGGCGACGGGCTTCCATGGCTTCCACATCATCGTCGGCACGATCTTCCTGATCGTCTGCCTCTACCGGACCTATGCCGGGGACTTCACGCCGGAGAAACACGTCGGGTTCGAGGCCGCGGCCTGGTACTGGCACTTCGTCGACGTCGTCTGGTTGTTCCTGTTCGCCATCATCTATATCTGGGGTTCCTGAATCCTGCTCGCGTGACAGCGTGACCGGCGCGGGGGGCAGCACCCCCCGCGCCTTCGCATTGGAGGCCCTCCCGCTACATGGCCCGCCGCCTGATCCTGCCGCTCCTCTTCGGCGTCCTCGGCACAGCCATCCTGGTCGCCCTCGGGACATGGCAGCTTCAGCGCATGGGCTGGAAGGAGGACGTGATCGCCCGGATCGAGGCGCGGCTCGCGGCAGATCCGGTGCCGGTGCCGGAGGGGGCAAATCCGGAAGAGCATCAGTATCTGCGGGTGCGGGAAAGCGGCGAGGTCGCCGCGGGCGAGCTCCATGTCTATACCTCGCATCCGCCCCACGGCGTCGGTTACCGGGTGATCGCGCCGCTCGTGCTCGCGGACGGAAGGCGCCTGCTCCTCGATCGCGGCTTCGTGCCGATCGGCGAGAAGGACGAGCCGCGGCCACTCGGCCCGGTCACGGTCGAGGGCGTGCTTCACTGGCCGCAGGAGGTGGACCGGTTCACGTCCGATCCCGATCCTGACGAGAACATCTGGTTTGCCCGCGACCCGGAGGCGATGGCCCGCGCCCTCGATGCCGAGCCGGTCCTCCTCGTCGTCGCCAGCTCCTCGATCGGGGACGGGCCGATGCCGGTGCCGGTGACCGTGAACATCCCGAACCGGCATCTTGAATATGTCGTGACCTGGTACGGACTGGCGCTCGTCTGGGCGGGGATGACGGTCTACTGGTTGTGGCGGATCGTACGTCGGCGCGAGGACGTGCCGCACGCCGCGGAGGAAAGCCGATGATGTATGTATCCACGCGCGGCCGTGCGCCGCGCCTCTCCTTCGAGGAGGCGATGCTCACCGGCCTCGCCCGTGATGGCGGCCTCTACCTCCCCGAGACCTGGCCGCAGATGCAGCCTTCGGAGATCGCCGCCCTCGCCGGGCTCGACTATGACGAGGCCGCCTTCCGCATCATGCGGCCCTTCACGGGCGATGCCTTCGATGACGACGAGTTGCGCGGCATCATCGGCCGCGCCTATGCCTCCTTCGATCATGTCGCGCGCTGCCCGCTCGTCCAGATCGGGGCGAACGACTGGCTGCTCGAGCTGTTTCACGGGCCGACGCTCGCCTTCAAGGACGTGGCGATGCAGCTCATCGGCCAGATGTTCGAGACGGTGCTGAAACGCCGCGGCGAGCGCGTGACCATCATCGGCGCCACGTCCGGCGACACCGGCTCGGCCGCGATCGAGGCCTTCCGCGGCCTCGAGGCGGCGCGGGTCTACATCCTCTTCCCCGAGGGCCGCGTCTCGGAGGTCCAGCGCCGCCAGATGACGACGCCATCGGAGGCGAACGTCCAGGCGATCGCCGTTGCCGGCGATTTCGACGACTGCCAGGCTCTGGTCAAGGACCTCTTCAACGACCACGAGTTCCGGGACGAGGTCCGCCTCGGCGGGGTCAACTCGATCAACTGGGCCCGCGTTCTCGCCCAGACCGTCTACTATTTCACTGCCGCCGTCGCCCTCGGTGCTCCGGCGCGGTCCGTGAGCTTCACGGTGCCGACCGGCAATTTCGGCGACATCTTTGCCGGTTACGTCGCGAGGCGCATGGGGCTTCCCATCGATCGCCTCGTGATAGCGACCAACCGCAACGACATTCTCCACCGCACCCTCGAGACCGGCGAGCACCGGCGCGAGGGGGTTCACCCCACCATCAGCCCGTCGATGGACATCGAGGTGAGTTCGAATTTCGAGCGGCTGCTCTTCGAGCTTCTCGACCGCGAGGGCGCCGCCGTCATCCAGCTCATGGACGAGTTGAAGTCAGGTGGTTTCCGCCTCTCCCAGGGCGCGCTTGAACGGCTCCGCACCGTCTTCTCGAGCGCGCGCGCCGACGAGGCCGAGACGGCGGAGGCGATCGCCCGCACCTGGCGCGAAACCGGCGAGATCGTCTGCCCCCACACGGCGGTCGGGCTCCATGCCGCGCGCGTGCAGCGCGGTGATCCCGCCCGGCCGATGGTGACCCTCGCGACCGCGCATGCCGCGAAATTTCCCGATGCCGTCGAGGCAGCCTGTGGTATTCGTCCCCGGCTGCCGGTGCGGATGGCCGATCTCTTTGACCGGCCCGAACGCGTCACCTATGTGGAAAACAACGCCGAAGCGCTCAAGGGGCTCATCAGACAAGGGTATACGACTTGACCGTTGCCATTCATCGCCTGCGGAACGGTGTCCGTGTCGTCACCGAACCGATGCCCGGCTTCGCCTCGGCTGCCGTCGGGGTATGGATCACCGCCGGCGGCCGCCACGAACGCGTCGAGCAGAACGGCATCGCCCATTTCCTCGAGCACATGGCCTTCAAGGGCACCGCGCGCCGCACCGCCCGCCAGATCGCCGAGGAGATCGAGGATGTCGGCGGCTACATCAACGCCTACACGGGGCGTGAGATGACCGCCTATTATGCGCGCGTGCTCGGCCCCGACGTGCCGCTCGCCCTCGACATCCTCGCGGACATCGTGCTCTCGCCGTCGATGCCCGAGCCCGAGATCGAGGTCGAGCGCGGCGTCATCCTCCAGGAGATCGGACAGGCCCTCGACACGCCCGACGACATCATCTTCGACTGGCTGCAGGAAGTCTCCTATCCCGACCAGCCCTTCGGCCGCGCCATCCTCGGCCCGCCCGAACGCGTCGGCGCCTTCCGTCGCGAGGATCTCGCCGGTTTCGTCGCGGAGCATTACGGCCCCGAGCAGATCGTGGTCGCGGCCGCAGGCGCGATCGATCCCGATGCGTTCCTGAAACTCGTCGAGTCGGCCTTCGGTGGTCTCGCGCCCCGGCCCGCTCCCGCCGCTGCGCCCGCCCGGTTCCGCGGCGGCGAGCGCCGCACGGTGAGACAACTCGAACAGGCGCATGTCGCGCTTGCCTTCGAGGCGCCGGGTGCGCGCGACGATGATGCCTATGTCGCCCAGATCTACGCCGGTGCACTCGGCGGTGGCATGTCCTCGCGCCTCTTCCAGGAGCTGCGCGAATCCCGCGGCCTCTGCTACACGGTCTTCGCTCAGGCCCATGCCTACGCCGACACCGGCTCGATCACCCTCTATGGCGGCACCAGCGGCGGCTCGATCCGCCCCTTCGTGGAAATCACCGCGGACGAGCTTCGCCGCGCCGCAGACGACATCACGGAAGCCGAGGTCGAACGCGCCCGCGCGCAGATGCGGGCAGGGCTCCTCATGGGGCTCGAGAGCCCCTCCGCCCGCGCCGAACGCAATGCCAGGCTGCTTGCGATCTGGAACCGGGTGCCGCCGCTTGACGAGACGGTGGCGAAGATCGATGCGGTCGATCTTGCCCGCGTCCGCGAGTTTGCCGCCCGCCTCTGCATGTCCGAGCCGGCGCTTGCCCTTCTCGGTCCGGTCGGACGCGCGCCTGACCAGCCGGAGGTCGTCGCCCGCCTTGCTGCATAGGCTCATGCTGTTCCGTCGCCCGTCGCCCGTCATCATCGAGACCGACAGGATGACGCTCCGCCTGCCGGAGATGGGAGACCACCTCGACTGGAGCCGGCTCCGCCGCGCGGCGGAAGACTTCCTGCGGGCCTGGGAACCGGTCTATGCCGCCGACTACCTGTCGCGGCGCGCCTATCGCAACCGCGTCTACTGGGCGCACCAGGCGCAGGCGGAGGGCAGGGCGCTGTCCCTCTTCCTGATACGGCGCGAGGACAGGGCGCTGATGGGCGCCATCACCCTCGACAACATCCGCCGCGGTCCCGCCCAGATGGCGGATGTCGGCTACTGGATCGGCCCTGATTTCGCGCGCCAGGGCTACATGCTCGAAGCCCTCCGGGCGGTGATCGCCCACGCCTACGGCCCGCTCGACCTCGGCAGGATCGAGGCGGCCTGCCTGCCCGAGAACCACGCCTCCCAGAAGCTCCTCGCCCGTGCCGGTTTCGAGCCCGAGGGAAGGGCGTCGGCCTATCTCCAGATTGCCGGGCGCTGGCGTGATCACCTGCTCTTTGCCCACCGCCGTGCCGACCGCCGGGATCCGACCAATGTCTGAGCGGGTCGAGCCCGGCGCGGATTTCCTCGCCGCCCTCGAGGCCGCACTGGGACCGGGTTGCGTCGTTCCGCCCGAGCCGCGCTATCTCGAGGAACCCCGCGGCCGGTTCCGCGGGCTGGCGGCGGCCCTGCTCCGGCCCCGCGACACCGAAGGCGTCGCACGTGCCGTCCGTCTCTGCGCCGAGGCTGGCGTCGGCATCGTCCCCTATGGCGGCGGAACCGGTGTCGTCGGCGGCCAGGTCCGGCCCGATCCGCCGGCGCCGGTCATCCTCGCGCTCGAACGCCTGTCGACGATTTCCGAGGTCGATCCCGCCGACAACGTGATGACCGCCGGCGCCGGCGTCATCCTCGCCGACGCCCGTGCCGCCGCCGCGGCCCATGACCGCGTCTTCCCCCTCTCGCTCGCCTCGGAAGGTTCGGCCCGGATCGGTGGCATCCTCGCCACCAATGCCGGCGGCATCGGCGTCATCCGCTACGGCACCGCCCGCGAGCTCTGCCTCGGCATCGAGGCGGTCATGGCCGACGGCTCGATCCATCACGGCCTCACGCATCTGCGCAAGGACAATACAGGCTACGACCTGCGCGGCCTGCTGATCGGCTCCGAAGGCACGCTCGGCATCATCACCGCCGCGAGCCTGCGCCTGTTCCCCCGGCCTGCGGAAGTGGCGACGGCATGGGTGCGGGTCGCCTCGCCGGCGGTGGCGCTCGATCTTCTCGGCCGGCTCCGCGACGCGCTGGGCGAGACGGTCTCGGCCTTCGAACTCATCCACCGCCAGAGTCTCGTATTCCTTGCCACGACCATGCCCGGCCTCGCGCTCCCCTTCGCCGATCCGCCGTCCTGGTCGGTTCTGGTCGAGACCGGCTCGGGCCTGGGCGCCGCCGGCACGGAGCGGCTCGAAGCCGCGCTCGCCGAGGCCCTGGATGCCGGGCTCCTCGAGGACGCGCTGATTGCGCAGAACGAGAGCCAGCGCGCCGCCTTCTGGCGCGCGCGGGAATCGATTCCCGAGGCGAACCGCCGCATCGGCGCGATCTCGAGCCATGACATCTCGATCCCGCCGCGGCGCATCGCCGACTTCGTCGCCACGGCGGGGGCAGCGCTTGGCAGGATCGATGCCGGTCTGCGGGTGAACTGCTTCGGCCATCTCGGGGATGGCAACCTGCATTACAACGTGTTTCCCGCGGAGGGCCGCGACAGGGGCGCATACGAGGGCCTCCGCGACCGGATCAGGGAGACGGTCCACGATCTCTGCCACCGGTTCGGCGGCTCGATCTCGGCCGAGCACGGAATCGGGCGGCTGAAGACCGGAGATCTCTTTCGCTACGGCGATCCGGCGAAGCTCGCGGCAATGCGCCGGATCAAGCAGGCTCTCGATCCTGCCGGCATCCTCAACCCGGGGGCGCTGCTGCCCTGAGCCACCGCCCTCCCGAAACGCCTGCGCCCCCTCTTGGGGGGAGAGGGGGCGCCTGGTTCAGACCTGGGTCTGAGCGGGTCATGCAAGCAGCGCCCGATGGGGGCGGGCAGGTCCTTCTTACCCTGCCAGGGATTAACAAAGCGTAAAGCGCCCGCGATCCTCCTGCCGGGGACGGGCCGGAACTGCAGATGTGAAGCAATGGTCGGGGCGACTGGATTCGAACCAGCGACCTGCGGTACCCAAAACCGCCGCGCTACCAGGCTGCGCCACGCCCCGACGCGCTTCCTCTAGCCCTGTTCCATGGCCGTGGACAAGCGCGAACTGGCCGCAGGGCCGAAGCCTCAGCCGGCATCCTCCGCCGGGCAGGGCCAGACGGCAATTCCGGGGTCGATCGCCGGGTGACGCAACTCCGCCCCCGGCGCGATTCCGAGCATCCCGGCCATGCCGCCGTTGATTTCCAGCACATAGCGGATGCCGTCGCCGCCGTCGATGACGTCGCGCGAGAAGGGCTCGGCGTTCTCGTGGACCCCGGCGAGCACGCCCGTCTCGTCGAAGAACAGCATGTCGAGGGGAAGGGGCGTGTTCTCCATCCAGAACGTTGCCCGCTGCGGCGTGTCATAGATGAAGAGCATGCCGCTCGATCGCGGCAACTCCTCGCGATACATCAGCCCGCGCGCCCGCGTGTCCGGGGTATCGGCAAGCTCGACCGAGAAGCGCACCTCCGAGCCGGCGCTGCGGATATCGACGACCTCCGGCGCGCATTCCGCTGCCGCCGGCGCGCCCGCGAGGCAGGCGATCACGGCGAGGAGCGCGCCTTCACGTCGCATCGCCGCCCGATCTTCCTTCGTCCGGCTTCCCTTCATCCGGCGCTTCGTTGTCGGCCACTGCTTCGCGGGAGGCGATGCCAGCCGTCGTCTTGCCGGCCGCAGCCCCCTCGTTTGCCCGATGCCGCGCCACGTAGTCCCAGCTCCGCACCTCGAACACCATCGGCCCGCGCGGCCCCGCAACAACCCTGACCGCCAGGACGTCGCCGGCCGTCACTTCGCCATAGCCGAACTGACGCAGCACCTCCATGTGCAGGAAAACGTCCTCCGGCCGGCCGAAGATGTTGACGAAACCAAATCCCTTGCCGCGATCGAACCACTTGACGCGGCCGGGCTCGAGCGGCGCCTCGCTCGGGGGCGCAACCGGTGTGGGTGCCTGCGCTTCCTCGCCCGGCAGTATCTCGATCACCTCGACCGCCTGGCGGCCGCGCTCGGTCTCCTGGACCTCGACATCGATTTCCGCGCCCTCTGCCACTGACGTGAAGCCGAACGCACGCAACACGTTTCCATGAAGAAGGATATCCCCCTTCTCGTCATCGGCAACCACGAAGCCGTAGCCCTTGCCGATGTCAAACCACTTCACGCGACCGCGGACCTTCATATGGATCTTGCTGTTCTCGCTGATCGGTACCGGAACTCCGGCAGCCGACTGTGCCCATTAAGCCGAAGGGCCCGAACCGAACCCGCTCCCCAGGCGCGGACTATTGCGCCCGTACCGGGCCAATGCAAGCAGTTCCGATGATCAATCATGAATGCCGATGTGACGAAACTTCCCCAGTAATCGTGCAGCGATTACTTTGCCTGGATGAAAAGCGCGAACTGCGAGTAGATGCGGAAGTACGAGAACGCTCGGGCAAGCGGCGGTTCGGAATGTACGGGATAAGGGATGCAGGCTTCTGTTGCCAGGTGCCTGCGGACCCCGCCTGGACCGGCAAAGGCCCAGGACTTCAGGTTTCGGTTTGGTTACCGCTTACGCGGCAACGGCCACCGGAGCACGGTTGTCGTTGGCAACTGTACTTTTCGAGCCGGTAACGGTGGCATCCTGCCGGGTGAAAGCAACACCTTTACACGTCCGTCGATCCTGTTTCGGCCCCATATTCCCCCAACGAAGGATTCTGGTGGAGCCGCCGGGTACCGCCCCCGGGTCCGATCCGCTTATTACGTGCGCGTTTATCACCATAGTCCCCTTGCGGGGACAGGCGGAATATAGGACCCATCGAAGGGTTTTGAAAGGGGGCGTGCGCAATGACCGAGAGACCTTCCCGCATCCATCCCGTGACCCGCAGCGGGGCCGGCACGGCGACGCCCCATGCGAAGGACCACGTCGTCTCCGGGACGGGCAATGCCACCACCTGGGAAGCGTTCAGCGATGCCTCCGGCCGCTTCCATGTCGGGCATGTCGCCGACGAGGTCGGCATCCGCACCGTCACCTGCGCGGCGACCGAATTCTGCATGATCCTCGAGGGTCGCATCCGTCTCGACGGGCCCGACGGCACCATCAGCTTCGGCCCGGGCGAGGCCTTCGTCGTCGAGGCGGGTTTCCTCGGCACGTGGGAGACTCTCGAGCCGGCGACGCGGATCTACGCCCGGCTCGATCCCGACCGCGCCGCGACGGCCCCCTGACACTTTCCCGGAACCCGCGCCGCCCGAGGCGGTTTCCCCTGTGACCAGAAGGGGAGACCCGCGATGAGCATGAACTGGCAGCCCGGATCCGACGCGGAAATCGACGTGGAACTCCGTGACGATCCCGAGGCCGGTCCCGGCATCGGCCACCCGAAGGGGCGCTTCGCCCGCACGGACGGGCCGCTGCCCGACGGGGAGAGCACCACGGAAGGCGACGCCGGCAACGGCACCTTGCCGCAGGGCGGAGCCGATCGGCGCCAGCGCGGCCGGACCGGCGGGTGAGTGCCATGGACCCGACCACCGCCGATCTCCGCCTCGTCACCCGCAAACACGCCCCCGGCCCGGGCGCGGGTTCGCTCCTCCTTGCCGCCGCCGCCACCGGCACCATTGCCCATGCGGCCGCGACCGCGGCACTTGCTGCCCTTGCCCGGGGCGAGGGCAGGGGATTGCTCCAGCCTGTCAACGCCACCAGCCACTTCGTCCACGGCCCCGAAGCCGGGCAGGTGCGTGATGCCGATCTTGCCCATACGGCAGTCGGCGTCGCGACGAACCACGCGGCGGCGATCTTCTGGGCGCTGCCGATGACGCTCTGGCTTGCCCGCCGCCACCGCCGCTCGCCGGCCGAGGTCGCCACCGCCGCCGCGGTCACCGCGGGTGTCGCGGCCGCGGTCGATTACGGGCTCGTCCCGCGCCGGCTCACGCCCGGATGGGAACACGCCGTATCGCCCCGCTCCGTTGCCGCCACCTTCGGCGTCCTCGGCCTCGGCCTCGCTGCCGGAGCCTGGATCACCCGCGGGCTGCGGCGCTAGCCACCGCCCGGACCGGGCACGCGGCTACCACTCGCCGGTGTTCGGCATCGAGGCCCAGGGCTCGGCCGGGGCCTTGGCCTCGCCCATCTGCAGGAGCTCGATCGAGATCCCGTCGGGGCTGCGCACGAAGGCCATCCGTCCATCACGCGGTGGCCGGTTGATGGTGACGCCTCCCGCCTGCAGCCGCTCGCACATCGCGTAGATGTCCTCGACCTCGTAGGCGAGATGGCCGAAGTTGCGCCCGCCCGTGTAGTCCTCCGGGTCCCAGTTCCAGGTGAGTTCCACCTGCGCCTCCTCCTGCCCCTCAGGCGCGAGGAAGACGAGCGTGTAGCGTCCCGCCTCGTTCTCCGTCCGCCGCACCTCCTTCAGCCCGAGGAGATCGCAGTAGAACCGCTTCGACTCCTCGATGTCGCGGACGCGAACCATCGTGTGCAGGTAGCGGATCTTCATGATTGTCCTCCTCTCGCATTGTTGTCGCAGGGTCGCAATGTTCTCACAGGATGGTATGACCCGACTCCCCACCCGAGTGAAAGGTCCCCTCCATGAGCGATCCCCAACCCACGCGCCGCGCTACCGTTCCGGCCATGGAGGAACGTCTCGGCCAGCCGATCCCCGTCCTCGACCACGGCTTCGTCCGCGTGGTCGACTACATGGGCGACGACGCCGCCATCGTGCAGGCGGCGCGGGTCTCCTACGGCGCGGGCACGAAGACCGCGCGCGACGACCGCGGCCTGATCCGCTATCTCATGCGCCACTGGCACTCGACCCCCTTCGAGATGTGCGAGATCAAGCTCCATGTGAAACTGCCGGTCTTCGTCGCCCGCCAGTGGATCCGCCACCGCACCGCCAACGTGAACGAATACAGCGCCCGCTACTCGATCCTCGACCGCGAGTTCTACACGCCCGCGCCCGAGCATCTCGCCGCCCAGTCGAGTCTCAACAACCAGGGCCGCGGCGAGTCCCTGCCCCCCGAGGAAGCCGAGCGCGTCCTCCGCATTCTCCGCGACGACGCCAGCCGCGCCTACGACCATTACGAGGCGATGCTCTCGACCGAGGGCCAGACCGGCCTCGCCCGCGAGCTTGCCCGCATGACCCTCCCGGCCTCGATCTACACGCAGTGGTACTGGAAGGTGGACCTCCACAATCTCTTCCACTTCCTGCGCCTGCGCGCCGATCCCCACGCGCAGTACGAGATCCGCGTCTACGCCAAAGCCATCTGCGACATCACCCGCACCTGGGTCCCGTTCGCCTGGGAAGCCTTCGAGGACTACCGTCTCAACGCCGTCACCTTCTCCCGCCAGGGCATGGACGCCTTGCGCCGCATGCTCGCCGGCGAGACGGTGACGCAGGAGAACTCGGGCATGTCGAAGGGGGAATGGCGGGAATTCCGCACGCTGCTCGAAGGAGCGGGAAGCCCGGCAGCCTAGAGGGCTTCAGCGTCCAGCTCCTCGAGCTCTGCGTCGCACTGATCCTTGTTCGAGAACCGGTACTGAAGGACGAGATAGGACGTGTCGCTGTCCAGCGCGCTTGCCGACAGGATGATGTCATGAACTTCATCCGGAAGCATGGAGCGTTCTTCACGGTCCCAGACGGCCTGGTAGACCCGCTCGTTCTGGGCGACGGCCATGACCCACTCGTGGGGTTCGTTCCAGATCGATCCGTCCTTCAGGAAATCGCCCTTGTAGAACCTCCCGTACTTGTTTTCGAGGAGGCTCTCGAGCTTGCCGAAGGCCGAGCGGAGACTGTCGCCATATCTGTCGCTCTCGTGGTCGATGCCCACGCCTCTGACCATGCACAATCCGGCCGCCGAGCCTACATACGCGACGTAGAACTCGAATTCCCGGTGGGGGGACGGTACGTCGATCGTGTACAGGTTTCCCCCCAGTTCCTCGGTCACCTCGAGGGCGGAGAGCGGGACTCCCGGCGCGAGCCCGAACGCCTGGGCCCACGCGCCAGACGCGGCCACAAGCATGCCCGCTACGGATAAGGCCAGATATCTTGTCATGCCGATTACTGTCTTGATGCTGGAGAGGAAAAGGATCTCCGGATCCACGTTGGCAGTCCGCCAAGTATCAGGCAAGGAATTCGTCAGGATTGGTTAGCGATCCATTCTCAGACTGGCGGTGTGTGACGGTGAATTGAGGTCATCCGGGAGCAGTTGATTGATACGAGCGTCAATCCCGGGGCAGCTGCTCCCCGCAATGGCCCTTGCGCTGCCTCGGCGAGGAGAAGTTCCGGCTGCATCCTTTTGCCGCTCGGCCATTGTCCTTCACGGGCATTAACACTTGGGTAGTACTCTGTTCTCTAGTGAAATCAATGGCTTGATCTGGTTTTCACGCGTGGGCGCCTTCCTGCCCACGGTCCCGGCCCACGCCCCGCCATGCCCTGCACTCCGCCCCGCGGACCGGCGGCGGAAACGCCGCCAGCTCCTCCCGTCGCCCTTGCCGCGACCCGCGCGAGGCTCTACCAAGCCCGCATGTCGAGCGTGACCGTCACCCTTCCCGATGCCCTCCGGGCCTTCATCGACCGCGAGGTCGAGGCCGAAGGCTATGCCAATGCCGCCGCCTACATCCGCGAGCTCGTCCGTCGGGAACGCGATCGGGTGATGCTCCGCGCCCTGCTGATGGAGGGGCCGGATTCCGGTCCGCCCGCCGCCGTCGATGACGAGTGGTTCGCCTCCGTCCGCGCCACGCTGCGCTCCCGCGGCGGACCGGCGGCGCCGTGAGCGCGCGGCCAGCGCCCCGCCGGGTCTGCCTGCGGCCCGCCGCCGGGGCCGACATCCTCGCCGCCGCCGGCCATTACCGCACCGATTCCGGTCTCGGCATCGCGCTTGCCTTCATCGACGCGATCGACCGTGCCTGCTACGAGATCGCCCGCACGCGTGGTGCTGGCACCCTCGCCTATGCCGAGGCCCTCGGCATCCCCGGGCTGCGCTCCCTTGCGGTCCGCAGCTTCCCCCACCGCGTCTTCTTCCGCGAGGCCGGCGAGTTCATCGACGTCTGGCGTGTCCTCAACAGCCGGCGCGAGCTTCCCGAAGCCCTGCGCCATCCGGCAGAATCCCGCGCCTGAGCGCGGCCTGCTGGACAAACCCCGCATCCCGCGCCACTTCTGGACCCGGTCGTACCAGTTCCGAGTAGCCGGAGATTCCCGCTGATGATCCGCCACGCTTCCCTCCTGCTCGCCGGCCTCGTCATCGCCTGCGGGCCTGCCTACGACATTCCGTCAGCTCCCGGCGGTAGCGGTAGCTCGCTCACCGCGCTCCAGCCGGCCGCTGCCGGTCCCGTGCGCTCCTACAGCGCCGCCCGCGCCGACTGGAACCGCGTCGCGCCGCGGATCGAGGCGGTTTCCGAGACCTTCTGCCGGGAGGAGAATCCCGGCCGGCCGGCGAACTACTGCGACTTCGAGATCCGTCTCGCCGAGGACCCGGATGCGCCGCCGAACGCCTTCCAGACCATCGGCAGGGACGGCAGGCCGCTCGTGGTGATGACCTCGTCGCTGCTGGCCGACACCCGCAACGCCGACGAGATCGCCTTCGTCCTCGCCCACGAGACCGGCCACCACATCGCCGGCCACATTGCCCGCCAGCAGACCAACGTCGCCCTCGGTGCGCTGATCCTCGGCACGCTTGCCCAGGCGGCCGGCGGGGGCGGCGAGGGACTCGCGTCCCAGGCGGCGGATCTCGGCGCCTTCGCCGGGCAGCGCGTCTATTCGCAGACCTTCGAGCTCGAGGCCGACACCGTCGGTGCCTATATCGCTGCCCGTGCCGGTTACGATCCCGCCCGTGGCGCGATGATGTTCGCCCGGATGCCGGTGTCGAGCGGTCCGCAGAGCCTCTGGTCGACGCATCCGCCGTCGAACCGGCGTCTCGCGACCGTGATGAGCGCTGCCGAGGACATCCGCCGCCAGCAGGCTGCCGGTCAGACTCCCCGCCCTCGTCGCTGAGTTCCGGGGCTCCGGCCCGCCGTTCCGTATCTGCCGTTCCGTCTCCGTCGTGGAACCGGAGCGCCACGCCCTCCGTTGGAGCGGATGATGCCGGCTGCCGCATCCTGCGCGGCCGTGCGTCGATCGGCGGACATCGGCGGGCAAGGCGGGGGAACGGGTGATGGCAGACAGCGCGGCAACGGGGCAGGGGCGGAGCGCGGGCATCCTCCTCGCCATTCTCGCAGTGATCGGCTGGGGCCTTGCAATCTTCTTCTGGCTCGACCGCGGCTCGATTCACGACGAGCTTGCCGCAGCACTGGAAGCCGAGCGCGGCGCGCATGCCGAGACCCGCAGCGAACTCGCCATGCTCGAGGACACTGCCGGCAGACGCGATGAACTCCAGACCATCGTCGACACCCTCCGCAGCGAGCGGGACGAACTCGAGGCCGAGCGGGATGCGATAGAATCGGAATTCGCTGCCGAGCGGCAGGCAATCGGGGAGAAACGCGCCGCCCTTCTTGCCCGGAACGACGCCCAGCGACGTGCGGTGCAGGCCGTGATGGCCGCCGAGCGCCAGCAACTCGCAGCTTTCGACCAGCAGCTCGGGCTCGGTGAGCAGGCACTTCGCGCACTCGACGCGGAACTCGCGCCGCTCCGGGAGGAACTCGGCAGTTTTGATGAGCGGCTTGCCGAGGCCGAGAGGAGCCTCGTCGCCCGAACCCGCGAGCTCAGTGCCGTCGGTGAGCGCCTGGAGGCCGCCCGCACCCAGGAAGCCGAAATTCGCGCCGAGCTTGCCCGGCTGAACGAGGACGCCGCCGCCAGGTCGCAGGAGGCGCTCGCGGCCGAGGAGCGGTTGCAGGCCGCGCGCGAGGCCGAGGCGCAGCTCGAAGTCGAACTTGCGGCCGCACGCGAGGCCTTCTCCCGGATCGAAGCCGAGCAGGCGGGACTCGAGGAACAGGTCCGGACGCTCGAGGAACGCCGCGCCGTGCTGATCGACGACACGGACGCGGCACGTGCGCAGCGCGAGACCCTGCAAGCCGCCCTCCTGGAACTTTCCGCGACTTTGGCGGCCCGTAGTGACGAGGCGGCGCAGGTCGAGGCGCGGATCGCCGAGCTGCTGGGCCAGGACGCGGCCCTCGATCGCGCCGTGGCGGCCGGCATTCTTCCCGGCCAGTACCGGATGGGGCCCGTCTCTGCCCGTTTCACATCGGATGGACGGTTCGAGATGGCGAACGCCGATAGCGGCGAGGAGGTGACCGGACGCTACACGGTGGAGGAAGGAAGGCTTACGCTTGACAGGGTCGAGGGCGATACTGGCTGGCTCGAGTTCCCTGTCGAATGCGAGGTGGCACCGGAGGCACTCGGCTTCAGCCTGCAGGGGAGCAATGGCTGCGAGATGTTCTCGGGAACCCTCTTCGAGAAGGTCCGCTGAGACACCGTGCAATTTTCCGTCAGATTCGGAACTCCGTGCGGTTCAGTGCGTTTCCGAGCGCCGCCCGTGGAACGAGTGTCCCACCCAACGCCCCTTTCACGCGGTTCACGCCGGCTTGAGCACTAGGGCTTGTGCTGCAAGAAAGGTCGCCAAGGTGTTGCATTGCATAACACTCCGCCCTATATGCGGGGCCTCGACGCTATACGTTCGGTGCATGTCGGCCATCGACCAAATGGCAATGCACAATCGTCGCCGGATCGTCATAGTGCGCCAACCTTTGACACGTGAATGAGAGAGGAAGAAGCGTAATGTTCGATTACGTGGATGCGACTGCGTATGCGAATGATCAGGGTTCGCGTGCGCGCAAGCTGTTCGCGGCCGTGGTCCTCGCAGCACTCGACGATGCCATTGCCGACGACAAGAAGTATGGGAACGGCCCTGAGGTCATTGCCCGCTGGGCTCGCTCCAAGGATGGGCGCGAGGTCCTTACCTGTGCGGGCATCGAGCCGAACGAGCGTACGGTGAAGGGGATGATGGAGTTCGTCCGCCGCGGCGTGCGCACCTCCGTTGCCCTCAGCCGGGAGGAGAGCGAGCGCCAGCGGTCTGCCGAGGCCGCCTGACAATCAGAAGCGCCGACCCGCTCCCGGGTGCGGCAGCCAGAAGGGCAGGCCTCAGGCCTGCCTTTTCGTTTGTCGGCGACAACCTGTGCGAGAGCCTTCAGGCTGATGCAAGCAGACGTTGCAGATCGCGCAGGGCCGAGAGGACGAGGGCATCTTCCGGGCTCCCGTCCTCGCTCTCCGGTTCCCGCGCTTCGGCCCAGAGCACGAGCTTGTCGATCACCTCGTGGATGGCCGTGGCCGGACGCGCTGCAACGTTGGCGAGGATGGCAGACTGCAGTGCCAGCAACTGGTCTATCTCGCGATCGGTCTCGCCGAGGGCGTCGATCCGTTCCGCATAGATGGCCAGCAATTCGCCGATATGCCCATAACTCTCGATCAGATCTTCTGTCCGGGGAGTGCCTGCCTCGCGCAGACGTGCTCGTGCAGCGTGAAAGGTCTGGAAACAGATCGGCGCGTGACCTGGCATCACGGTCCCCCGTTGAGTTCTGTCAATCCTGATACGTGCATCTGGTCAGCCGGAGAAGCGGGTTTTTGCCAAGCATAGATCCCGCGACGGGCCAGTTCCTGTCGAGGTTGGGCGCCGAGCGGCCACGCTTGTGGTGGGCGAGACCATCTGAGGCATTCACTGCACCGGACGACAAGTTTCTTCGCACCGTCATCCCGATACTCCCGCCTCCTGAGGATTGGGATCTGCACCTCCCGCACGAGAAACCCGCCTGTACCGGGCAATCCTCCGTCCATCGTCACTGTCTTGTCGCAAAGCGATTGGCATTGATTAAGCCTGATTCGGGGTCTTCATGAAAGGGGAGGAATGTTTCGATCCCATTGACGCTCAGATTTCCTCGAGATGAAGTACGCCGGGAATCCCCTTGATGGCGCCGATGACCCGGGGTGTGATCGGGTAGGGATCAGGAAGAGCACACTCGACCTCACCCGGCAGGGTAGGATCAATCAGGATGAGGCTGACAGGTCCGCGCCGGCGTCCGCCGGATTCCTGCGCTGCATGGGCAAGCCGCGTTGCGAGCGATCTGGCTGCCCCGGGTTGATCGACATAGATCCTGAGACCGACACTCGCAGTATGACGCAGCGCCGCGTCGATAGGCTGCACACCGCGCGCCCGGAGCCTTATCTCGTCGCCCTCGATCATCACCTCGACGGCGAGCACGACATTCTGTCCTGGCTCGAGGTGATCGCGCGCCCCCTCGAGCACGTCCGAGAACATCGTCACCTCGTACAGCCCGGTCGGATCGCTGAGCCGGACATAGGCGAAGCGGTTGCCGCGAGCCGACTTGCGTTCCTCGCGCGTGGCCACCGTTCCTGCGATCCGCCCCGCCGCCGTGCCGGCGCGTGCCGTGCGGACGAGCTCGGCGTAGGTCATGATCCGTTCCCGTTTCAGCGCGCCAAGATAATCGTCGAGTGGATGGCCCAAGAGATAGAACCCGACCGCCGCATGCTCCTGTGCAAGGCGTTCTACCGCCGTCCAGTCCTCGACCTCCGGCAGCCGCGGGAGTGCCAGGGCCTCCGGGGCGTCGCCGAAGAGGCTCACCTGCGCCGAGGTGCGCTCGTCATGCGTCGCACCGGAATAACCGACCAGTATGTCGAGGCTCTCGATCACCCGCCGCCGGTTGCGTTCCAGCGCATCGAACCCGCCCGAACGGGTCAGCATCTCGAGCGGGCGCTTGCCGACGCGGCGGAGGTCCACCCGCCGCGCGAGGTCGAACAGATCCGTGAACGGGCCGCCTTCCTTCCTCGCTGTCTCGATCAGCCGCATCGCCTCCAGACCAACCCCCTTGAGCGCGCCCAGCGCATAGAGGATGCGGCCTTCCGCCACTGCGAATTCCGCGTCGCAGCGGTTGACGCAGGGCGGCACGATCTCGATGCCGAGTCGGTCCGCCTCGCTCTTGTAGACCGAGAGCTTGTCGGTGAGATGGATGTCGCAGTTCATGACCGCCGCCATGAACTCGACCGGATGGTTCGCCTTCAGCCAGGCCGTCTGGTAGCTCACCAGCGCGTAGGCGGCGGCATGCGACTTGTTGAACCCGTAGTTCGCGAAGCGTTCGAGCAGGTTCCACACCTCCTCCGCCTTCGCCTTCGGAACCCCGTTCGCCGCGGCTCCCTCGAGGAACTTCGGCTTCTCGGCGTCCATTGCCTCCTTGATCTTCTTGCCCATCGCACGCCTGAGAAGGTCGGCGCCGCCGAGCGAGTACCCGGCCATCTTCCGGGCGATCTCCATCACCTGCTCCTGGTAGACGATGATGCCCTGGGTCTCGTCGAGGATCGGATCGATCGAGGGGTGGAGGAAATCCCGCTCCTCGCGCCCGTTCTTGACGTTGCAGAACTTCGGGATGTTCTCCATCGGCCCCGGCCGGTAGAGGGCGACGAGGGCGATGATGTCCTCGATACAGGTCGGTTTGAGCTGCCGCAGCGCCGCGCGCATGCCGGCGCTTTCCACCTGGAACACGGCGACCGTGTTGGCGCTCGTGTAAAGCTCGTAGGTCTTCGGATCGTCGAGCGGGATGGCGGAGATGTCCACCGGCTTCCCCGCAGCCTTCAGGAAGTCGAGCGCCTGCTGGATCACCGTGAGGTTCTTCAGCCCGAGGAAATCGAACTTCACGAGTCCCGCTTCCTCGACCCATTTCATGTTGAACTGGGTGGCCGGCATGTCCGATCGCGGGTCGCGGTAGAGCGGCACGAGTTCCACCAGCGGGCGGTCGCCGATCACCACGCCTGCCGCATGTGTGGATGCGTTGCGGAAAAGCCCTTCCACCTGCTGCGCGATGCCGAGGAGCCGGGCCACCTGCGGCTCGCGGCGGGCTTCCTCACGAAGCCTCGGCTCGTCGGCAAGGGCCTTCTCGACGGAGACGGGCTTCACGCCCTCGACCGGGATCATCTTCGAGAGCCGATCCACCTGCCCGTAGGGCATCTGCAGGACGCGGCCGACGTCGCGCACTGCCGCCTTGGACAGCAGGGCGCCGAAGGTGATGATCTGCGCAACCCGGTCGCGCCCGTATTTCTCCTGCACGTAGGCGATCACCTCCTCGCGCCGGTCCATGCAGAAGTCGATGTCGAAATCCGGCATCGAGATCCGCTCGGGGTTGAGGAACCGCTCGAAGAGCAGGCTGTAGCGAAGCGGATCAAGGTCGGTGATCGTCAATGCATAGGCAACAAGCGAGCCTGCGCCAGAACCGCGCCCCGGCCCCACCGGAATATCATGCGCCTTCGCCCATTTGATGAAATCGGCGACGATCAGGAAATATCCGGGGAAGCCCATCCCCTCGATGATCCCGAGTTCGTATTCGAGGCGTTTCTCGTATTCCTCGACCGGTGCCGCATGGGGAATGACGGCGAGCCGCGCCTTCAGCCCCTCACGGGCCTGCCGCCGCAACTCCTCGACCTCGTCATCCGCAAATTTCGGCAGGATAGGCTTGCGCTTCTTCGGCCGGTAGGCGCAACGTCTCGCGATCTCCACGGTATTTGCCACCGCCTCCGGCAGATCGGCGAACAGTTCGACCATCGCGGCAGCGGGCTTGAACCAGTGCTCCGGCGTCAGCCGCCGCCGCGGTCCCGGCTGATCGACATAGGCCCCGTCCGCGATGCACAGGAGCGCGTCCGAGGCCTCGAAGAGGGATGGATCAGCGAAATGCACGTCGTTCGTCGCGACCAGCGGCAGGTCGAGATCATATGCGAGCCCGACGAGCCCGCGCTCGCTCGCGGCTTCCTCCGGTGTCCGGCGGCCCTCCCCGCCGGGATGGCGCTGGAGTTCGACATAGAGCCGCTCGGGAAATATCGAAGCGAGCCGCCGGGCCAGATCGGCCGCCGCTTCCGCCTGCCCGTCTAGCACCAGCTGGCCAAGCGGCCCGCCAGCGCCCCCCGTAAGGCAGATCACATCCTCCGCATTGCGGGAAAGACGCTCCAGGCTGAGGCACTGGTTCTCCTCGCCTGACTCGAGATAGAGCGCCGACGAGAGCGCCATCAGATTGAGATATCCGCGCTCCGACTGGGCGAGCAGCACGACCGGGCGCGGGGCAGGGGCCTTCTCCCCGGGCCGCGCTGCCGGGGCGTAGGCAAGGTCGATCTCGCAGCCGATGATCGGCTGCACGCCCGCCCTTGCTGCCGTTTCCGAGAATTCGAGCGCGCCGAACAGATTCCCCGAATCCGTCACCGCCACCGCCGGCATCCCGTCGGCCACGCAGAGCTTCGGGATCGCCTTCAGCGGTAATGCTCCCTTGAGGAGCGAATAGGCGGAGTGAACGCGGAGGTGGATGAAGCTCGGACCAGTCATGATCGTGACCATAGCCGCCGCATCCGTCGAGGCAATCGCAATTGACCGGTCGCGCGATCGTGCGATCCGGCCCCTGTACCGGCGAAGGTTCGACCATGGTTAACGCCAGAGGCAGGGGCTGGTCTTGATCCCGAGAAGAAATCTGCGGCCATGATCACTCTTCTGTCGTTTCCGGAACCCCGCCGCGGCCGGGCGCTGCATGGACGACTTGCCAGCCGCTTCCTTTCCGTGCTGACTGACTGACATCCGTCCGCGAAGGGAACCATGCCCGGTCCGAGTCCGCATCCGATTGATATCCCCTGCCGCTTCGCTTCCGGTCCTCGACCGTTCTTGCGACGCGCCGGGTCGCATGCCTGCTCGTCGGGGAGCCCCGCATTTTTTGCCGGATCGTCGATATGACCGCACTTCTCGAGGTCCGCGGCATCTCCAAGAGCTATCCCGGTGGCGTCCAGGCCAATGCCGACGTCTCCTTCACCGTCGAGCCCGGCGAGATTCATGCTCTCCTGGGTGAGAACGGCGCCGGCAAGTCGACGCTCGTCAAGATCATCTACGGCCTCGTTCACCCGGACGCAGGCGAGATGCGTCTTGCAGGTGCGCCATATCACCCGCAGGGCCCTGTCGATGCACGCCGGGCCGGGGTCACCATGGTCTTCCAGCACTTCTCGCTCTTCGAGGCACTGACGGTGGCCGAGAACATCTCGCTCGGCATGGAGAAGCCGCTACGGACGAGCGAGCTCGCCAGCCGTATCCGCAAGGTTTCCGAGGATTACGGTCTCGCTCTCGATCCCTTCCGCCTTGTCGGCGATCTATCGGTCGGCGAGCGCCAGCGGGTCGAGATCGTGCGCTGTCTCCTGCAGGATCCGCGACTGCTGATCATGGATGAGCCCACCTCGGTTCTCACGCCCGGCGAGGTCGCGCCACTCTTCGCCACGCTCCGCCGCCTCGCGGCCGAGGGCTGCGCCATCCTCTACATCTCCCACAAGCTCGACGAGATCCGCGCGCTGTGTGATCGGGCCACCGTGCTCAGGGCGGGCCGCGTGGTTGCCAGCTGCACGCCGCGCGCGGAGACTGCGCGCTCGCTCGCGGAGATGATGATCGGCGAGCGTCTGGTCGAGCCACCCGACCACCGTTTCGAGCCGGGCGAGAGCCGCCTCTCTGTCCGGAATCTCGATCTTCCCGCCGACCATCCGCATGGAACCACGCTCAGCAACATCACCTTCGACCTGCGGGCGGGAGAGGTGCTCGGTATTGCCGGTATCGCGGGCAACGGGCAGGAGGAGCTCTTCGCGGTCCTGTCCGGCGAGCGTCGCACCGCACCGGACACGATACTCATCGGCCGCAGGCCGGCAGGCAGGCTCGGGCCGAATGCGCGACGGCGTCTTGGCCTTCTCGCCGCGCCCGAAGAGCGGCTCGGCCATGCTGCCGCACCGGATCTCACGCTTGCCGAGAACGCCTTCCTTGCCGGCCGCGTGCGCCGCGGGCTCGACCGCCATGGGTTCCTGCGCTTCGGCCGGATCGAGGCCTTCGCGCGCGATATCATCCGCGCCTTCGATGTCCGCACGCCCGGCACCGATGCCAAGGCGCGAGCACTTTCGGGAGGCAATCTCCAGAAGTTCATCATCGGCCGCGAGATGCTGCAGGAGCCCTCTGTTCTCGTCGTCAACCAGCCGACCTGGGGTGTTGATGCGCGGGCCGCCGCTGCCATCCGTCGCGCCTTGCGTGAACTTGCCGGCCGTGGCGCCGCCGTCCTCGTCATCTCGCAGGATCTCGATGAACTCGTCGAGATTTCCGATACCCTTGCGGTCCTTGCCGGCGGCCGCCTGTCGCCGCAACGCCCGGCGCAGGCACTCGGCGCAGAGGAGATAGGACGGATGATGGGAGGCGGCTTTGCGTCGGACAGAAGGGAGCCTGCCGATGCCGCATCCTGAACGGCGGGGCCTGACCGCATGCTGAGGCTCGAGCCCCGGATCCGTCCCTCCGCTCTCGTCGAACTGGCAACGCCCGCCATCGCGGTCCTCGCCACGATCCTCGCCGGTCTTGTCCTCTTCGCCGCCCTTGGCAAGGACCCGGTCGAGGCAGTCCGCATCATCTTCCTCGACCCGCTGTTCGACCCCTATTCGCGTTCGGAAATCCTCATCAAGTCCTGCCCCCTCATCCTGATCGCGCTCGGCCTCTCTTTCGGGTTCCGCGCCGGAATCTGGAACATCGGCGCCGAGGGTCAGTACGTGATGGGCGCGCTCGCCGGCGGCACCGTCGCGCTCGCATTCCACGGGGCCGGCGGGCCCTGGCTCCTGCCGCTCATGGCGCTCGCAGGTGCCATCGGCGGCTGCGCCTATGCGCTGATTCCGGCCTTCCTCAAGGTCCGGTTCAATGCGAACGAGATCCTTGTCAGTCTGATGCTGGTCTACGTCGCCGGGCTCTTTCTGGTTGCAATGGTCTCGGGTCCGCTCCGGAATCCCCAGGGTTTCGCTTTCCCCGAGAGCCGCATCTTCGATGAGGCAGCGCGTCTTCCCACCTTTGGCGACACCCGGGTCCACATCGGCATCGCCGTGGCCCTCCTCGCCGTGTTCGTCGCGCATGTCGTCCTCCATCGCCACGTCTTCGGCTATGCGGTACGCCTGTCCGGCGCAGCTCCGCGCGCCGCCGCCTTCGCGGGCATCGACCGCAATCGGATGATCTACGCCTGTCTCGGGCTTTCCGGAGCTCTCGCCGGTCTCGCCGGCCTCTTCGAGGTCGCCGGTCCCATCGGGCAGCTGCAGACCTCGCTTCCGGTCGGCTACGGTTTCACTGCCATCATCGTCGCCTTCCTCGGCCGCCTGAGCCCGATCGGCATCCTTTTCGCCGGGCTGGTCATGGGGCTTACCTACATCGGTGGCGAAACCGCACAGTTCCTGCTGCGCCTGCCCGCCGCGGCGATCTCGGTCTTCCAGGGAATGCTGCTCTTCTTCCTGCTCGCCTTCGATCTTCTCACCCGTTACCGCATCACTCGAACCCGCTCCGGCCCGGCATGATGGAACTCGGCATCAATCCGGTGGCGCTGTTTGCAGGTCTCGTTGTCGCGGCAACGCCGCTGCTGTTCGCGGCGATCGGCGAACTCGTCGTGGAGAAGTCGGGCGTCCTCAACCTCGGGGTCGAGGGGATGATGATCATGGGCGCCGTCACCGGGTTTGCGGTCGGCGTCTCGACGGGTGATCCCGGCTGGGGATTTGTCGCGGCAGCAGGGGCGGGCGCCGCGCTCGCACTCGTCTTCGGCATTCTCACGCAGTTCCTGCTGTCGAATCAGGTTGCTACCGGGCTTGCGCTCACCCTCTTCGGCCTCGGCCTTGCCGCACTGATCGGCCAACCCTACACAGGTATCCGCTCACCGCAGATGCCGAGCGTCTTCATCCCCTGGCTCTCCGACCTGCCGGTTCTCGGGCGGATGTTCTTCCGCTACGACCCGGTCGTCTACTTCGGCCTCTTCCTCGCGCTCGCGGTCTGGTTCTTCCTCGGCCGTACCCGGGCCGGGCTCATCCTGCGCGCGGTGGGCGAGAACCACGACGCTGCCCATTCCCTCGGCTACGGCGTCGTTCGCATACGCCTCGCCGCCATTGCGTTCGGCGGTGCCTGCGCCGGGGTCGGCGGCGCCTATCTCTCGCTTGCCCGCGTCCCGCAGTGGACCGAAGGAATGACCGCAGGCGCAGGCTGGATCGCCCTTGCCATCGTCGTCTTCTCTGCCTGGCGGCCGGGACGGGTCGTGCTCGGTGCCTGGCTCTTCGGCGGCGTCACCATTCTCCAGCTCAATCTTCAGGCTTCGGGTGTCGCGGTGCCGGCCTATTATCTCTCCATGCTGCCCTATCTCGTGACCATCCTCGTCCTCGTGATCATCTCCGCGGACCGGCGGCGGGCGAGTCTCAATGCGCCGGCCAGCCTCGGGCGACCCTTCCATGCAACCGGCTAACTTCAACAGGAGAAAGACCGACCCATGAAGACCCTCGCTTTTCTGGCAGGTGCGACCGCGCTGGCTGTCGCACTTGCCGGGCCGGCCGCTGCCCAGGACGAATCGCTCAAGGTCGGCTTCATCTACGTCGGTCCGATCGGCGATTTCGGCTGGACCCACCAGCATGACCTCGGCCGCCTTGCCCTCGAGGAGGAGTATGGCGACCGCGTCGAGACCACCTATGTCGAGAGCGTGCCCGAAGGCGCCGACGCCGAACGCGTCATCCGTCAGATGGCGCAGTCGGGCCACGACCTGATCTTCACCACGTCCTTCGGCTTCATGAACGCGACCGCGAATGTCGCCCGTCAGTTCCCCGATGTGAAGTTCGAACATGCGACCGGCTACACCCGGCTCGACAACATGGCGACCTACGATGCCCGTTTCTACGAGGGACGGCACGTCGCGGGCATCATCGCCGCGCGCATGACCGAATCGAACATCATCGGCTACATCGCCGCCTATCCGATTCCGGAAGTGCTCCAGGGCATCAATTCCGCCTTCCTCGCTGCACGGTCGCTAAACCCCGACGTCGAGTTCCGCATCATCTGGGCCAATACCTGGTTTGATCCGGCTCTCGAGGCCGATGCCGCCCAGACCCTGATCGAGCAGGGCGCCGACGTCATCTTCCAGCACACCGATTCCACCGCGGCCATGGCGGTGGCCGAGGAGGCTGGCATCTACGCGATCGGTCAGGCCTCCGACATGCGTGAATTCGGCCCCACCGCTCAGCTCACCGCGATCGTCGACAACTGGGCTCCCTACTACATCGAGCGAGTGGGGCAGGTGATGAACGGCACGTGGGAAGCGACCGAGGTCTGGGGCGGACTCGGCACCGGCATGGTGCAGATGGCCGAGTTCAACGAGGCGATCCCGGAGGAGGTGGCGGAGGAGGCAATGGCCGCAGCAGAAGCGATTGCTGCCGGCGAACTGCACCCATTCACCGGACCGATCAACCGCCAGGACGGCAGCCCGTGGCTCGCCGAGGGTGAAACCGCCCCCGACGACGATCTCCGCGGCATGGATTTCTTCGTGGAAGGGATCACGGCGACGATCCCCAACTGATACCGGCAAGGCCGGCGCCTCTCGCGCCGGCCAGTTGCATCAAGCTGTCTCAGTTGAATCGCAGCAGTGTCACCCCATCGAGCGCCGCGATCCCGGCAAGGTCGGCTTCGTAGTGCGCGCGCAGTTCCCGCGTCTCCTCCCTGGTAAATGGACTGAACCGTCGACCCTCGAACGTCTCCCGGTAGATTTCGCCGACGATGCTGCGCCGCTCATGGGCCGGCAGGTCGTCCGACAGTCCTTCCGCCGCACGCACGCCTTCGGCCGAGGGTGTGCGGGTTTCGGGCGGATCCTCGACCTGCGGCAGCGGGCCGATCGGGCGCCCGCAGAGCATTGCGAGGATCTCCTCCGCGTGAGTTCTGTAGTCCTCGTGTCTCCAGACCACCAGCGGAACGTCCGGAGCGAGGCGGCAGATCCTCCTCACCAGATCGAGCCAGCTTGGCGGCGAGGCGAGCATCCTTCGCCGGATTGCCTCGAAGCCCCCCTTCAGCGGCGGCTTGTGACGGAGCCCCTGGGCATAGGAGGCAGGAATCTGTGCGTCGAAGCTCCTTATCGAGAGGAAGAACACGACATCCGACCGGCGCCTCAATCCCCTCAGGCGGGTGATGCAGGTATCCGCAGTGGGATACAATCTGTCGACGTACATGGTTGGCAGGGCGCCGATCAGGTTCTCTTCGGAGAGGACAACTGTGTCGGGACCCTTGCGGAGCGGATCGACCGTTCGACAGAGGATCTCCGAGGCAATCCCGTCACGAAGTACCGGCATCCGGGCCCGGAGGGACCGTTTGCGCAGGGCATGCGCAAGCCCGAGCTTCCGGACGACCGAATGGGGAATGAAGTCGAGACCATTGACGATGAGTTCGTCCCGCTTGCGCGCCAGCACCTCCTGGATGTGCGTCGTTGCCGTCTTGTGCGCACCGAGGTGGATTCGCCACTGACGGACAGGCGGCCGGTGATCAGGCATGTGTCCATCCCCTTGTGGAGTCAGGATGCGCATGAGGATAGGCGGAATGCGACGGCACGTTCGCTTAAAAGTAATGGTTAACACGCGTGAGGGTTCCAGTCACCCTCTGACGTCGAGGAAAGTCTGATCGTCCCGTTGGCCGTCCAGGCCGGATGTCGACAGTTCCCTCACTTCAGCCGGCAGCCTCGCTGCCTGTCGATGAGCGGGCCCCGGACCTTCCAGGCAACGGAAGCTCGCATCGTCGCCAGATTGCTTCCAGCCGGTCCTGAACATCGGGCTCGAGCTTTCCCATCCTGCTGCCATGAATGGCGAGGAAGTCCGCCTCGCCACGCTCCACACGGTCCAGAAGTTCCCGGATGGCTTCATCTCCGGTGGAGCGGAAAATGGTAGCCGAAGGCACAAGCCCCTCGTCGAAGGCGGCGCTCCAATCCCCGTAGCGGCCGACGACATAGGCGTAGAGCAGCATGAATTCGGTCTCGAATTTCCGCTTGCGGGCAAAGAACGTTTCAACCGGCCCGATCCGGCGCTCGATGGCATCGACGGCGTCACGGAGCACGACGGTGCGGACGCAGACCGGCGTGACGCTCGGTGGTGCAGGAGCATCAGGGGCAGGGGGCGTCATCCCCATACGGATGAAGGAGGCTTCGATCCATCTGCGCTGCTGCCGGTCACGGCAGGCGAGATGGCTGCGGGGCCTCCCGTCAGGACCCACGAAACTTCCGACCCTTACGGGCCGCACCAGATGGTTCTTTGCGTCGAGAATCAGGACGTAGGGCGCCTGAACCGCCCGGCCCACGGCAAGCTTGAGCGCCTGCTGTACGGACCATCCGCGATTGCCACGCCAGCCGCCTTTTCGACCCCAAGGCCAGCGGTGCCGGTATTTCGTGAACCAGTGGGCTGGCCAGTTGCGAGGCTGCTGTCTGGCGAGCTCGGCAGGCCGCAAGGCGAACAGATGTGCGGGACTTGCTATCTGGACCTTCGGTGCAAGCTTGCCGTAGGCAGGCCGCAGTCTCTCGACCGCGGCACCGCACGCCTCTTCATCGACATCGTTGAGCAGGACCAGGATGCGACGGACGAGTTCGGCGGGAAAGAAGCGGTCAAGGGAAGCTGCCTGAAGCTCGAGAAGCTCCAGTTCCCCGCGGAAAATCACGGTCGTGATGTCGAACAGGTCGGTGTGTCTGGTGGAGGCGGTCGTCACCCCGCCTCCGCCGCCTCAAGATGCTGTTTGGAAATTTCCTGCCACGCACGATTGATCGCGCCAATTCGTGCGTTGCCGAGGCGTACCGTCTCCGGCGGCAGACCGCGGGCGATCATCCGGTCCGGATGATGTGCTTTCACGAGCGCCTTCCAGCGCTCCCGGATCGTCGCGAGATCGGCGTCATACGGCACGCCGAGCACATGCCAGGGGTCAGCCTCGCGTCCGACTCCCTGCCGTGCCTCGATACAGGCAAAGGTCGCCTCGCTGATGCCGAAGATCTCCGCCACCCGGCGCAGGAACCGCTCCTCCGCCTCGTGATAGGTGCCATCGGCGAGCGCGACGTGGAACAGGCCCTCGAGCACGTCCTCGAGGATTGCCGGCCGATCCGCGAACATCCGTGCGATCCGTCGCGCATAGGCCTCGTAGCCGGCGATGTCCTGGCGGGCGAGGTTGAAGACCCGCGCCGCTGCCGCCTCGTCCTCCGGGGCGATAACGAAGACCTGGCGGAAGGCCGCGACCTCCGAGGCGTTTACCTGCCCGTCCACCTTCGCCATCTTGGCGCCGAGCCCGATCACGGCAATGGTGAAGGCAACCGACCGTTCGGGCGGAGTCCGCTCGAACAGGGCAATCAACGCCTCGCCCTTGGCGACGAGCGTCGCCACAGCCTCCATGATCCTCGTCCAGATCGACATGATTCCAGTCTAGCTGCGTTACAGCAACGCAGCTACTGCCGTTGTCACCGGCAGTCGCGCTGCGCGCTGTTCTTCCACGGGTTAAACCGCGCCGGTACACGCCCGGTTCCCGGACGCACCTGGATTCACCAGGGACATGTCGGGCGCCCGCGCTCAGGTCCGACGCCCTGCCGCTTCCCTCAGACGCCGCGCGCGATCGCCGCCACCCCGGTGCGCGCCACCTCGACAAGGCCGAGCGGCCGCATCAGGTCGCAGAAGGCGTCCACCTTCTCGCTCGTGCCGGTGATCTCGAAGACGAAGCTCTCGAGCGTGGTGTCCACCACCTTCGCGCGGAAGATGTCGGCCGTGCGCAGCGCCTCGACCCGCTTCTCGCCGGTGCCTGCCACCTTTATCAGCGCGAGTTCGCGCTCCACCGATGGTCCCTCGACCGTGAGATCGTGCACGTCATGCACCGGCACCATCCGGCTGAGCTGGGCCTTGATCTGTTCGATCACCGCAGGCGTGCCCGTCGTGACGATGGTGATGCGCGAGCGATGTCCGAGATGATCGATCTCGGCCACCGTCAGGCTCTCGATATTGTAGCCCCGACCCGAGAACAGGCCGATCACCCGGGCGAGCACCCCCGATTCATTGTCGACGATCACCGCGAGGACATGCCTCTCCAGCCGTTCCTCGAACCGGTTCCTGAGATCGTAGGCGCTGTGGCTCGTGGAGCCGCGCTTGATGTTGAGTGCGTTCATCCCCTTGCTGCCCCTCACACCAGAACCGCGCCGCTCTTGCCGATCACGCCCTGGGTCGCGTCCTCGCCGAGCAGCATCTCGTTATGCGCCTTGCCCGACGGGATCATCGGGAAGCAGTTCTCGTGTTTCTCGACAAGGCAGTCGAAGATCACCGGTCCCGGATAGTCGAGCATCTCTCGGATCGCGTCGTCGAGGTCGGCCGGGTTCTCGCAGCGGATCCCCTTGCACCCGAAGGCCTCCGCAAGTTTCACGAAGTCGGGGAGCGCCTCCGACCACGACGAGGAGTACCGCTCGCCATGGAGAAGCTCCTGCCACTGCCGCACCATGCCGAGGCGTTCGTTGTTGAGGATGAACTGCTTGACCGGCAGCCGGTACTGCACCGCCGTCCCCATCTCCTGCATGTTCATCAGCCACGAAGCCTCGCCCGCGACGTTGATGACGAGTGCTTCCGGATGCGCGATCTGCACGCCGATCGAGGCCGGCAGCCCGTAGCCCATGGTGCCGAGACCGCCCGAGGTCATCCACCGGTTCGGCTCCTCGAAGCCGAGGAACTGCGCCGCCCACATCTGGTGCTGGCCGACCTCCGTCGTGATGTAGCGGTCCGCCCCCTTGGTCAGCGCCTCGAGCCGCTCGAGCGCGTATTGCGGCTTGATGGACGTCTCGGACGGGCGATAGGCGAGGCAGTTCCGCGCCTGCCATTTCGTGATGGTCTCCCACCATTTCGCCACCGCCTCGGATTTCGTCCGCCGTCCGCGCTCCTCCCAGAGGGCGACCATCTCGCCAAGGACGGTGGCGACATCGCCGACGATCGGCACGTCGACATGGATGTTCTTGTTGATCGACGACGGGTCGATGTCGACCTGAACCTTGAGGGATTGCGGCGAGAACGCGTCGATCCGCCCGGTGATCCGGTCGTCGAACCGCGCTCCGATCGCGAGCATCAGGTCGCAATCGTGCATGGCCCAGTTCGCCTCGTAGGTCCCGTGCATGCCGAGCATGCCGATCCAAGACCGCCCGCTCGCCGGATAGGCGCCGAGGCCCATCAGCGTGGAGGTGATGGGGAATCCGGTTCCGTCAACGAAACGGCGCAGGAGAGCGCTTGCCTCCGGGCCCGAGTTGATGACGCCGCCACCTGTGTAGAAGAGCGGCCTTTCTGCCTGTTCGAGTGCCTCGACCGCCGCGAGGATCGCCTCCGGATCACCCTTTCTCCGAGGCTGGTAATGCCCGGTCCGCGCTTCCGTCTTCGCCCGGTAGCGTGCGGTCGCGAACTGGACATCCTTCGGGATGTCGACCAGCACCGGCCCCGGACGACCCTGCGTCGCGACGTGGAAGGCCTGATGGATGATGTCGGCGAGGTCGGCGGTATCACGCACCAGCCAGTTGTGCTTGGTGCAGGGGCGGGTGATTCCGACAGTATCCGCTTCCTGGAAGGCATCGTTGCCGATCATGAAGGTCGGAACCTGACCGCTGAGGACGACGAGCGGCACCGAATCCATCAGCGCGTCGGTCATTCCCGTGATCGCGTTGGTGGCGCCCGGTCCACTGGTGACGAGGACGACGCCCGGCCGTCCGGTCGAGCGGGCATAGCCCTCCGCCGCATGAACCGCGCCCTGCTCGTGACGGACAAGGATGTGCCGGATGTCCGACTGCTGGAAGATCTCGTCATAGATCGGAAGCACCGCCCCGCCCGGATAGCCGAAGATGGTGTCCACGCCCTGATCCTTCAGGGCCTTGATGACGATCTGCGCTCCGGTCATGGGCCGCGACATTGCTCTTCTCTCCGCTTTCATGCTGGACATCCCGGCCATCCGCCGCCGGAACGTCCGCGCCATCCTTCTTCGCCGGGGCCTCCCGGCCGGCCTGCACCGGGCCTCCCGGTTACGGCCACAAAAAAACCCCCGTCAGGGGGTCATGGCGCCGTTCTCCGCGATCGCGTCATGCGATCGGGTTCAGCGCCTTCCTCGATCTACCACGAGTCCGTTCATGCATGCTCTCCAGTTTCCCTAGGGGGAATAGGCACCGGCGCCCGTCTCGTCAACACCCCATCGTGCAGAAAATTGCGCCGGAGGTGCCGGCGGTGGTCACATTCTTGCGGGCCGCGATGTGCCAGGTTTTTCCGTAAGCGCGTCTCCCGCGGGGAGTTCCTCGAATTCCCCCACGGCTCAAGGCAATCGGTCCGGCGTTCTGCTGCCGGACAGCTGCGAGTCGCAACCGCTGCGGCTCCGTGAGCAATCGTAAAGGGCCGACTGTGCTCGGATTTTCGGCTGAATACCCTGAACGCTTCAGGGCGGGCCCCGCCTGGCGGCGACCTTCGGATCCGCTGCCAGGAGCTCATCTTCGAGGCGAGCGGCCCGGGCAGGGAGCGGCTTGCCTTGCTCGTCGCCGTGGATTGGCACTTCTCACCCGCAGGATCTGGTTCGCGGGTGCGTCGGCCTGACAGTCCCGGTTCAGGGGCGAGGTCCGGCGCCTTGGCGCCGGACAATTCATGGTCACCCGGCGGCGATCATCTCGGCCTGTTTCACGATCACCTCGGCCTGCCGGATGGAGGCGAGGTCGATCAGCTTGCCGTCGAGCGCCACCGCGCCGGCGCCGCTCTTCTTTGCCTCCTCCATCGCCTCGAGAACGCGACGGGCGCGGGAGACCGCCTCCTCGGAGGGGGTGAAGACCTCGTTTGCAAGCTCGATCTGGCTCGGATGGATCGCCCATTTGCCGACCATGCCGAGGGTGGCCGAACGCAGCGCCTGCGCCCGGAACCCGTCCGGATCGGAGAAGTCGCCGAAGGGCCCGTCGACCGGCAGCAGGCCATGGGTGCGGCAGGCCGCGACGATGGCAACTGTCGGGTAATGCCACGGGTCGGCATAGTGCTTTGCCCGCTCGCCGCCATCCTCGCGCTTGTCCTCGAGCATGTAGTAGTTCGACTGGGTGCCCCCGATGGCCGTCGTCTGCATGCCCATGAAGGCCGCGTAGTCCGCCGGACCGATGCTCATCGCCTGCATCCGGGGCGAGGAGGCCGCGATCTCCTCGACATGGGCAAGGCCCGCCGCCGTCTCGATGATCACCTCGAAGCCGAGCCGCTTGTCGCGGCGCTTCTCGATCTCGATTGCCGAGACCACCGCATCGACCGTGTAGACATCCTTGGCGTTGCCGGCCTTCGGGATCATGATGAGGTCGAGTCGGCCGTTCGTCTGCTCCATCAGGTCGACAACGTCGCGCACCCAGTAGGGGGTGTCGAGGCCGTTGATCCGTACCGACAGCGTCTTGCGGCCCCAGTCGACATCGTTGATCGCCTGGATGACGTTCTTGCGGGCCTCGACCTTGTCATCGGGCGCCACGCTGTCCTCGAGGTCGAGGTTGATCACGTCCGCCGCCGATTTCGCCATCTTCTCGAAGAGCTCGGGCCGCGATCCCGGCCCGAAGAGCTGGCAGCGGTTCGGACGGGCGGGAGGCTGCGGCTGGACGGTGAAGCTCATGAGGTCCTCGCTGACGTTGCTGCTACATTGGCGTGATAGGGTGCGGACGCAGGAAGTGCAAACGGGGCAATGGTCCTATCCCCGCCGTCCCGCTACTGGAGATCCGCAAAGGCCGCGGCAAGCCGTGCTACCGCCTCCCTGACCCGCGCCCGCGGTGTGGCGAGGTTGAACCGCAGGAAGGTCTCGCCCCCGGCGCCGAAGGTGGACCCGTGGTTGGCGGCGATTCGCGCCTCGCGCTCCACGCGGGCGGTGAATTCCCTCGACGACATGCCGGTCCCTTCGAAATCGACCCAGGCAAGATAGGTTGCCTCGAGCGGCATCGACTGCAGGCCGGGGATCGCGTTCACGCCCTCGTCGAACACCTTCGCGTTTTCCGCGAGATAGGGCACCAGCGCGTCGATCCACTCGTCGCCCTGCGAATATGCCGCCGTCGTCATCAGCACGCCGAGATGGTTGGGCGAGGAGCCCGCCGCGGCAAGGGCGGCACGGAACCGCGTCCTGAGCCTCCGGTCGGGAATGATCGCGTTGCCGACATGGCCGCCCGCGATGTTGAAACTCTTGCTGGCCGAGGTGAGCATCACCAGCCGGTTGCGGATCTCCGGCGCTGCAAGCGGCATCGGCAGGTGGCGATGCGGCGGGAACACGAGGTCGTGATGCACCTCGTCGGAGATCAGGAGCAGGTCGTTGCGCGCGCAGAACTCGGCAAGTGCCGCCAGCTCCTCGCGCTCCCAGACCCTGCCTCCCGGATTATGCGGCGAGCACCAGATCACCATCCGCTCCCGCCCGGTCAGCCGCGCCTCGAGCGCGTCGAGATCCATCCGGTAGCGTCCGTCCTCGGCCATGAGCCGGCTCTCGACCACCACCCGCGCATTTGCGCGGATCACCCGGGCGAACGCGTGGTAGACCGGCGTGAACAGGATCACGCCCTCGCCGGGATGCGAGAATGCCTGCACGCAGAGGGCGGTCGCGGCAACAAGGCCGTGCGTGGTGGAGATCCATTCCGGCTCGACCTCCCAGCCATGGCGCCGCGCCATCCAGCCGATGATCGCTTCGTGATAGTCGCGCTCGTCCCCGAAGTAGCCGTGCACGCCATGGCGCGCCGCCTCCATCAGCGCCGCGTTCACGGCGGGTGGGGCAGGGAAATCCATGTCCGCCACCCACATCGGGATGCCGTCTTCCGCAGGCACCCCGTAGGTGGCTTCCATCATGTCCCATTTCGCGCAATGGGTGCCGCGTCGATCCACGGGACGGTCGAAATCGAACATGATGCGCAAATCCTCCTGAACGCGCCGCCAGGCTAGCGGCCGCAGCCACAGGTGCAACCGGGGACCGGACCTCGTCTCCTCAGGCGGGCTCCCAGTCGATCTTCAGTTCCTCGCGGAAGGCAAAGCGCAGGAGATGGCTCGCCACCACCCCTTCGACCCGCGCGAGTTCCTCCGCAGTCGCGGCACTGGCGCGCAGGCTCAGCGCCTCCGCGCCTTCCGGCGCCTCGAGTTCGCAGATGCCCATCGGGAACTCCACCCGGCCCTGCCGCGGGCCGAACTCGACCGGGACCTTGTGACCGAAATGCTTGCAGAGCTGCTGAAGGTAACCGCTCGCCCTCGCCGTCCCGACCGTCGCCCGCGACACATGCGGTGAAGCTGCCGTGTTCATGTCTCTTCCTTCTGCATCGGCCCGGGATGTACCGGCAAGGTGAGCCGTAGACCGGCTTCCGCAAATGTTGAAACGCTTTCTCGTCCTGATGACCGGTCCGCCGGCAGGTGACATGATCTTGCAGGATCTTGCGGGCGCGCATCCCATCCAATATCTCCGCAGCATGAGCCTGCGCCCCATCCTCATCCATCCCGATCCGCGCCTGCGCCGCGCCGCAGAATCCGTGCCGGAGATCGACGACTCGATCCGCCGTCTTGCCGAGGACATGCTCGAGACGATGTACGATGCTCCGGGCGTCGGCCTCGCCGCGCCGCAGGTCGGCGTGATGAAACGCGTCTTCGTGATGGATTGCTCCGACACGGAGGAGGAGCCGCATCCGATGGTGCTCGTGAACCCGGAGATCACCTGGAGCTCCGAGGAGATGAACACGCACGAGGAGGGCTGCCTCTCGATCCCCGAGGTCTACGAGGAGGTGACGCGTCCCGCCCGCGTCCGTGTGCGCTGGCTCGATCTCGACGGCAATGCGCGGGAGGAGGAGTTCGACGGGCTCTGGGCCACCTGCGCCCAGCACGAGATCGACCATCTGCGCGGCCGGCTCTTCATCGACTATCTCGGTTCGGTGAAACGCTCGATGATCACCAACCGGATGAAGAAGCTCAAGAAGGAGCGGGCGCGGGCCTGATCCCGCCCGGAGGGCCATGCGTATCGTCTTCATGGGCACGCCCGATTTCGCCGTGCCGGCGCTTGATTCGCTGCACGCTGCGGGTCATGAGATCGTCGCCGTCTACACCCAGCCGCCACGTCCCGCCGGGCGAGGCAAGAAGCCCCGGCCGTCGCCGGTGGCGGCCCGCGCCGAGGCGCTCGGCCTTCCGGTCCATTCGCCGGCATCGCTGAAAGGTGACGAGGAGCAGGCCCGTTTCGCTGCCCTTGATGCCGAGGTCGCGGTCGTCGTCGCTTACGGCCTCATCCTCCCCGATTCCGTGCTCGCCGCCTATCCGCGCGGCTGCGTCAACATCCATGCCTCGCTCCTGCCGCGCTGGCGCGGTGCGGCGCCGATCCAGCGCGCGATCATGGCGGGGGACGAGGAAACCGGTGTCACGATCATGCAGGTCGTACCCGCCCTCGACACCGGTCCGATCCTGCTGGCCGAAGCGACCCCCATCGGCCGGACCGAAACCGCGGGCGAGCTCTCGCGCCGGCTCGCCGACATGGGGGCGCGGCTGATCGTGCGCGTGCTCGCGACCATCGACCGGCTGACCCCCTTGCCGCAAGGGGAGGCGGGCGTCACCTATGCCCACAAGATCAGCAAGGCCGAAGCCAAGGTGGACTGGGCCCGTCCCGCTCCCGAGGTCGATTGCCTGATCCGCGGCATCTCGCCCTTTCCGGGCGCCTGGACCGAAGCGGCAGGCGAGCGGCTGAAACTCCTGCGCTCCTGTCTTGCGGAAGGCGAAGGCGTTCCCGGAACGGTGCTCGACGACGCGCTCACCATCGCCTGTGGCGAGGGCGCCGTCCGGATCATTGAGGCCCAGCGCGCCGGCCGCTCGCCCTGCCTTGCCGAAAGCCTCCTGCGCGGCTTCCCCCTCCCGCCCGGCACCTGCCTCACCTGATCCCGGTGCGAGCCGTCAGGCAACCGGCACCTGGAGTCCGGGAAGCCTCCCGGACAGGAAACCACAAGCGGAACCGCTGCGGAGCCGGTTCACTGCTCCTCTACCGGCTCGGCGGCCGACCGGCTTGCAAGCAGCTTGTCGATGCGGCGCCCGTCGAGGTCGAGCACCTCGAAGGTCCATCCCTCCGCCTCGAATGTTGCTCCGGGATCGGGGATCTGCCCGAGCTTGAGGAGTGCCAGCCCGGCGAGCGTCGTGTAGCCGTTCGCGGGGAGGTCATCGACGCCCAGCACCGCGGCCGCCTCGCCGAGATTGAGATCGCCGTCGAGAAGCCATGACCCGTCCGGGCGCTGGACCGCGCGCGGATGGGCCTCGTCCGGCCGTTCGGGCAGCCGTCCCGCGATCGCTGCGAGCACGTCGATCGGCGTCACTATCCCGTCGATATCGCCGTATTCATCGACGACGATCGCCATGTGCACCCGACTGCTTCGCAGCTGTTCGAGGAGCTCGAGCGCCGGCAGGTTCGGCGTGACGAAAAGCGGTGTGCGGACCGCTGCCGAAAGGTCGGTCGCTCCGCGGCGGAACTGCGCCAGCACGTCCTTGACATGGACCACGCCGATGATGTCGTCCATGTCCTCGTCATAGACCGGATAGCGCGAATGCTGCTCGCGCTCGATCATGTCGAGAGCCTCCTCGACCGGGGTCGAGACATCGAGCATGACGACGTCGGGGCGGGGCACCATCAGGGCCCGGACCGGCTGATCGGCGAAACGGATCACCCGCTCCAGCATCTTCCGCTCCGCTTCGTGGAAGACGCCGCTTTCCGCCCCTTCGGCGATCAGCGCCCTGACCTCTTCCTCGGTCACCGTGCTCTGCGGCTCCTGCCGCACACCAAGGAGGCGCAGAACCGCAATCGTCGACATGCGCAGGAACCAGACGATGGGGCGCCCCGCCTGGGCAAGCACGGTCATCGGCAGCGCCACCCGTGCAGCGAAGGCCTCCGCATTCTGGAGCGCAAGCCGCTTCGGGACGAGCTCACCGATGATGAGCGAGCCATAGGTCGTCATCAGGACGACGATGGTGATCGCCATGCTGTCGGCAATGCGGGCGAGGGAAGGGATGCCGCGCAGCACCTCGGCCAGGGGAGTCGCGAGAACCGTGCCGCTGTAGGCGCCGGCGCCGATGCCGATGAGCGTGATCCCGACCTGGACCGTCGACAGGAAACCGGTCGGGTCCTCGGCAAGGGCGAGCGCCCGCGCCGCGCCGCGGTTGCCGCGCCGTTCCATCTGCTGCAGCCGCCCCCGCCGCGCCGAGACGATGGCGAGCTCGCTGAGGGCGAAGAATCCGTTGAGGAGGATCAGCAGGAGGACGATCGCGATTTCCAGGTAGGGCATCTGCCTCGGTTTCCGCCGGCCCGCATCTCGACCGTCCGACCATGCCGCTTCCGGTGCGCGCCGTCCACAAGCATGAACGCAAGGCCCGAAGAGACCCGGGCATCCGCGATATCCCCTGAACCGGCGAACGGCTCAGTTGGTGCCGAAGATGCTCCGCACCAGGCTGTCCACCACCGAACGCACCGCGGCATCGACGCTCTCGACCGTGCTGGGCGCGCTGTCGGGCGGCGCCGGCTGGCCGGTCTCGTTGCTGGCGACGAGACCCTCCTGCCCGGAAAAGGGCTGCGGCACCACCAGCGGCAGTTCCCTGGGCGGCAGGCCCTCATGCACGCGGATCATCGTCTCGCGCCAGATCTCCGCCGGAAGGCCGCCGCCGGTCACGCCGGTCAGTGGCGTGTTGTCGTCATAGCCCATCCAGACGCCGGCAACGTAATCACCGGTGAAGCCGACGAAGGAGGCGTCCCGCGCCGCCGAGGTCGTCCCGGTCTTGCCGGCTGCCGGCCGGTCGTCGAGACGGGCGCGCCGTCCGGTACCGTTCTCGATCACCTGCGTCATCATCCAGGTGAGCATTCCGGCCGAATGCTCGCTGATGACCCGCACCGGCTTCTCCCGATCGCCACCCATCACCCGGCTGCCATCCGCCCGGAGCCGCACCTCGCGGATGCCGTAGGGCTTCGCCCGTACCCCGCCGTTGAGGATGCCGGCATAGGCGCCGGTGATCTCGAGCAACGTCACCTCCGACGCGCCGAGCGCGATGGCGGGCCCTGCGGCGATCGGGCTCGTGATGCCGAAATCGCGGGCAAGCGCGCGTACCCGTTCGCGGCCGACCTTCTCGGTCACCCGTACGGCGGAGGTGTTGATCGAATTGGCGAAGGCTTCCGCAAGCGTGATCCTTCCCCTGAAGCCGCGGTCGTAATTCTGCGGCGACCATGGGCCCGATCCCGGCACGTTGATCGTCATCGGCTCGTCGATCACCCAGTCATAGGGATGGCCGCCCGATTCCAGCGCCGCCGCATAGACGAAGGTCTTGAAGAGCGAGCCGGGCTGGCGCCGCGCCTGTGTCGCGCGGTTGAACTGTCCCGCCGTCGCGCCTTCGGTGCGCCGGCCGCCCACCATCGCCCGCACCGCGCCGTCACGCGACATCACCACGATCGCCGCCTGGGCCTTCGAGCCTTCGCGCACCTTGGTCTCGAAGACATGGGCGAGGGCCTCCTCCGCCGCCCGCTGCACGCGGTTGTCGAAGGTGGTGAGGATCTCGACATCCTCGGTGGTCGAATTGGTGAGGAAGGCCGGACCGGCCGTCATCACCCAGTCGGCGAAATAGCCGCCGGCCCGGGCTTCCGCTGCCGCCGAAAGCCGCGCCGGGTTCTGCCGTGCGGCATCGGCCTCGGCCGAGGTGAGATAGCCCACTTCCTCCATCACGCCGATGATGGTGTTCGCCCGGTTCTGGGCCTGCGCGAGATTGTTGGTGGGGGAGTAGCGCGACGGTGCCCTGAGGAGCCCGGCGAGCATGGCCGCCTCCGCCGCGTTCACATTCGACGCCGACTTGCCGAAATACCGCTGCGCCGCTGCCTCGAAACCTGTTGCCCCGGCGCCGAGATAGGCGCGGTTGAGATAGATCGACAGGATCTCGTCCTTGGTGAATTTCAGTTCGAGCGCGAGCGCCGCGGGGATCTCCTTGATCTTGCGCTCCACGGTACGGGTGTTGTCGAACCAGATGAGCTTCGCGACCTGCTGCGTGATCGACGAGCCGCCCTGAACCGTGCGGCCGGCCCGCAGGTTCACCAGCATCGCCCGGGCCACGCCACGCAGATCGACCCCGAAGTGGTTGTAGAACCGCCGGTCCTCCGCCGCGACGACCGCCTTGACGAGATCGGGCGAGACCGCATCGACCCGTGTCACCGCCCCCTGATCCCCGCGCCAGGCGAAGACCTCGTTGTTTGCGTCGAGGAGCGTGACCGAGCCCCGGTCGCGCGCGTCGAGCAGGGCAGGGTAGTCGGGGAGCCGCACGTAGTAATAGGCCGTGGCGATCGCGAGGACCACTGCCGCCACCATCGCGAGCCGGAACGTCAGATACCAGACCAGCCGGAAGATTCCGGCGAAGAACCGTCTCAACGCCCGCTCGATCCGCCCGGGGCCCTTGCGCGTCCGACGGGTGCGCGCCTGGCGCGGCTGCCTGTTTTTTCGGGGCATTCGCCCACCTGCCCTTGTTTCTTTGCCGGGCAACATAGCTCGCGTCGCGCGCGACTTCCAGCGTTCCGGGCCGATCCGGCTCCTCGTCGAAGAATGCCCTTGCCGCGCCGCCACGGCCCATGTGAACTAGCTTTCATGACCCGCAGATCTCTCCCCTCCTGGCCGGAGGTCGCGGCCGATCTCGTCGCCGTTGCCGCCGGCCGTGCCCCTGCCGATCTCGTGATCCGGAATGCCGCCTGGGTGAATGTCCATTCGCGAGAGGTGATCGAAGGTACCGACATCGCCATCCGCTGCAGCCGTTTCGCCTATTGCGGCCCTGATGCTTCCGCGATGATCGGCCCCGACACCCGCGTGATCGACGCCGGCGGCCGCTTCGCCATCCCCGGGCTTTGCGACGCTCACATGCATGTCGAGAGCGGCATGCTCACGGTGAGCCAGTTCGTCCGCGCCGTCCTGCCTCATGGCACCACCACCATGTTCATCGACCCGCACGAGGTCGCGAATGTCCTGGGCCTCGAAGGCGTGCGGCTCATGCATGACGAGGCGGCGGTCCAGCCGATCAACGTCTATGTCCAGATGCCTTCCTGCTGCCCCTCGGCGCCCGGTCTCGAGACGCCGGGGGCGGAGATCGGCCCCGCCGATGTCGCGGAGGCGATGAACTGGCCGGGGATCATCGGCCTGGGCGAGATGATGAACTATCCCGGCGTCATTGCCGGTGATCCGAAGATGCTGGCCGAGATCGCCGCGACCCAGGCCGCGGGCAAGACCGTGGGCGGCCATTATGCCTCGCCCGACCTCGGGCCCTTCCACGCCTATGCCGCCGGCGGCCCCGCCGACGACCACGAGGGTACGCGCGAGGAGGACGCGATCATGCGCGTGCGCCAGGGCATGCGCGCGATGCTTCGTCTCGGCAGCGCCTGGTACGACGTGAAGGCGCAGGTCACCGCCATCACGGAGAAGGGGCTCGACTCCCGGAATTTCCTCCTCTGCACTGACGACTGCCATTCCGGCACCCTTGTCCATGACGGCCATATGGACCGCGTCGTCCGTCATGCGGTCGAATGCGGCCTCGATCCGCTCGTCGCGATCCAGATGGCAACGATCAACACCGCCACCCATTTCGGCCTCGAACGCGAGCTCGGCTCGATCGCGCCGGGACGGCGCGCCGATGTCGTGCTCACGTCCGACCTCCAGACCCTGCCGGTCGAGACGGTGATCGCCCGCGGCGAGGTAGTCGCCGAACAGGGACGCAACCTCGCACCGCTTCCGGCCTTCACCTGGCCCGAACATGCGCGCCGCACCGTGAAACTCGGCCGTGACCTCGCGGCGAATGACTTCGATATCAGCGCTCCCGAGGGCGCCATGACGGTCCGCGCCCGGGTGATCGGCGTCGTCGAGAACCAGGCTCCCACCCGCGCGCTCGAGGCCGAACTCGCCGTGAGGGACGGCATCGTGTCGATGGACCGCGCCGCCGACGTTGCCCAGATCGCGCTGGTCGAGCGCCACCGTGCGACAGGCGGGGTCCGGAACGGCTTCGTGTCCGGTTTCGGTTACGACACCGACTGCGCCGTCGCCTCCACCGTCGCCCATGACAGCCATCACATGATCGTCGTCGGCACGTCGAAGCCTGACATGGCCTCGGCCGCCAACCGGCTGGCGGAAGTCGGGGGCGGCGTCACCGTCTGGAAGGAGGGGCGCGAGATCGCCCTCGTCCGCCTGCCGATCGCCGGGCTGATGTCGGACGCCCCCGCCGAGGAAGTGGCCGAAGCCGCCGCGGCAATGCTCGCCGCCATGGAAGAATGCGGCTGCCGGCTCAACAACGCCTTCATGCAGCATTCGCTGCTCGCCCTCGTGGTGATCCCGTCCCTGCGTATCTCCGATCTCGGGCTGATCGACGTCGACCGGTTCGAGCGGACCGAACTTTTCGTCACGCCATGATACGCTCCCGCTCTCCCCTACCGGAACTCGAACTCGCAATGCTGGAAACGCCTCCGCCGCGAACCTTCAGCGATCCCGGCGAGGCGGTGGCCGAGCTCCAGCGCCGCTACCGCGACGCCTGCGACTTCCTCCAGAGCCGCTTCGCTGCCGTGATGGCAGGCGAGGGCGAACTGCGCCACTACCGCGCGTTCTATCCCGAGGTCTCGATCACGACGGCAAGTTTCGCCACGGTCGATTCCCGTCTTGCCTTCGGCTACGTGAGCGAGCCTGGACGCTATGCCATCAACATCACCCGGCCCGACCTCTTTGCCGACTACCTCGTCCAGCAGATCGCGCTCCTGATCGAGAACCACCGCGTCCCTGTCGTTGTCGGTACCAGCAGCACGCCGATACCGCTTCATTTCGCGCTGGGCGCCGATGCCCATGTCGATGGCTCGATCGAGGACACGCTCGCCCGCCCGCTGCGCGACCTTTTCGACGTGCCGGATCTGGCGACGACCGACGATCACATCGTCAACGGCGTGGCGCAGCCATTGCCGGACGGGACGCGGCCCCTCGGGCCCTTCACGGCGCAGCGGGTGGACTATTCGCTGCTGCGGCTATCCCATTACACCGCGACCCGTGCCGAGGATTTCCAGAACCACATCCTCTTCACCAACTACCAGTTCTACGTCGACGAATTCGTCGAGTTCGCCCGCAAGGCGCTCGTCGATCCCGCTCGCAACTACGATAGTCTCGTCGAGCCCGGGGGCGTCGTCACCACGCGCGAGGGCACGCGGGGCGGGACGCTCGCCAAGGTGCCGCAGATGCCGGCCTATCATCTCACCCGGCCCGACCATTCGGGGATCACCCTCGTCAACATCGGCGTGGGACCCTCGAACGCCAAGACGATCACCGATCATATCGCGGTGCTCCGGCCGCACGTCTGGCTGATGCTCGGACATTGTGCCGGCCTGCGAAACTCCCAGTCGCTCGGGGATTACGTGCTGGCGCATGGATACATGCGCGAGGATCACGTGCTGGATGACGACCTGCCGATCTGGGTGCCGATCCCGCCGCTTGCCGAGGTGCAGGTGGCGCTCGAGAATGCGGTCGCCGAGGTGACGGGGCTCTCGGGCTACGAGCTCAAGAAGATCATGCGCACCGGCACGGTGGCGACAATCGACAATCGCAACTG
>JAJUJF010000201.1 GCA_029265455.1 Paracoccaceae bacterium | reverse complement strand
CTGCGCGGGAGCGGTACCCGGCTCATCCTGTCCGGGGATTGCCTGAGCTGCGGCGCCTGCATCGATTCATGCCCCGTCGACGTCTTCAGCTTCACGTCCCGCCTGTCGCGGAACGTCGATCTGCCCATGACCGACAGCCCGCCCATGACCGACAGCGCGGCCCCGGAAAATACGGCTGGGTCTGCAGGCATCAAACCGAAATCGGTTCCACCCCGGCCCCGTCGTAATCGTCCACCTGCAGCCGCTACGCCCGATGCTTCCGTGGTTGCTTCTTCGCCCCGACCGGTGTCGATTTCCAGGCGGAAAGCGCCGGTCGCGGTTGTATCTGATCCTTCGTTACTTCATCGCGCCCCTCCGGGCTGATAGCCCGGAGGCTGTTTGGAGCAATGCCGAGGTCTGATCCATCGAGACGGGAGGCATTGGTGATTGTGTCTACCCGGTTTACGCGGCCGCATTCGTGGTAGAAGTGACCCGCCCATCCTTGAGGGCGAGTACGTGGTTCCGGAGAGCAGGCAAATCCTCACCTTGTCGACAGCCGGCTCGCACTCGAGCCGCTTCGGCAGAAGGCATAGGTTCAGGCCACCCGGATACCGCCAACCCAGATGCCGCGAGGGAGCGGCATCTCTTCATGAAGGCGGATGCGGACGAAATCAGCAAGAAGACCGGGTGCCAGCCGGCCCCGATCCCGAAGTCCGGCGGCACGGGCCGGGGAAGCGGTGACGGCGGCGAGGCCCGCCGCGAGGTTGCCCAGCTTGCGTCCGAGCGCAAACGCGCCCTGAAGAAGGCTCGCCGGAGCATAATCCGATGAAAGGATGTCGAGGAGCCCGGCCTCGGCGAGAGTGTCGGCCGCGACATTTCCTGAATGCGAAAACCCGCGCAGCATGTTCGGCGCGCCCATCATCACGGCAATACCCCGCGCACGCGACGCGGCCGCGGCTGCCTCGGTGGTGGGAAACTCCGCGATGCGAACACCGGCTGCCGCCGAGGCCGCGACATGAGTGGGAGTCGAGTCGTCATGACTCGCGAGCACCGCACCGAGGCGTTCTGCGGCCGCAACTGCGGCGACGCGATGACGGTGGCCAACCCGTTCCGAAAGCGCGACAAGAGCAGCGACATGCGCAGCGAACTCGTCCTCGGACATGCCGTCGTTTTCCTTCGCGAAGCGGCGGAGAGGCTTGAGATCGGTGAATTGTCGCTGCCCCGGGGTATGATCCATGATGCTGAGGATGCCGACACCGTCGCCGGCTCCGAAATCGTCGAGTTCCTCTTCGAGGGTTTCGGAGCAGATCTCGGCGCGAAGATGAAGTTGGTGGCGGATCTTGAGTACGTTCGCGCGACGGAGTGCGGCGATCGCGTCGGCAAGACCACGCGCATAGGCGCGGCCATAGCGCGAGCGCCGGACCTTGCGCATCGAACCCACGCGAAGTGCATCGAAGACCGTTGTGATGCCGCAGCCGGCGAGCTCGGCGTCATGGGCGATCACGGCGGATGTTGCCGGCCAGTCGACGCCGGGACGGGGATGAAGATGGCGCTCGAGGTTGTCGGTATGAAGCTCCACGAGACCCGGGGCAAGAAGGTCTCCCTCGCAGTCAACGGCTCCCGGTGGCATGGTGCTTCCGGTATCGATCGCCGCGATCCGACCGTGCTTTACCAGAATGCTCCCTGTAAGGATCTCGTCCTCGAGGACGAGGCGGGCATTGGCAAGGATCAGCTCCGGAGGCTGCGCGTCATCGGACATGATTCAGGGAGCGTGACGAGTGAGCGACTATCAACGATACGCTGTCTACTGGACCCCCGAGCGAGGCTCCGCGCTGGCGCGATTCGGGGCGGAGTGGCTGGGGTGGGACGCCGAGGAAGGCGTGGCACCTCGCCACCCGGATGTGCCGGGCTTGCCGGTACCGGCTGCGGAGCTGACAGCTGTACCCCGGCACTATGGTTTCCACGCGACCCTGAAAGCACCATTTCGGCTGCGAGCCGGAGAGACGGCCAATGACCTCGCGAATCTCGTGGCAACCCTTGCCGCGGAGGAAAAGGCATTCATGCTGCCGCAGCTTAAAATTGCGGCACTCGGGCCGTTCCTTGCCCTGGTACCGTCCAGACCCTGCCCGAAAATCGATGAGCTCGCCGCCCGATGCGTCAGGCGCTTCGACGGGTTCCGCGCGGCGATGGACGAGGCAGAGCGGAAGCGCCGTATCGTCGGCCTCGATGCCATGGGGACAGTACTGCTTGACCGCTGGGGATATCCCTTCGTGTTTGAACGATTCCGTTTTCATCTCACCCTGACGGGGCCATTGACCGAGCGGTTACGCGAGGAAACTGCGACCGCCCTTTCCCCGGTTCTGGCCCCGATCCTTGCACAACGCCAGCGGATTTCCGAGATATGCCTCTTCGGGGAGCCCGAGGCCGGTCCTTTCCGCCTTCTGAGGCGGTT
>JAJUJF010000199.1 GCA_029265455.1 Paracoccaceae bacterium | reverse complement strand
GAGGGCGGTCTCCGGCGGCAGCGCCTCGCGGAATGCCGCCTCGACCAGCGGATAGTGGGTGCAGCCCAGAACCGCCGCCTGCGGCACCGGCAGCCGCTCGAGGAGCGCCGCGACATGGCGGGCGACCAGAGCCTCCGCCTCTGACCAGGCGCCGCGCTCGATCGCCTCGACAAGCCCGTCGCAGGCCTGCGGCTCGACCGAGACATCGCGGGCGCGGAAGTGCAGCTCGCGCGGGAAGGCGCCGCTCGCCACCGTCGCCGGCGTGGCGAAGAGGGCGACATCGCTAAGCCCCGTATGCGTCGGCGGTGAGCGGTCACCCCAGTCGCGCCGCGTCAGATGCTCGATCACCGGCACGAAGACCCCCAGCACACGATGCTCCGCGGGATCGAGCCAGGACATCTGCAACCGCCGGAGCGCCAGCGCCGAAGCCGTGTTGCAGGCCAGCACCACCAGCCGGCATCCCGCGTCGAAAAGCTGCCGTACGCCGGCGCAGGTGAGCGTGAAGACCTCATCCGCGGACCTGAGCCCGTAGGGCGCATTGGCGTTGTCGCCGAGATAGATGAAATCCTGCTCCGGCATCCGCTCGACCAGAGCCTTCAGCACGGTCAGCCCGCCGATACCGCTGTCGAAGACGCCGATCGCCATCCGCGGTCACTCCCCTGCCAGCACTTCCTTCCTATCCGCGGGAGAGGTAGCGCAGGCCTCCCTCCGCAGGGAAGCCGTGCCGGCCCGAAAGAATGCGAACGTGGCCGGCGGAACGCAGCCGGAGCACCCGGGCGGCGCGGGAGCAATTACAGGCATGTCGGGAGGATGGCAGCCCCTACGGGAATCGAACCCGTCTTTCCAGATTGAGAATCTGGCGTCCTAACCGATAGACGAAGGGGCCACGTGAGCGCCCACATAGCGACTCCCCCGCCCGGGCACAAGGGGCTCCGCTCATGCGGGCGTGCGGCGGAAGCCGGTGGCGACGAGATAGGTCTCGGCGGAATCGGAGCGGCTTGCCGGGGGCTTGATGTGGCGGACCTTCGCGAAGTCGCGCTTGAGGGCGGCGAGCAGCTCGCCCTCCGCGCCGCCGCGCAGCACCTTGGCGACGAAGGCGCCGCCCGGGCTCAGCACGTCGCGCGCAAGCTCGGCCGCCGCCTCGCAGAGCGCGATGATCCGCAGATGATCCGTCGGCGGATGCCCCGAAGCCGCGGCCGCCATGTCGGAGAGCACCACATCCGCCTCGCCGGCCAGCCAGTCCCTTACCGCTGCATCCGCGCCTTCCGCGAGGAAGTCGAGTTCGTGGACCTCGGCGCCCGCCACCGGATCCACCGGCTGGAGATCGATGCCGAGCACGCGGCCGACCGGTCTCCCGGGCTGACGCCGGTCGGCATTCGTCCGGGCCACGGCCACCTGCAGCCAGCCGCCGGGCGCCGAACCGAGATCGACGACCCGCGCGCCCGGCCGCAGGATCCGCACCTTGTCGTCGATCTCGATCAGCTTGTAGGCGGCGCGGCTGCGGAATCCTTCCACCTTCGCCCGCGCGACATAAGGGTCGTTGAGCTGCCGCTCGAGCCAGCGCGTCGAGGAAAGCTTGCGCCCGCGCGCGGTCTTCACCCGCACGGCAAGCTCGCGCCGTCCCCGTCCCGAGCTGCCCGCTCCGCCACCTGACCTGCGCGCCATCGCTATGCTCCGTGCCGCAGGCTCATTCCGGAGTCATGCCGCGGCTGAACGCGCCCCGTGCCAGCATCATCGAGAACAGCATCCCTTCGCGCAGGCCACGATCCGCCACCCGCATCGAATCGGTCGGCCAGATCCGCAGCAGCGTCTGCAGGATCGCCACGCCCGACATGATGAGATCACAGCGGTCGCGGCCGAGTCCGACATCGCGCCGCCGCCCCTCCGGCCCGAGGCGGAGGAACCGCGCGATCACCTCGTTGATCGCCGCGACGCTCAGATGCATCCCGTCCACCTTGCGCCGGTCGTAGCGGCGCAGGCCGAGATGCGCGGCGCCCACCGTCGTGACCGTGCCCGAGGTGCCGATCATCTGGAAGGAACCCGGCTTGAAGGGAGGCAGCGCCCCCTCGAGATAGGGGATGAAACCGGCGATCTGCTCCTCGAAATACCATGACATCAGCGCGAAACGGGCACTGTCGTCGGTGACATCGGCAAAATGGTCGTGAAGGGTCGCGACACCGAGCGGCACCGAGATGAAATCGACGATCCGCGCCGTACCGCTCACCGGCGCCCGCTCCGCGTCGCGCGCGCCAAGATCAAGGTTGACGATCGCCTGTGCGCGATCCTTCGGCGCCACGTCGGACAGATCGATCCAGACGAGTTCGGTCGAGCCGCCACCGATGTCGAAGACGAGAACCTGGCTTGCTTCCGGGCTCACCAGCGGCGCGCAGGAGATCACCGCGAGCCGCGCCTCCTCCTCGGGCTCGATCAGTTCGAGCCGGAGGCCGGTCTGGCGCGCCGCGAGTGCGAGGAAATGCGCGCCGTTGCGTGCCCGCCGGCAGGCTTCG
>JAJUJF010000105.1 GCA_029265455.1 Paracoccaceae bacterium | reverse complement strand
CTGCCGCCTCCGTGACGTAGTCGGGCAGGACCACGACCTCGGGCGCCAGCGCCACGGCCGCCTCGGCCGAGAGCGGCTTGTAGCCTGCAAATCCCTCCACGGCATTGCGCCCGTGCGCGAGGGAGATCATCTCGTCCGCCGCCGTGTCCCTGCCGGCCGCAATCGGCGGCCCCTTGCCCACCGACATCAGGAAGAGCACCGAGGGCCGGTCGGGCAATTCCGCGAGGTTCCTCTCGAGCGAGGCCATCCCGGAGGAAACCTCCTGCGCCAGCGCCGCTGCCCGTGTCTCGAGACCGAGCACCTCGCCGACGAAGGCGATCTTGGCGAGAACGGCCTCGACGCCCCACCCTTCCGGCGCAGTCACGACACGGAGACCGGCAGCGCGCACCTGGTCCATCACCGCGGGAGGCCCGGCATCGGCGCTGGAGAGGATGAGGTCGGGCGCGAGCGACAGCATCCCTTCGGCCGAGAGGCGCCGGGGATACCCGACCTTGGGCAGGGCTGCCGCCTCGGGTGGCCAGAGCGCGGTATCATCCGTCGCCACCACGCGATCACCGGCGCCGATTGCGAAGACGATCTCGGCGAGATCGCCGCCAAGCACCAGCAGCCGCGGCATGTCTCGCGCCATTGCTGACTGTACCGCGATACCGGCGCACAACCCGCCCAGAAGGATCGCGCGGCGGGTCAGCACGGTACGGCTCCCGGCAGGCCGGTCACCAGCTCACGCCAGTCGGCGCGTTCGGTCCCGCCCGGCGGCCGGGCGCCGAAGATCTGGCAGAAGCATTCGCCGCCCGCATCAAACAGCTCGAGCGAGTGGATGTCCCCGCGCAGCGACGGCTTGCGCACGACGTAGGCCGCCGAGATGCGATCCTCGCGCAGGTGCAGGTTGAACCGCGGATCGAGCACATTGAGCCACGATCCCATGCGCTTGATCCGCTCGACCGGGCCGGAGTGGATCTGGACGCAGCCCCGGTTGCCGACGAAGACCATGATCGGCAACGCCGCCGACGCAGCCCCTTCGAGCACGAGCTCCACGGCAGACGCGTCCACCGGTCGCGCCCGTGCGAGTCCGCCAAGCCGCATCGCCTGGGCGCGACCGACGCCGAACCGGCGCAGCAGGGAAAGGAATTCGTGGCTGTGCGCCAGCGCATCCCAGCCGGCAAGTAATCCTTCCCGGTCGATCTCGGCATCGGGACGCTCCGCTTCCGGCGCCGGTTCGGGGAAGAATTGCGCAGGCGTCGCATCGGGTGCAGACGAGGCTTCCGCCAGGCGGGAAAAGGCCTCTGCATCGGTTGCGGCGGTTGCGAATATCTTGTGCACCGCGATGCCGTGGGCATCGAATATCTGCAGGCTTCGCCGCGGACCCGATGCGGTATCCTCGTCCAGCACGTAGCCGTAGCGCCAGTGCCGAAGGAAGACGCGGAGATCGATCTCGCCCACGACCTGCCCCATCGCTCCCTCGATCTCCGGCGCGGCGAAGACGCCATGCTTCTCGTGCACGCAGGATTCGTTCCGGGTGAGCGCCATGACCTCCCCCACCACGGTGAGGGCGACCAGCAGCCGGCCGTAGTCGCCTGGCGTCTCCGCCTGAAGTCGCCGGGCCGCGCCGGTGCTGCGGCGCGCCTCGAGCAGCGCCGCTTCCGGAACCCCGAGCGCCGTCGCGGCATCGCGCATCCGGTAGCTGCCGCCGTCCCGCAGTTCGGCCTCCCGCGCAAGCAGCGCGTCAGGCGGCCCGATCGCGAGCGGAGCAGAGGTGGCGCCGGCCATGCTCATCCCCCGACCTCTGCCGCCCGGCCCACGCGGATGCCCGGTACCGCCTCGAATCCCTCGAACTGCGGATGCCCGAGATAGAGCGGCTTGTTGGCCCCGGCATTCCGGTGCGCGGAGCGGAACTGCTCCGACCGGGTCCAGGCGCGGAAGTGGGCTTCGCTCTCCCATACGGTATGCGACGCATAGAGGGTGCAGTCCTCGCCGGCTGGACCGCGGAGAAGGTGGAATTCGACGAAACCCGGCATCTCCTCGAGCCGGGACTCCCGGTTGCGCCAGATCTCCTCGAAGGCCTCCTCCGATCCGGGTACGACCTTGAAGCGGTTCATCGCGATATACATGGGGTCCTCCTTGCTCGCGTATTCCGATGATCAGAATGCCATTGAAGCGGAAAGCTTCACCGTCCGCCCGGGCTGGTTCAGCCCGTTCGGATAGATTGCGTAGGTTTCATCGAAGAGGTTGTCGACGCCGACGCGCAGCACGGCACCGCGCAGGGCCGGCGTATCCGGCCGCCATGTCGCGAAAAGATCGAGCGTGGTGAAGCTCTCCCCGGTGAGCGACCCTTCGGGAACGTCGTCCTGCCTGGCAGCGAAAGTGGCGCGGCCGCCGATCTCCCACGGCTCCGAAGGCCGGTAGCCGAGGGTCACGGTCAGCCGATCCTGCGGGATCGACCCGAGGGGCTCCCCATCCTCACCCTCGCCCCGCGGCAGGCTGAGCCCAATCCCCGCGAACCAGTGCTTCGCGTCGTAGTCGAGTTCCGCCTCGAACCCCCAGAGCTTCGCGTCGACGTTCTCGGTCGTGGTCGTGCCATCGACAACGAGCCCGTCCGGACCGGGAACCGCCGTCGAGAAATCGATGAAAGTGACCGTCTGGTCCATGTAGTCCTTCACGTCGGCATAATAGGCGTTCACCGACAGGCCGAGACTGTCTTCCGCCCGCATCACGCCGGAGCGCGAGAACCGCGCGCCGATCTCGACCTGGGTGGATTTCTCGGGTTCCAGGTCGGGATCGGGCACGAAGCGGTTGATGCCGCTGAAGGTCGTGCCCGGACCGAGCGGGAAGCCCTCCATCGCGAAATGCACGCCGTCATTGTAAAGCTCGGTCAGGCTCGGCGCCCGGAAGGCCCGGGCGACATTGCCGTAGATCTGCCAGTTCTCGTTCGGCCGGTAGCTCACGCCGAGCCGGGGCGAGAGGAAACCCTCATCCACATCCGCCAGCCCGGCGGCATCCGGCTCGCGCTTGTAGACATCGTAGCGCAGGCCCGGGATCAGCTCGAACCGGTCGCTCAGCGCGATCGTCGCCTCACCGAAGGCGGCGAACGTCGTTGCCTCGGCGTCCGGGAACTGCTCCCGCGCGGCACCGTCCCGCAGCCCTTCCTGGCTGTCGCGCACCGCCTCGATGCCGTAGACGAGCCGCACCGGCCGCCCGAGGTCGAGGTGGGAGCGGTTGACGACTTCCATCCCGTACGTGTCGTAACGAGTCTCGTCGATCCGTGTCCCGGCAGTGGTCTCCTCGATGATCTCGAGTTCGTTGGCATAGAGCAGCACCGAGAGATCGACCGCGTTCGAGCCCGCGGGCGCGTAGTCCCAGGACAGGCGGGCGGTCGTGACCTCGGCGTCGCGTTCCACATCGGAATCGGGCGTGGAGACGGCATTCGCATTGGGCGGCGTCGTCCCGTCATCCCCGTAGCGCGAGAGCGATATCTCCAGACGGTGCGCCTCGTTCGGCTCGAAGCCGAACTTCACCAGCCCGTTCATCATGTCGAGCTGCGAGTTGCGGATGGTTTCGCCACTGCCGTCGTCGAGATCGGCGCCCATCCCCCGCCAGCCGAAGAAGGCGAGGCCATCGACCGCCCCCTGCCGGCCGAAAACCGTCAGGCCGCCCGATGCCATCTCGCCATTGCTCGCATAGCCGAAGTTCACCCGGGCTCCGCCGCTGCGGCCCGGTTCGAGCAGGTCATCCGCGTCCTTCGTCTCCACCGCGATGACACCGCCGAGCGCACCCGACCCGTAGAGGGTGGAACCGCCACCGCGCACCACCTCGACCCGCTTGAGGATTTCGGGGTCGACGAAGAAACGGCCGCGGTGAGCCTGGTTGAAGTTGAACCGGCCGCCATCGAACCGCAGCACGATCTGCTCGTCCTGGAAGCCGCGGATGTTGGGTTCCTGGGCAATGCCGCGAGGACCACCCTCGATGGAAACGCCCGGCGTGTCGCCGATCAGTTCCTCGAAGGTGGTGGCCATGCGTCCTTCCAGATCATCCGTCTCCAGAACGGAGACCGTCGCCGGCGTATCGAGCAGCTCCCGCACGTCACGCGAAGCCGCCTCCACGAAGATCGGGTCGAGGATGAATGGCTCCTGAGCCGCCACCGCCGACATCTGAAACAGCGCAACCACCGGCCACGCGAAGTGCCTCATAGGTTTTCCCCATTCACTGGAAACCGACTGACCGGACGCAGAACCTGGCATCCGGCTGGGGACGCGGCCGTGGGTCTCGGGAAGACCATGCAAATGGTGACCAAAACAGTCAAGAACATCTTTTGCGTGCAGCTGCTTGCTCCGCTCCGGTCCCTTCTTCCCCGTCGCGACGGGACTCATCGCAAGGATCGGACTGGCGAGCACCTGTCCGGCGCCTCGGTACGCCCGCGGATTGCGCCGGGCTCTTTCCCGCTCCCGCCGCGCATATCCCGTCAGCGCGATCATCTCCGGCTGACATCCGTGGTGGCGACGCACAAATCAGGCAGCAGTGTTCATCGCTTCGGATATCCCCGCAGGGGGTATGCCTCCACTGCCGGTCTCATGGACACACCGGCAAGCTCTCGAGGAATCCGGCGCGATGGCGATGACGAGGACAGCAGAAGTGGCGGTTTCCGATCGTCCCTCGCCACTCCGGCGGATTGGAGCCAAGGTTTCTCGCCGCAGCTTCTTTCATCCTGAGGTATTCTTGAAGCTGTTCCGGCTTTGGCCTAGAGGATGAAAAACAGGCGAAGGAACTCGATATGGCAGGATGGATGGCAGGCAAGCGCGGCCTGATCATGGGCGTGGCCAATGACAAGTCCATCGCCTGGGCCATCGCACAGGCGGTCGCGGCAGAGGGCGCGGAGCTTGCCTTCACCTACCAGGGCGAGGCGCTGGGGCGACGGGTGCAGCCGCTCGCGGAATCGCTCGGCTCCGAGATCGTGCTTCCCTGTGACGTGTCCGACGAGTCATCGCTTGATGCGGCCTTTGCCACGATCGGCGAGAAATGGGGAAAGCTCGATTTCCTTCTCCACGCCATCGGCTTTTCGGACAAGAACGAACTCCGCGGCCGTTATGTCGACACGACGCCGGGGAATTTCGCCCAGACGATGATGGTCTCGGTCTATTCCTTCACTGCCTGCGTCCAGCGCGCCGAGAAGCTGATGGGCGAGGGCAGCTCCTGCGTCACGCTGACCTATTACGGCGCCGAGAAGGTGATGCCGCATTACAACGTGATGGGCGTCGCCAAGGCCGCGCTTGAGGCTAGCGTGAAATACATGGCGATGGATCTTGGCCCGAAGGGGATCCGGGTCAACGCGCTTTCCGCCGGGCCGATGAAGACGCTGGCCGCCTCGGGAATCGGCGATTTCCGCTACATCCTGAAATGGAACGAACTGAACTCGCCGCTGCGGCGGAACGTTACCCAGACGGATGTCGGCCGGTCCGGGCTCTATCTCCTTTCCGACCTTTCCTCGGGCGTGACCGGCGAGACTCACCATGTCGATGCCGGCTATCATGTCGTCGGCATGAAGGCCGAGGATGCGCCGGATATCGACGTGGTGACCGGCCGCAAGTAGCGGGGGGAAGGATGTCCGATCGGCTGCCGCACGAGAAGGGGTTCCACGTCTCCTGGGACCAGATCCACCGCGACGCGCGCGCCCTTGCATGGCGACTCGACGGTCAGGGACCGAAGGATGGCGGCTGGCGGGCGGTGGTGGCGATCACTCGCGGCGGCATGGCACCGGCCATGGTGGTGAGCCGCGAGCTCGGCATCCGGATCGTGGACACGATCTCGGTCAAGTCCTACGACTGGCAGGATCAGGCCGAGCCCCGGGTCATCAAGGCACCGCATCCGGACGTGATGGGGGCCGACGGCAGCGGCGTGCTGATCATCGACGACCTCGCCGATACCGGCAAGACGCTGGAGCTGGTGCGCTCGCTCTACCCCAAGGCCCATTTCGCCACGGTCTATGCCAAGCCGCAGGGGCGAGGGATGGTGGACACGTTCATCACCGAGGTGAGTCAGGACACCTGGATCTTCTTCCCCTGGGACATGGCGCTCCAGTACGTGCAGCCCTTCCGCGGCGAATGAGGCGGCCGGTTCCCTGATCCGGCGGCAGCCTCTCATCCGCACCGGCAGCGCGATCCGGTTTGCTCAGCGCCCTTCGATCCGCCAGGCGGCGACGATCATCCCGGCGGCGAGCAGGAGCATCAGCCAGCCCGGCGCGAGCGGCACGAGGCGGATGTCGCGAAGCTGGTAGGCTTCACGATCCGCAAGGCCGATCCATCCACGGCCGGCGGCGGTCCGGCCTTCGCTCACCATGCGCAGATCGGGAATTCCCGCCTCGATCCAGCGGACCGCTCCTCTGGTCGCGTCGGCGAGCGGGCGCAGCATCTCGCCAGTCGCCACCGGGTTCTCGTATTCGCGGGGCGCCGCGGGGCCGACCACGGCAATGCCGGTCAGATCGCCGTTCCCGAGCCGCCAGACACCGGTCTCGCCACCTGCGAACCGTGCCTGGAAGCGGCCGGGAGACACCTCCGTCATCGCCAGTTCCGTGACGGTTCCATCCGGTGCCTCGGCCCGGAGTGGCGGCACGGTGCTCGCGAGGCTGCGCCGCGTCACCGTCACCTCTCCCGCGTCCGTGCTGGCGGTCAGCGCCTCCTCCTCGAGCTCGGGTTCGCCCATCATCCAGTGCGCAAGTCGGCGCAGAAGCTCGAGATGCGGTCCCCCGCCCTCGTAACCGCGGCTCCAGAGCCAGGCGTGATCGGAGGCAAGCATCGCGATCCGTCCCTTGCCCACCCGGTCGAGGACGAGGAGCGGCCGCTCGTCGGGTCCCTGCATCACGGTCTGTCCGCGTTCGGCCTCGACCTCGGCCAGGCGGAACCAGCGTCCCCAGCCGGGCGTCCCGTCCTCGGCCGCCGGCCGCGGAGCGTGATCCGCAAGGGCCTCGGTCACCGGATGCCGCGCGCCGAGTTCGGAGACGCGCGGATGAAAACCCTCTTCGATGACCCGCGCCGTCGGCACCACCGGCAGGACATCGCGAAGGGCGGTGCGGAACAGGCTGTCCGGCCCGGCAAACTCGTCGCCGCCCGTGATCAGCAGCGCGCCGCCATCGCGCACGTAGCGGGCGATGTTGGCGAAATAGGCCGGCGGCAGGATGCCCCTGCGCTCGTAGCGGTCGAAGATGATGAGATCGAACTCGTCCACCTTCTCCATGAAGAGTTCCTGGGTCGGGAAGGCGATCAGCGAGAGTTCGAAGACGGGGACGAAATCCTGCTTGTCGGGCGGGCGGAGGATGGTGAAATGCACGAGATCAACGGCGGAATCCGATTTCAGGATGTTCCGCCATGTCCGCTCGCCGGCATAGGGCTCGCCGGAGACGAGGAGTACGCGGAGCCGGTCGCGGACGCCGTTCATCGCGACAATCGCGGAGTTGTTGCGCTCGGTGAGTTCGCCCTCCGTTCCGGGGGTACTGATCTCGAGGACGTTCTCGCCGGCGCGGCCGAGGGTCACGGGCAGGGTGACGGCGCGGCCGACCGGGACGCTTATGTCCTCGATCACTTCCCCGTTGAGGGAGATGGTGAGATCGGCAAGGCCTGCGCCAGTGCGGGCGCCCGCGTCCTCACCGGCATGGACATCCTCGATCCGGAGGCTGAGGCGCACGGGCTCGCCCACGATCGCGAAGGCAGGGGCGGTCTCGACCACGACACGCCGATCCCATTCCTGCTCCGTGCCGGTCAGAAGCACATGGACCGGGGCCGGAAATTCGGTGAGGGCGTCGGCGTCGTGGATCCTGCCATCCGTGACGAGGATGGCGCCGGCGAGGCGGTCGGGCGAAAGCTCGGCTGCCGCCGTGCCGAGCGCGCCGAGGAGAAGGGTGCCATCCTCGCCCGCGTCGGGCACGCGGATGATGCGATGCCGGAGCGGCGCGATCTCGCCGAGGCGGGCAAGACGTGATTCAAGCGCCTCCATGGCTTCCGCCACCTGCTCATCGCGTCCGGCAATCCGGTTCGAGGCGGATTCGTCGACGACAACGAGGGCAATGCTCGGGAGGGAGGCGCGGTCCTCCTGACGCCAAGACGGATTGAGGAGGGCCGCGAGGGCCACGCCCGCCCCGAGGAGACGCAGCCACCAGCCGGGAAGCCCGCGCCAGAGCGCGACAGCCGCGGCAAGGAAGGAAAGTGCCGCCAGCACCGCGATGAGGACGAGCGGCAGGACCGGATCGAAGGCGATCATGCTCATGCTACTGCCCCAGCCGCTCGAGCAGGGCGGGGACGTGGACCTGGTCCGATTTGTAGTTGCCGGTCATCACGTACATGATGAGGTTGATCCCGAACCGCAGCGCCATCTCGCGCTGACGTTCGCCGGCGAGGCCGCGACCGACCGGGAACAACGGCGCGCCGGTCTCGTCCACCGCCCAGGACGCAGCCCAGTCGTTGCTGCCGATCACGACCGGCGTGACCCCATCATTGAGGTTGCGGAAGGGCAGTCCCTCGACCGCCTCGGCGGCGGGCGAGGCCTCTACCCAGAGGGTCGTGCCGTCCCAGCGGCCGGGAAAATCCTGAAGCAGATAGAAGGTGCGGGTCAGCACGTGATCGTGGGGTATCGGCTCGAGCGGCGGCACGTCGAGCCGCGCCGCGATCCGCTGCAAGGCGCGCCCGTTAGGCGTCGAGCCGCCGGCCCCGTCGCCGCCAAGATCGCCATCGCGCGTGTCGAAGAGGATCATGCCGCCGTTGCGCAGATAGGCATTGAGCTGGTCATAGGCTGCGTCCGAAGGGCTCGGCTGATCCTCCGTGACCGGCCAGTAGAGGAACGGGTAGAGCGCGAGGACATCGGTTTCGAGATCGATGCCGACCGGCTCGGCCGGTTCGACCGCCGTGCGGGCATAGAGGGTGCGGCTGAGACCTCTCAGCCCGGCCTCGCTGGTCCGGTCCACGCGATCATTGCCCGTGACCACGTAAGCGAGGACCGTCTCGTTCGCGGCATGAAGTGCGCGCGCCTCGGCGTCATCGGGCGCGGGCTGTGCCGTTGCCTGGGTGGCCGCGATGAAGGCGAGGAGCGCCACCGCTGCCGAAGCGCCACGCGGACGGAGCCTGCCGGAGATCACAAGCGTGGCGATGAGATCGACAGCGAGGAGGGCGAGCGCCGCTGCAAGCAGCCATGGCCCGAGCCGCGTCTCGCCCGGCCGCTCCATCGCCTCGACCCGGACGCCCGCAGGCAGCGGCGCAAACGGTCGCAGGCGGTCATCCTCCGCCACGATGTTGAGCGCGTGACGACGTTCACCATTCGCGTAGATGCCGGGGGGCATTTCGGGGCCGGGCGCGCCTTCCGCGAGGGCAGTTCCCGGCACGCCCGCGACCAGAGACGGCGTCCCGAGGGCACCGAAACCGTCGAGCACCTGCTGCGCCGTCCAGATCTCCTCCCCGAGATCGGCCTCGGTTCCCGCATTGCTGCCGGCCGAAAGCGTCAGCCGCTCCAGCATCTGCACGAAGAGGCCGGAGAGGGGGAGGTTCGACCAGTCGGCATTGGCAGTGACGTGGAAGAGCACCACCCGCCCCTCGCCGAGGCGCCTGCCGGTGATGAGGGGCGTTCCGTCCTCGAGGCTTGCCATCACCCGGCTTGCGAGCTCTGGATCGGGCTGGGCGACGACCTGGCTCGTGATCTCCACATCGTCGGGAAGTGACAGACCGGCGAAGGGGCTTTCCTCCGGGAAGGGCCGCAGACGGCGCGGCGCGCCCCAGGACATCGCACCGCCGATCGCACGGCCACCCGCCCGAAGCCGCACCGGCAGCAGCGGATCCTCCTTGATCTGGCCGACGCCACTCGCGGCGAGGCGTGGCCCGGCGAAGCGGACGAGCAGACCGCCGCGTTCCACCCAACCGGTCACCGCAGCACGCTCCCGCCCGCCGAGCACGCCGACATCGGCCATCATCAGCACGTCCGGGGCGGTGTTCAGAATGTCCTCGAGCGGCCCGGCCACGATCTCGGCCGAAGGTGCGAGCGCCTGCCGGAGGTAATGGAGCGGATCGGCAAGATCCTGTTCCTCGCCGCCGGCACGGCCCGAGATCAGCGCCACCTTGCGCCGGCGGAGCGCATCATCGGCGAGCGCCACCGCTCCCGCTGAATGCGCCTCGGCGATCACGAGGCGGCCGACGCGGTTGCGGAGTTCGAGCGGCAGATCGAGCCTGACCTCGACCATGGTCTCGCCATCCGCGAAATGCGCCTCCGCCCGGCCAAGCACCCGTTCGATCCCGCGCGGATCGGGACCGATCGCGACAATGG
>JAJUJF010000183.1 GCA_029265455.1 Paracoccaceae bacterium | reverse complement strand
CGGCAGGGCGAAGCGCAGGATCGAGGTCGGGGCCTGCACCTCGGCGCCGTAGTCGCGACGCGAGACGAGTGTCAGCGTCTCGGTCGCGGGCAGAACCGACTGGTGTACCAGTTCCAGGTCGATCCCCAGCATCCGCCCGAGCGCGCGGCCCCAGCGGGCGAACTCCTGCGGCGACTGGCGGTCGATCATGTCGAGCGGCAGCAGTTCTGGCCAGCCTTTCGCTCTGGCCGCCGCCGCAACGGCTTTCGCGAAGGCACAATAGGTAGGGAAGCTGCGATCCCCGAATCCGAGCACGGCCATCGGCATGACGCGCGCGCGGCCGGACGCCTTCAGTCGGTCAAGGAAGCCTTTCGCCGAGGCGGGCGCCGTGCCCTCGCCCCAAGTTGCCGCAAGGACGAGGACCCGTTCAGCACGCCTGTAGCGCTCCGGCGCGAAGGCCGACATCGGAGCGAGGTGGACGCTCTGCCCGGCGTCGGTGAGGGCGGCCTGGAGCGTCGTGGCGAAGCCCCAGGTGCTGCCGTTCTCGCTGCCGACGAGCAGGATCGTCCCTGCCCGTGCCGCCGGCACGTTGCCGCGGATGCGTGGCCGCCCGCGCCGCCCCGCGAGCCAGATCAGCACGCCCGTTGCGCCCATCGCGGGGACGCCGAGCGCCATCAGTCCCAGCACCAGTCCAAGCGTCGCGGCACCTTGGCCGGTATGCAGCATGTAGATGGTTTCCGACAGGCGCTCCCAGCGGGTCAGGTCGGCCCACGCCAGCAGTGCCCCGGTGCCCTGGTCGAGGTACCCGGTTCCGCGGTCGGTCTTCAGCGTGAGGACGTCGGTGGCATCACCGGGATAGGGGAAGCTCAGCTCCCGCAGCTCGGTCACCGGAATGTCGCCGAGCATCGCCAGTTCGGCGATTTCCATGCCTGTCTCGCCGCTCACCTTCGCCGGGAAGGCCAGTGTGGCGCCGCCATCAGGCAGCAGATCGAAGGTGGAGGCGGTCATCCACAGGGCAGTTGCGGACGACAGGAGCAGGCCAGACACGGCGATCCGGGCGATCTCGACATGCAGCCGGCCGGGCAATGGTCCGCGCAGGGGGCTGAACCAGTGCCGCCAGCCGCCCGCGCGCCGTGCTACCAGCGCCGCGCCCGACACCGACAGGACAAGCATAGCCGCCGCCCCGGCCGCGGCGGCGAGGCGCCCCCCGTCTCCGAGAAACAGCGATCGGTGCAGGCTGGTGAGCTGACGTTCGACCGGATGGGGATCGGCCGAAGCCATGCCCTCTCCGGTGGTGGGGTCGATGACGGCCGCGCGCGGCTTGCCTTCGTCGAACCAGTAAGCGGTGATCCGCCCCGAGGGCGCGCGACGGATCTGTTCGACGCCCGGATAAATGGCCTGGATGCGTTCGGCGAGCATGGCGACGCTCAGGCTCGCATCAGCCTGCGGCGCGGCAATCCGCTCGGCCGCGGGGAAGACCGACAGCGCCGCGCCGCTGAGCGCGAGCACGGTGACAAGAGCGAGGGCCAGAAGACCCGGCCAGCGATGGAGTGCGCGGATCATGGCACCGCTCCTCACATGGCATAGGCGAAGCTGGCGACGTAGCGGCGACCCTTCACCGGCGTGCCCGCACCCTCTGTCGTCAGCGGCACGGCCACCTCGCTCGGGCTGTCACGCATGTCCTCCACGGAAGCGTCGATATGGAGCGTGTAGCCTGCGTCAAAGAGCGCATCAGCGAGGTCGAGCGTGATCTCGAGCGTCCGGCCCGCACCGACGCTGGCGCCGGTAATGCCGTCGACCTGTGCGGTATCGCCGCCGGTCGCCCGGTACCAGTCGGTCAGGTGCTCGTAGTATTTCGACTTGGTCCCGGCCATCCAGAGGCTGCCCACGTAGGCGCCCGAGGCATCGGTGACGTAGAGCACGAGATAGGCGCCGTCGCCGCCATAGTTGCTCAGGGTCGTCGTCAGCGTCACGGGTCCCGCCATGGCGAGGCCGGGAAGCGTCAGCGCCGTCGTCAGCGCGAGCGTTGCGAGAAGCGATTTCATCAGGTGGATTCCTGTTCGGCAGTCGTTTCGGAGCGATTCAGTTCACCTGAACCTGCGGCGGGGCGCCGTTCCCGAAGAGACCGTTCGGCGGCGGTACGATGACGCCGGCGGGGGCGGGATTGCGAACGCGGTCACCTTCGTCGTCACCCTCGTGTTCCATCTCGATGATGCGCAGTGTCTCCGGTTCGAGTTTCACCTCGATCTCGCGGCCGTCGCTGTCGCGGCCCTCGATCTCATAACAGCCGTCGTCGATGTCGAATTGACGCACGGTCCATCCGTTGTCGCGCGACAGTTGCAGCGCGGCTTCTCGGGGCTGCCACTGGCCGGGAGGCGCGGAACACTTGTCGTCATCGGCGAGCACCGCGACTGCCGGAAGCAGGGCGACGAGCGAAAGGGCCGTCAGGGTCTTTTTCATGGCAGGGTCTCCTCTGTCTGCGGCAACCAGTCTGGAGACGCGACCTGAGGGTTTCCTGACGGAACGCCGATTCTCGCTTCAGCCTGGTGTCAGGCGCGCAGACAAAAGGCCGGCTTCAGCCGGCCCTTGCCTGATTTGCTCGAATTCCAAGGGGTGGCTCAGTTCCCCTCCGCAGTCAGGTGCGGATTGTCGACCCCCATCATGGGAACCGGCCCGGGCCCGTAAAGCGGCCCCGGCATTGCCGGGAACACGAAAGGCTCCGCGAATACTCGGCCTCGCATCGAGCTGATGAGCAGCGCAGCAGGATAGAGCACTTCGACATCATTCGTCTGGTGCCAGATCATTCGCTCCGCCATGACGACAATTTCGTCCTGTCCGGCTTCTTCAGCGGCAGCGTGAAGCTCGACCAGGGCCGTGACGAGATCCACATCGCCATCGTGGAGTTGCGACAGTTCCGCCTCGACGCGAATCCGGTCGGGAAAGTCCGCTACCGTCGCCATATCTCCAGCCGCTATTGCATCGGCCCAGCCCAGCAGCGGCAGGACCAGCCGTTCCTGGGCCGCGCTCTGCGCTGCCATCAGGTCGGCCGCAACACGCCCAGCCGCGCCAGTCGCTCCCGGCACAGCGATGGCTCTTTCAAGCTGCTCCTGGAAATCCGCGTGAACTGCGCTCAGCGCATAAGGTGGATCGTCGGGAGCAGCGATTGCCGGTGGGGCAAGAGCCAATGCGACAGCGATGATGATGAATTCGGTTTGCATGACAGCCTCCT
>JAJUJF010000200.1 GCA_029265455.1 Paracoccaceae bacterium | reverse complement strand
GTGGGCGCGGTCTTGCGGCCAAGCGGCTCGAGGCGGCGGAAGAGATCCTCCGCAACCTTGCGGCTGAAGCCGGTGCCGACCTTGCCGACCGGCACGAAATCGTCGCTCTCGCGGACGCCGAGGAGCAGGCCGCCGATCGCGGAGTCCGAGACCGTCGAGGGCGTGTAGCCGAGGATCACGAATTCCTGCCGGTTGAGGCATTTCGACTTGATCCAGCTCGCGGTGCGGCCGGAGCGGTAGGGGTCGGTCCGGCGCTTGGAGATGAGACCCTCGAGGCTGAGCCGGCAGGCGTGCCGCAGCATGACCTCGCCCTCCTCCTCGAAATGCGCACTGTAGCGCAGCGGCTCCGGCGCCCCCTCGAGAAGGCGCTCGAGTTCCGCCTTGCGCTCGACCAGCGGCAGCGGGCGGAGGTCGTGGCCGTCGAGATGGAGAAGGTCGAAGAGGTAGTAGAGAAAGCGGTCGCTCCGGCCTTCCGAGAGATCGGCCTGCAGCAAGCCGAAATCCGAGGATCCCGAACCATCTTCCACCACGATCTCGCCGTCGAGCACCGCCTCGCCGGCGAGTGGTGCCAGCGCCCTGGGGATGCGCTTCCCGAAACGCTCGCTCCAGTCGAGATTGCCGCGGGTGAGGAGGCGCACCTTCCCATCTTGGAGATGCGCCTGGATCCGGTAGCCGTCGAACTTGATCTCGTGGAGCCACTTCCCTCCCGCAGGTGCAGCGGGCCGGAGGATCGCAAGGGCGGGCTCGACGAAGCCGGGAGACGGATCGGGCCTCGCCTTCTCCCCGCGCTTGCGTCCTGATTTGCGCGGTGTCGCACCCGCGGCAATCTGCGCGAGATCGCGCCCCGACAGTACGGAGGTTTCGTGTTCCTCGAGGATGTCCGGGTCGTCCGGGCCGCGGGCATGGGAATCTTCGGACTTGATGAGGAGCCAGTTCTCCCTCCGCTCGCGTGGCCGCGTCGCCATGCGCACGAGATGCCAACGGCCCTTGAGCCGCTCCCCGCGCAGGGAGATCTCGAGATGTCCCTTCTCCAGACCCTTCTCCGCGTCGCCATGTGCCTGCCAGGTGCCGCGATCCCAGAGGAGGACGGTGCCCCCGCCGTACTGGTCCTTCGGGATCGTGCCCTCGAAGGTCGCATAGCCGAGCGGGTGATCTTCGGTGCGCACCGCGAGTCGCTTCTCGCCGGGAACGAGGCTCGGCCCGCGGGTGACCGCCCAGCTCCAGAGCACACCCCCATGCTCCAGCCGCAGGTCGTAATGGAGACGCCGTGCATCGTGCTTCTGAACCGTGAAGACGGGCTTCCCTGACTTCGCGGGCCGTGCGCGTTCCGGCTCGGGCTCGGGCGTCTTCGTGAAGTCACGCTTGCGGCGATAGGGTTCGAGACTCATCAGGCGTCAGCCCGCCTTGCGTCTCGGCGGGGTGGAACCTCGGCGCTTCTTCCCGGCCCCGCCCCTTCCGGAAGGCCTGCCGTTCGTTCTCCGGTCGCCGGGCTTCTCGCCGGCGCTGGCGCGGAGCGCGTCGAGAAGGTTCACGATCTTCGGTTCGGCGGGGCGTTCGGCCGGAGTGATCTTGCGACCAGCTGCCTTGGCCGCGACAAGCTCGGCGAGCGCCGCGTCATAACGATCATCGAAATCTGCCGGATCGAAACTTCCGCTCTTCGTGCTGATGATATGCCTCGCGAGGTCGAGCATCTCCCCCTCGATCTCCAGGTCCGGGAGGCTGCGGAAGACGGAACTCGCACTCCGCACCTCGTAGTCGAAGTTGAGGGTATTCGCGACGAGCCCCGGCCCCTGGGCCCGGATCAGAACCGTGCGCACACGCCGGAACAGCGTCGCCCGGGCCACTGCTGCGGTGTTTCGTGCCCGCGTCGCCTCGCGGATCAGCGCGAAGGCCTCGTTGGCCTCACCTTCCGCCGGCGCGAGGTAATACGGTTTGTCGAAATAGGTGGTGTCGATATCGGAACACGCGAGGAAAGCCTCGACATGCAGGATCTTGTCACTTTCGGGTGCTGCCCGCGCAAGGTCCTCCGGGGTGAGGATGACGAAACGTCCCTTCTCTGCCTCGTAGCCCTTGACCTGATCGTCCCGGTCAACAGGCTGGTCCGTTTCCTCGTCGACATATTCGCGGCGGACCTGGTTGCCGGTGCGGCGGTTGATGGTGTGGAAGCTCACCCGCTCGCTGGTCGATGCGGCGGCATGGAGCGCCACTGCACAGGCAAGATCGGCGATCTTGAGATGACCCTTCCAGATCGCGCGAGGCGCCATGCGATTCCCTCCAGCCTGCCGTTCTCAATCCCTCCAGCCTGCCGTTCTCAATGCCTGATGCTCCCTGATGGTTCCGGCTCACTTCCTTCCGCGTGTTGTCTTTCTGGTATTTTCGCTTGTTTTTGAGTGGTTTGCGGAATTTTCCGGTTTTGGTGGTTTTTGGGTCTTGCGGGTCCGGATCGTGGGGTCTATATCCCCGCCTGTCACCGGCGCTGAGGTGCTG
>JAJUJF010000001.1 GCA_029265455.1 Paracoccaceae bacterium | reverse complement strand
GCGGTGAGGAAGAAGCCTACGGCATTGTGGCCGTACCACCACTGCACCATCGCCCCCTGCACGCCGGGGAAGAGCGGCACCGACGTGGCCGAGAACAGCGACACCGGCACCGTGAGGTTGTTGACGATGTGCAGCATCGCGATGGTGATGATGAAGGCGAGGAAGAACCAGTTCGCGACGTAGATGTGCGGCTCGCGCCGCTTGACGATCGTGCCGAGGAAGACGGCGAGATAGGCGACCCAGACCACCGTCAGCAGGAGGTCGGCGTACCATTCGGGCTCGGCGTATTCCTTGGACTGTGTGGCGCCGAAGAGGTAGCCGGTCGCCGCGAGCACGATGAAGATGTTGTAGCCCCAGAACACGAACCATGCGGTATCGCCGCCCCAGAGCCGCGTGGCGCATGTGCGCTGGACCACGTAGAAGGAGGTCGCGATCAGGGCATTGCCGCCGAAGGCGAAGATCACTGCCGAGGTATGGAGCGGGCGCAGGCGTCCGAAGCTGGTCCAGGGCAGGTCGAGATTGAGATCAGGGAAGGCGAGCTGCAAGGCGATGAACGTGCCGGCAGCAAAGCCCACGACGCCCCAGAACGCGGTGGCAATCACGCCGGCGCGGATGACGCCATCCATGTAGCCGGTCTCCGGGACGGGGCGAGGCGCCCCCACTTGCCGAATGGTGCGGTAGGCCATGAAGGCGGCTACTGCCATGAGGAAGAGGGCATGCGCCTGGTAGATCGGCTCGTGTCCCCAGTTCGCAGCAATCGCCATCAGGAGCGCAATCAAGCCCCAGACGGCAATCTTCACAGTGTCGGTCATGGATCCCCCGCTCGCAACAGGTGTCGCGCGGGCGGCAATACGCCCGGCGCCGACGAACGGCCCTCCTATGGGCCGTCGTTCGTCGGCGCTCCTTGATTCAGATCAACCGCATCAAACGAGCGATGGCCGTTCCTGCCCCACACCGGTCACGACCGGGGGCAATCGAACGATCAGGGGGAGGGACGTGTGCAGCCGTTGCAGGCTGCAGATATGGTTATTCGGGTTCGGCGATGACGGGATCCTCGAGATCGCCGGAGGTCGTCGCGGGATCGGCGTCTTCGGAAAGGGTCGGGCCCGGCGCCGGCCGCTCGAGTGGCTGAATGCAGTCCTCGGGATTGGCGACGCAATCGATCTCCATTGTCTCGGCCTCTGATTCGAGGTGGCCTTCCGCGTTGGGGAGAATCGAACTGTCCCCCCGGTCGCGCTCGACGCTGTCATCGTCGCGGTTGAGGCCCTCTTCCACGTCCACCGTATTTTCGGGCGGGATCGTCTCCCCGGAACCTGAGACGTCGCCGGTCCCGGCGGTGTCTGCGCTTTCCGCCGTGCTTGCGTCCGTACCGGTTTCAGTGGCGGCCGCCGCCTCCGACACGCCGGAAGGCGTCGTGCGCAGATCATTCTCCTGCGCGAGCGCGGGGCCCGCTGTCAGTACGAGGGCGGCTGCAAGTCCGATGACGGTTTGGCGCATGATCCTGACCTTGGCCTTCACGAGTTCGAAGGTGAACGCGGGTCGACGCCGGCAGGTTCCGATGCGGAAGGCGGGCGTGCCGCGGCAGTGGTCTGCCCGCGGCCGCTGGCCATGCGGATCGTGCGCTGACGCGGGATCAGTTCGCGAGGCCGCCGTCAGCGTCGTCGCCGGCCTCCTCGATCAGGCGGGCAAGGTCGTGGATCTGGACGGTGCGGTTGCCTTCGAGCGTGAACACCCCCTCGCGCCGGAGGCTCGAGATCTGGCGGCTCACCGTCTCGATGGTAAGGCCGAGATAGTCGGCCATCGCCTCGCGGGAGATGTAGAGCGGAAAGCGCAGGCCGTCGCCCGCAGGCTGATCGTGCATCGTCGCCTCGCGCCGGGCCATGATGACGAAGAGTGTCGCGATCTTCTCGCGCGCGGTCTTGCGGCCAAGGAGGACCATCCATTCGCGCGCGGCGTCGAGATCGTCGAGCGTCATCTCGAGGAGGCGGCGTTCGATCCGCGGCGTGCGCGTGATCAGGCGCTCGAACTCGCGCTTCTGGAACATGCAGAAGGTAACCCGGGTTGCGGCGACGGCGTCGTAGCTGACGCTCTCGCGGCCGGGCCGGCCGAGGAAGTCCGAGGGGAAGAGCAGCCCCACCATCTGCCGCCTGCCGTCGGCAAGCGTCGATGAGAGCATCGCCACCCCTTCGACCACCGAACCGACGAGCGAGAGCTTCTCGCCCGCCCAGGCGATCGTCTCGCCGGCTTCATAGGTGCGGTAGGACTTGATCCGCTCGAGCTCCTGCAACTCGCCCTCGTCGCAGGGGGAACAGACGGCACGATAACGGATCGGGCAATCGGCGCATCGGATCGGCAGGGGCCGGGGCGCCGTCATCGATGACATGGCATTACCTGTGAATGAGACCGGCAGGATATTAGCCCTCCTCTTGATCGGGATCAAGGAAACGGCTTCGATGGCAGCGGAGCATTCCCTCATGTCTGAAACCATCCCGCGCAGAAGCGGCACAGGACCGGAAACGATCCCGCGCTACGCCAGCTACCCGACGCCCGCGAGCTTTCATTGCGGTGTCGGGGCGGAGCGGCGTGACGCCTGGATTGCGTCGCTGCCGGCGGGCGCGAGGGTGGCGATCTATCTCCATATCCCGTTCTGCAAGCGCATCTGCTGGTTCTGTCACAGCCGGACGCAGGCGGTCCGCCGGACGGACGTGGTGGAACGCTATCTCGACGCGCTTGTCGGCGAGATGGCACGGGTCGCGCGGGTGCTGCCGTCCGGGGTCACCATCGAGCGTGTCGCCTGGGGCGGCGGATCGCCGACGAGCCTGTCGCCGGGGCAGATCCGGCGGCTCGCACGGGAAAGCGCGGCGCTTCTGCCGCTTGGCGCGGTGCGGGAGTTCCTCGCCGAGGTCGATCCGGCAACCGCAGTCCATGCGGCATACGAGGCGCTGGCCGGAGTGGGGCTGACGGCGGCGGCGATCGGCGTGCAGGATCTCGGGCCGGAGGTGCAGGCGGCGATCGGGCGGTGGCAGCCGGCGTCGGCGGTCGAGAACGCGGTGGCCGTGCTGCGCGCGGTGGGAGTCGAGGCAATCCGGGTCGAACAGGTCTACGGGCTGCCGAAACAGACGGAGGCGAGCGTTGCCCGCACCGCGGCCTTCGTCGCCTCGCTCGGGCCGGAGCGGGTGGCGGTCACGGACTACATCCACGTGCCGCGGATCGCGCGGCGCCAGCAGATGATCCGGGTGGAGCTGCTGCCGGGAAGGCCGGCGCGGCAGGCGCAGTTCGCGGCGGCGGCGCGGGTGCTGGTGGAAGCGGGATATGTGCAGGTCGGGATCGACCATTTCGCCCGGCCGGGCAGCAGGCTTGATCTTGCGGCGCGCACGGACGGGGTGCGGCGCGGGTTCCTCGGCTACGAGCCGCGCGGCGAGGCGGCCCTGATCGGCTTCGGTGCGGGTGCGATCTCGCGATTGCCGCAGGGATTCGTCGCCAATGCCGGCGGGACCGAGGACTACTGCCGGCAGGTTGCGCGGGAGGGGGCGGCGGTGGTGCGGGGGGTCGCGCTCGGACTCGAGGACCGGGTGAGGGCGCGGGCGATCGACCTGCTGCTTGCGGGATGCGATCTCGACCTCGGGGCGATCGGGACGGAGTTCGGGGATTTCGCGACCGTGCTCCGATCCGGCTGCGCCGACGCGGCGGCCGAGTATCCGGGGCGGGTCCGGTTCGAGAACGGATGCCTCGGGCTCGCGCCCGGAGATCCGGAGCTGCCGCGGCTGGTGGCGCGATTCCTTGACGGGCGCAAGGCGGCAACCGGCGTGGGGCACAAGCGTGGGTGACGGGGCCCACGCGTGAAAACCTCATCAATCCATTGAAAATATTGAAAAACCAGATGTTACCCCAAGGTTAACGACCCGTGGGCAGAAGCTCCGCAAGGGGGCGGCGGGCGCGTTTGCGGGCGAGTTCGAGATTGCCGAGCGGGGTCCAGCCGGCGATGGTGGTCTCGATCCCGTCGCGGGCAAGGGCCGCCTTCAGGGCATCGGTGACGCGGCTGCGTTCGGACTTCGCGAGAGGTGCGAAATCGACGAGGATCACGCCGCCGAGGCCGCGCAGGCGGAGCTGACGCGGCAGGTCGCGCGCGGCGGCGAGATTGGCCTTGAGCGCCGCCGCCGGGGTCAGGTCGCGCCCGGTGTTGACGTCGATCGCGGTGACGGCGCGGGTGGGCTCGATCACCATGCGGCCACCTCCGGGAAGGGCCACCTCGGGTTCGCGCAATTCGGCCACCATTTCCCAGATGCCGTGGCTGTCGAAGGTCTCCGTGCCCTCGAGGATGCTGCCGGGGCCGGGGTCGGGCCAGTCGCGCAGCGCCTCCTCCGCGGCGGTGGGCGCGGGCAGGATGCAGGCGGCGGGGCCGGTAACGGTGAAGTCCGCAAGGGTTTCGCGCAGGCGGGCGATCTCGGCGAGGATCTCGTCATCGGGCGCATCGGCGGCGGCCGAGCGCAGGATCAGGCCGAGGGAATCGTCGGCGCCTGCCATTGCCTCGCTGCCGAGCGCGGCGAGGCGGGGGCGGGATTCGGCGGGGGCCGCGCGGGCAATGTTGCGACCCGGTGCTCCCGGAGTGAGGATGGCGGTGCGGCCCTTGACGAGCAGGCGGCGCGAGACCGGGGCCGCCTTGTGCGGCTCGGCCCAGCCGGTGACCTGGACGAGGACGGGGCGGCCCGGGGCGAGGCCGCGGGTTTCGCGCAGGAAGCCGGTCCGGCCATCGCCGAGATCGACGATCACGCCGCCCAGCCCCTTCATCGGCCGACCGGGAATGGCGCGATGGATCGCGCCGGGCCGCGGCGCACGGTCTCCCGGCGCGGGATCGATGAGCAGATCCTCTAGCCGCCCGTCGACGAGCCGTGCCGCTGCGGTGCCGCCCTGCGGTCGCGGCGCGATGAGGATGAGGCTCCCCCTCATGCCGCCGCCAGTGCCGGATAGCCGGCACCCGTGAGAAGCGCGACTGTCTCCGCGAGCGGAAGGCCGACGACGTTGCTGTAGGAGCCGCCGATCCACGGGATGAAGGCGGCAGCCCGGCCCTGGATCGCGTAGGCCCCGGCCTTGCCCCGCCATTCACCGCTCGCGAGATAGGCCTCGATCTCCGGTTCGGAGAGGCGCTTGAAGCGGACGGCGGTCTCGACCGCGCGCTCGACGATGCGGTCGGGGCGGCGCAGGGCAATGGCGGTGATGACGCGATGGCGGCGGCCGGAGAGGAGGCGGAGGAAGCCGGCAGCCTCGTCCGCGTCCCCGGCCTTGCCGAGGATGCGGCGGCCGGCGGCGACGACCGTATCGGCGGCGAGAACGAGTTCCTCCGGCGAGGCGGATGCGGACTCGACCTTGGCACGGGCGAGGCGGATCGCGCAGGCGCGCGGCAGCTCGCGCGGCAGCGGCGTCTCGTCGATATGGGTAGCGGTGATGCTGTCGGGCTGGATGCCGACTTGGGCGAGCAGGTCGCGGCGGCGCGGACTCGCTGACGCGAGCACGAGCCGCGGAAGGCGCGCCGCCGCAGGAGCGGCCGCGGCGGTCGGCGCGGGTCCGGTCACTTGAAGCGGTAGTTGATCCGTCCCTTGGTCAGGTCGTAGGGCGTCATCTCGACCTGGACCTTGTCGCCGGCGAGAACGCGGATGCGGTTCTTGCGCATCTTGCCGGCGGTATGGGCAACGATGGTATGGCCGTTCTCGAGCTCCACCCGGAAAGTCGCATTGGGCAGAAGCTCTTTCACGACCCCGGGAAATTCAAGAAGCTCTTCCTTGGCCATGAGTACTCCTGAAGCGATTGAAACACGCGAAGCCGAAGCTTCGCAGCGTTTTACATGGTGCAAATCAGCGCGGAATACAAGTGGCAACCCGCTTCCCCTCGGAAGACAAGGGCGGGATCGCGTGTCAGCGGGGCAGGCGCAGGGTGGCGCGCAGCCCCCCGAGATCGGCGCTCTCGCCGAGTTCGAGGCTCCCACCATGGACGCGGGCGATGTCGAGCGCAATGGTGAGGCCGAGGCCGACGCTGCCGCCGCGGTCGAGATTGCGCGCGGCGTCGAGGCGGGAGAAGGGCTGGAGCGCGCGGGCGCGGTCGGCTTCGGGGATGCCGGGGCCGTCGTCCTCGACGGTGAAGTCGAGGGTCTTGGGCAGGATGCGCAGCGTGAGTCGCGCCCTTCTGCCGTAACGCGCCGCGTTGCCGAGGAGATTGTGGAGCGCCCGCGTGATGGCGCCCGGACGGACGAGGACGAGGGGGGAAGCCGTGGTTTCGTGGCTCTCGTCGCGGATGGCGAGCTCGATCTCGTTGCCGCCGCGGCGTGCGTCCTCGACGACGCCCTTCGCGAGGGCGATGGGGTCGGTCTCGACGGGGTCGTCGGTCGCCGCGCCGCGGGCAAACGCGAGGAAGTCGGAGAGCATCGCGTCCATCTCGTTCACGTCGCTGCGCAGGGCCGCGACATCGTCGTCCTGCTCCATCATCTCGAGGGTGAGCTTCATGCGGGTGAGCGGCGTCCGCAGGTCGTGGGAGACGCCGGAGAGCATGCGGGTGCGCTGCTCCATCTGACGCTCGATGCGGGCGCGCATCGACAGGAACGCGCTGCCGGCGCGGCGGACCTCGTCGGCGCCGGTCGGGCGGAAGGGGAAGGAGCGGCCCTTGCCGAAGGCCTCCGCGGCCTCGGCGAGGCGGCGGATCGGGCGGACCTGGTTGCGCAGGAAGAGGACGGCGATGGTGGTCAGGATGAGGCCGGCGATCACCATGAGGACGAGGAGCTGGTGCGGGTTCGGCACCGTCACCCGTGCCCTCGGCACGTCGGCGCGAAGCAGGCCGGCGTCGGTGGCCATCTCGATGCGGACGGTGCGCGGCACCGAGACGAGATCGACGCGGAGCGGCCGGTCGAGTTCGCCTTCGAGGGTCGCCACCACGGCTGCCCCCGTGAAGTCGAGCCGGTCGCGCTCGGCGCCGGGCACGAGTTCGGCGCCGGGGAGGAGCTCGACATCGTAGCTGAGGAGCCGGGAGAGGAAATCGAGCTGGCGCATGGCCTCGATGGCGCCGGTATCCGCGATCAGGTCGAGGATGCGGCCGAGCTCCTCGGCGACGCTCTGGGTCATCTGGGCGGTGACGCGCTGGTAGTGGCGTTCGAAGAACACCGCGCCGACCACGAGTTGCAACACCACGACCGGGATCAGTAGGATGAGGATCGCGCGGCTGAAGAAGCCGGTAGGCAGGAACTTCCGCAGGATCCGGGGCGGCGCGGTCATGGCGCGAGTTAATCGGCGCGGACCGCAGGGTGCAAGCGATGGCGGACTGGCCGTTCGAGCGTGATCACGCCACCGTGCCGGGAAGGGTCGAGCATCCGGCCCCGGGCGTGCGGGCGGTGACCGCGCCCAATCCGGGGCCGATGACCTTCACCGGCACCCGCAGCTACATCGTCGGCAGGGGACAGGTGGCGGTGATCGATCCCGGGCCGGACGATCCCGCGCATCTCGCTGCGCTGATGCGGGCGCTGGAACCCGGCGAGCGGGTCGAGGCGGTTCTGGTTACCCATGGCCATCGCGACCATTCCGCGGGAGCGTCGCGATTCGCGGCCGAGGCGGGGGCGCCGGTGCTGGCGCATGGGGCACCGGAGGAAGGCGCACGCCCGCTGGCGGCGGAATGGGCGGCGGCCGGCATGGTCGGGGGCGGCGAGGGGATCGACCGCGACTTCCGCCCCGACCGGCGAATCGGCGACGGCGCGGTGATCGCGGGCGGGAACTGGCGTCTCCGGGTCATCGCGACGCCGGGGCATCTCGGGGACCATCTGGCATTCGCTTGGGAGGAGGCGGGGGTGCTCTTCTCCGGCGACGTGGTGATGGGCTGGTCGACGACGGTGATCGCGCCGCCCGAGGGGGATCTCGGGACCTTCATGGAGTCTCTCGCGCGGCTGGCGGCGCGACCGGAGAACCTGTTCCTGCCCGGACATGGCGGGCCGGTGCGGGACCCGCGCGGATTGATCGCGTGGCAGGCCGCGCATCGGCGGGAGCGGATGGCGGAGATCGTCGAGGCACTCCGGCAGGGCCCGCGCACGGTGGAGGAGATCGTGGCGGCGGTCTATGCCGGGCTCGATCCGCGGCTCGGGCGCGCGGCGGCGCGAAGCGTGCTCGCGCATCTGGTCGCACTGGCCGAGGCGGGCAAGGTGGTGATCGAGGGGTCGCCGGGGCCCGGAGCGCGGTTCCGGCTGGCTTGAGGGTCCCCCCGCGCGCGGATAGGGTCGCACGCATGAGCAGGCCGCTTCCGAAACCCGCTTCCGATGCGCTCGTCCATGATCCCGAAGGCGGGATGGCGCGGCTCCTCGAGATCATGCGGCGGCTGCGCGATCCGGAGACCGGCTGCCCCTGGGACATCGAGCAGGATTTCGCCACGATCGCTCCCTACACGATCGAGGAAGCCTACGAGGTCGCGGATGCGATCGAGCGCGGCGCGATGGCGGAGCTTCCCGGTGAGCTTGGCGATCTCCTCTTCCAGGTGGTCTATCACGCGCAGATGGCCGAGGAGGCGGGGTATTTCGCCTTTGCCGATGTGGTCCGCGCCATCGCCGACAAGATGGTGATGCGTCATCCGCATGTCTTCGGGGAGGAGAGCCGGGACAAGACCGCCGAGGATCAGGTGCGCGACTGGGAGGCGGTGAAGGCGCGCGAGCGCGGTGCGCGTGCAAGCGTCCTCGACGGTGTCGCGAAGGGGCTGCCGGCGCTCACCCGCGCGGTGAAGCTCCAGAATCGTGCCGCGCGTGTCGGGTTCGACTGGCCGGAGTCGGGAGAGGTCCTCGACAAGGTCGCGGAGGAGGCGGCGGAACTGCGGGCGGCCGCGGACGATCCGGCGCGGGCCTTCGAGGAATTCGGCGATCTCCTGTTCGTGCTCGCCAATCTCGCCCGGCATCTCGACATCGATCCGGAGGCGGCGCTCCGGGCGGCGAATGCGAAATTCATCCGCCGCTTCGGCAGCGTCGAGGGGACGCTCCGGGCGCAGGGGCGGCGGCCGGAGGAGGCCACGCTCGCGGAGATGGACGCGCTGTGGGACGAGGCCAAGCGGGCGGAAAAGGCTCGGCAGGGGTAGAGCGTGGCGCGTCCCGTCGCGTCGCAGTGGCCGCGGGCCTCGCGGCGCCGCCAGTCCCCCCGTGATCCCCGGTCCGCCATCCGGCCGACGAGGGGCAGGCGGAGCACGTCTTGCCCGCAGCACCAACGGCCGCGCCCGTCACTCCGTGGCAGGCGGCGCCTCGGGGACGCGGGCACCGGAGGCGCGGAGCCGGTCGTACTCGGCTTCGGCGTCGAGCGTCATCCCTTCGTAGACCTGGCGGTTGCGATTTCCGCCGAACCAGCGTTCGAGGAGCCGGGGCTGGTTCCGGCGCGCATAGGCCTCGTCCTCCGCGGAGAGCGCCGCGCGGATCTCGGGTGACGCCGGCCCGGTGGCGGCAACCAGGCCCGGAGCGGCCGGGGCCGAGGCCGGCGGCCGACCGGTGAGGGCAGTGATGGTCTCGGCCCGCGGCTGGCGGTCGACGCGGTTGGTGGCACCGGGCGTCGGCGGCGGCAGGGTGGAGAGATCGGCCGGCATCTCGAGCGGGCGGGTCGGCAGCACCATGAACTCGTCCGGCTGGCCGACGACGCCCGAACGGCGCAGGCTGCCCGCAAGCCCGCCGTCGCCGCAGGCCGCAAGCGGCAGGATGAGCACCGCGCCGGCGACGAGCGCCCGCAATCCGGATCTGGCGTCACGATTCACTTCGGCAATCCCGTCAACTTCCCTTCGGTGGCGGACAAAGGCGCGCCCCGTTTCCCTCTAGCCGATGCGGTCCGGCCCGTCACGCCTTCTTGCGCCGGCTCCGGCTCCGTTCCGGATTGGCGTCGCGTTCGCCGAAGAGGACGAGAAGCCCGGCGCCGGCAAAGATCGCGATATCGGCGATGTTGAAGGCAAAGGGATTGTCGATCCCGCAGCAGCTCATGTTGATGAAATCCGCGACCGCGCCCCAGGTCAGCCGGTCCCAGGCGTTGCCGATCGCGCCGCCGACGACGAGGCCGGCGCCGAGCGGCACCCATGGTCCCCGTGCGCGCCGTGTCCACCAGAGCACGCCGGCCGAGATCACGAGCGCAAGGGCCACGAGCACCCAGCGCCCGGCATCCCCGAAGTCGAAGAGGCCGAAATTCACGCCGCGGTTCCACGCCATCGCGAGGTTGAGCCAGGGGTCCCAGATCTCGATGAAGAACCGGTGCCGGAGGTCGAGCCCTTCCACCACCCACAGCTTCACGGCGCGATCGAGGGCGACGACGAGCGCCGCGACGAGCAGGGTCCGCTTGAGCGGCATCCGAGCAACCTCCGGAAAACGCCCGTGACCCTAGCGGCCGCGCCCGGCGGGGGCAAGGCGGGGTTCAGTGCCGGAAATGGCGCATGCCGGTGAAGACCATCGCCAGCCCCGCCTCGTCGGCGGCGGCGATCACCTCCTCGTCGCGGACCGAGCCGCCCGGCTGGATCGCCGCCGTCGCCCCGGCCTCGACGGCGGCGAGGAGCCCGTCGGCAAAGGGGAAGAAGGCGTCCGATGCGACGACCGCGCCCCGGGTCGGCGGTTCGGCGAGGCCGAGCGTGGCCGACATGTCGCCTGCCTTGCGGGCGGCGATGCGGGTCGAATCGACCCGGCTCATCTGGCCGGCGCCGATGCCGACGGTGGCCCCGTCCCTCGCATAGACGATGGCGTTCGACCTGACGTGCTTGGCGACGCTCCAGGCGAAGAGGAGGTCGCGGAGTTCGGTATCGGTAGGCGCGCGTTTCGTCACGACCTTGAGCGTGTCGGGCGCGAGCCTGCCCGTGTCGCGGTCCTGGACGAGGAAGCCGCCCGCCACTTGCCGGAATGTCAGCCCCGGAGCGGAGGGATCGGGCAGGCCACCGGCCTCGAGCAGGCGCAGGTTCTTCTTCGTGGCGAAGATCTCCGCCGCTTCCGGGGTGACGGCGGGGGCGATCACCACTTCGGTGAAGATCTCGGCGATGGCCGCCGCCGTCTCGCCGTCCAGGGCAACGTTGACGGCGACGATGCCGCCGAAGGCCGAGGTCCGGTCGCAGTCGAAGGCGGCGCGGTAGGCTTCGGCGAGAGTCTTCCCGCGTGCCACGCCACAGGGATTCGCGTGCTTGATGATGGCGCAGGCCGGACCGTCCGCCGGCGGGAATTCCGCCACCAGTTCGAAGGCGGCGTCGGTATCGTTGATGTTGTTGTAGGACAGCGCCTTGCCGCCGAGCTGCCGGGCGGTGGCGACGCCCGGCCGGGTGGAGCCGTCGCGGTAGAAGGCGGCGCGTTGATGCGGATTCTCGCCGTAGCGGAGGATTCCGGCGTGTTCGCCCGCGAAGACGCGCCGCCGCGGCGCGGTCTCGCCGGTCGCGGTCGCGAGCCAGGTCGAGACGGCGGCGTCATAGGCGGCGGTGCGGCCGAAGGCGGCAAGCGCGAGGCGCTGGCGGAAGGCGCGGGTGGTGCCGCCGTGGCTGTCGAGTTCCGCGAGCAGCCCGGGATAATCCGCGACATCGGTGACCACCGCGACATGGGCGTGGTTCTTCGCCGCCGCCCTGAGCATCGCCGGGCCGCCGATGTCGATGTTCTCGACGCATTCCGCGTAACCGGCGCCGGCGGCGACGGTCGCCTCGAAGGGATAGAGATTGACCACGAGGAGGTCGATCGGCGCGATCCCGTGCGCCTCCATCGCCGCCTGGTGGCTCTCGTCGTCGCGCAGGCCGAGGAGGCCGCCATGCACGGCGGGATGCAGTGTCTTCACCCGCCCGTCGAGCATTTCGGGAAAGCCGGTGAGGTCGGCCACGTCGCGCACGGCGAGTCCCGCGTCCCGAAGCGCACGGGCGGTGCCACCGGTCGAGATGAGCTCGATCCCCTTCGCGGCAAGGGCGCGGGCGAGGTCGACGAGCCCCGTCTTGTCCGAAACCGAGAGGAGGGCGCGGTGGACGGGGACGATATCGCTCATGGGGAGCCTCCGGCAAGGGATCGGCGCCCGTGCCCTTGCGTGGTCGGAACACGGGTGAAGGACCAGTTGACCTGGCCCAGATACTCGATCACCTCGACGATGACCATGATCTGGAGCGAGGGCAGGGGCGCTGCCGCCGTCGGGTCGAAATGGCGCGATTCACGCAGTTCCACCCGGCCGCCGCCGGTGCGGAAGATCCAGGTGTCGATGCCGGGAGGGCGGATCTCGACCACCTGCCGGACCGGATCGACGGCGGCCGCCACGTCCGGGTGCAGATGGAAATGCGCGACGAGAACCATGGGGTCCCGGCGGCGGCGGGACGCGGCGTCGAAACGTCTGCGTGCGCGGGCGTCGGGCACATGGACGATCTCCTCGCCACGCAGCTCGGTCCCCTTCGCATCCACGAAGAGCCGCCGCTCGTGAAGGAGGCCGAGGGTCTCGACATAGCCGTCGTGGGTGGCGAGCAGCCACTGGCCGGTCGCATCCTGGGCCTGGCGAACCGAGACGAGGCTCGGTCCCTGGGCGATCCAGCTCCCGGCGGCACGGCCCGAGGTCCGCGGCCGGCGGAGGCGGGCCGACGGCATTCCGGCAATCTCCACCGTCGAATGGGCGGCTGTCCCGCGCGAGGCGAGATCGGCGGCCGGCCCGAAGGCGGCTCCCGGCCCGGCGTTGACGATGATCGGCACCGTGCCGGCCGACATCTCGAAGGCGAGGGTTCCGGCAGCACCTCCAGACGCATCCGGCCCCGTCGGAGGGAGTCCTCCATCCATCACCGCCACCACCCGCCCGCCGGCAAGCCGTGCATAGCCCATCGGCAGCCGCGGCTTTGCCCGTGCCGCGAGCCGCAGCTCCGCCAGCGCCTGGTCGAGCCGGACAGGGTCTCCGGGGCCGCCGCCCTGGAATCGCGCGGTGGAGCCGTCGCCGAGCCTCAGCACGCGCAGGACCGGCACGGCGCGGGCAATGGCGTGGAGATGGGGCGGACGCGCGTGCCGGCCGAAGGTCTCGAGGATGCGCGCGGACCAGACGAGGGCGATGACGATCCGCGCGAGGTCCTCGGGCGCGCGGCTCGGTGTGCCGCCGGCCGGATCGACCGCGCGCGCCGCGAGCCGGGCGAGTTCATCCGCCGCCTCGTCGCAGGAAGGGTCGGCAACAAGGGCGAGGGCATGGACGGCGCCCGCGAGAGCCTCGACCCTCGCCGCGAGGTCGCCCGCATCGCGCCAGCCTTTCGACAGGGCGCGGCCATGCGCGGCCACCGCCTGCCAGAACCGGGCGGTATCGGTTTCCCCGAGGCCCTCGGTCAGGAACCCTGCATGCGCCGTCCAGTGGAAGATCCGTGCACCTGCCCGTTCCGGTTGCCAGCCGGGCCCGCGACCGCGACCGAACCGGTCGATCCATTCGAAGGTCCATCGCTGCGCCAGTTGCCGTGCCTTGCGGGTGCCGAGGGCGGCGAGATCGTCGAGCCAGCGGAAAGTGTCGCGCTCCGCCTCCAGCCGGGGATCGGGAAGCGTGGTGCCCCAGAACCCGGCGCCGAGCAGTACCGAATGCCCGAAGGCGCGCCATTCCCCGGCGACGAGCCGACGACCGACCTCGGCGTCGCCCCAGAGGAACGGCTCGGGGAGCGCTTCCCGAGCGGGCGGGGTCACGGCTCCCGCCCAGCCACGGCGCACGCGGTAGTGACCGCGCAGCTTCCGGAATGGACGGGCCGCCGCGCCGAGGGGGCTCAGGGGAAGGCGAAGGGACGTCATGAGGAGTGTCGCGGAACTTCCGGATCAGGTGGCCAAGGGGAGCTTAGGCGGCAGGCGCCGAAATTGTCACGCCTTCCCGATCAGCGCGGCATGAAACCCGTCCACGCCTCCCGTCTCCGCCCAGAAATCCGGCCTTGTGCGGAGCGCGCCTTCGCTGTCGAGCCAGCCTTCGGGCAGGGCAATGTCCGGGCGGAGCCGCTGCGCGCCGGGAGTCCGCCGCAGGAAGGCCGCCACCTGCTCCTCGCCTTCGGCCGGAATGAGCGAGCAGACCGCATAGACGAGCCGGCCGCCCGGGCGCAGCCATTCCCAGGCGCGGTCGAGAAGTCGTGCCTGCAATGCGACAAGGGGTTCGATGTCACCTGCGTTGCGCAGATGCGGCAGGTCGGGATGGCGGCGGATCGTGCCGGTTGCAGAGCAGGGAGCGTCGATCAGGATCGCGCCCCAGGGTTGCTCCGGCGTCCAGGCGAGCGCATCCGCGACCACGATCTCGGCATCGAGGCCGGTGCGCGCGAGATTTTCCCTGAGCCGCTCGAGGCGGGGAGCGGAGATGTCGAGCGCGGTCACGAGGCCGCCTGCGGCCGCGAGCTGGAGCGTCTTGCCGCCCGGAGCCGCGCAGAGATCGAGCACGGGCTCTCCGGGCCGGATGCCGAGCATCCGGGCCGGCAGCGCGGCGGCGGCGTCCTGCACCCACCATTCGCCCTCGTCATACCCCGGCAGGGCCGAGACCTGCACCCGCCCCGGCAGCCTGAGGCTGCCGGTGGGAAGGAGATCGCCGCCGAGCCGCTCGGCCAGGATCTCCGCCGCCTCGGGGTTCTTCGGCGTGATGTCGAGCGGCGGCCGCCCGCCCTGCACCTGGGCGATGGTATCGGCCGCCGCCTCGCCCCAGGCCGCGATCACCGGCGCCTCGAGCCAGGGCGGCAGGCGCCGTGGCGGGATCTCGGCCCAACGGGCCGGACCCTCGGTGGCGAGGCGGCGCGAGACGGCATTGACGAGGGGCGCGAGATGGCGGGTCTTCGGATGGCCGCGGGTGAGGGTCACCGCGGCATCGGCGGCGGCGTGGGGAGCCACGCCATCGACCAGCATCTCGGCGGCGGCAAGCCGGAGCGCGGTCAGCGCCCGGCCTGCGGGGCGCCGGCGCAGGAAGGCATCGAGAACGCGGTCGATCGCCGGCAGATGGCGCAGCGTCGTGGCCGCGAGCGCCTGTGCCCGGGCGCGGTCGGCCGGCCCGAGGCGGGCGAGCGGCCCGTCCTCGCCGGCCTGTTCGGAAAGCCGCCGGTTGCGCCGGAGCACGCCCTCGACGAGTTCCGCCGCTGCCCGGCGCGCGGCAAAACCCGGTGGCCCCACGGGACGCGGCTCGGTGCGGCGATCGCTGCGTCGGGGTCTCATGCCGCGCCTGCCGGGCAGACGGAAAGACGGTACGGGCGACGGCCGGATGTGGACAGGTCCCCATGTGCCGGTGCCGTGCGGGAGATGCGCCCGCGGCATCGGGAGGCAGCTGCAGGACTGCGGCGTGTCGCGAGGAGGGTGCCCGCCTCCGTTGACGGCGCGGCCCGAGGGGCGACGACGAGCGGATCAGATGGAATCCCGGTCACCGTTCCGCTCACCACCTCGGCCGCCCGGCGCGCGGGATCGGCGATTCGCGCATCCGCCGTCCCGGCATCTCCGCCGCCATCGCCTCGAGGGCGCGGATGCGGTTCTCGGGGTTGGGATGGGTGGAAAAGAGGTTGTCCATCCGTGCCCCCGACAGGGGATTGACGATGAAGAGATGCGCCGAGGCCGGGTTGCGCTCGGCGCTCGGCATCTCGATCCGGCGCGCAACGCCCGAGATCTTGCGTAGCGCGCTTGCAAGGCCCAGGGGATCGCCGGCGATCTGCGCCCCCATCCGGTCGGCGGAATATTCCCGCGTGCGGCTGATCAGCATCTGGATCATCGCGGCCGCGAGGGGGGCGACGAGCACCGCCAGCAGCACGCCGATGACGCCGAGCGGATTGTTGCGATCGTCGCGGCCGCCAAAGAGGAAGCCGAACTGCGCGAGCATGGCGATGGCACCGGCGACGGTCGCCGCGATCGTCATGATCAGGGTGTCGCGGTTCTTCACATGGGCGAGCTCGTGCGCCATCACGCCCGCGACCTCGGCCGGGGTGAGGAGCTTCAGGAGGCCGGTGGTCGCCGCGACGGCGGCATTCTCCGGGTTGCGGCCCGTGGCGAAGGCGTTCGGCTGATCAGCCTGGATGATGTAGACCTTCGGCATCGGCAGGTCGGCATTCCGGGCAAGCCGGGCCACCATGTCGTAGAACTCGGGCATCGACGCGCGGGTCACCGGCTGCGCGTCATGCATGCGCAGCACCACCTTGTCGGAGTTCCAGAAGGCCCAAGCATTGGTTGCGAGCGCGAAGAGGAAGGCGATCATCATGCCGCCGCTGCCGCCGAGGAGGTAGCCCACACCCATGAAAAGCGCGGTGAGCGCCGCGAGGAGCAGCATCGTCTTGAAATAGTTCATCTGCCTTGACCTCTTTTCCCGGCCCCGCCCTTTCCTCCGGCCGTGGGCCGTCCTAACATGTGGTCATGACCGATCCCGAATATAGGCCTGACACGGACGACGAAAAGAAGGCGCGCATCGCCGCTGCTGCCCGACGTGCCCTTGCCGAGGCCGAAGCCCGCCGCGCGACCCGGAAGCCGGCGAGCAGCCCGCGCGAGGTCGGCGGCCGTGACGGTCCCGACCCGGCCCGCTATGGCGACTACGAGGTGAAGGGCATCGCCTGCGACTTCTGACCCGCCCAATCCAGGGGGATGGTGCAGGCATGCCGGAGGGGCTGCGGCAGGAGGTCCGGCGGAGCGGCTCCGGCGAGGGCTTACGCATTCTTAAGGATGCCTTAAGGATACCGGCGTCATCTGCGCTAGATCGAGGAGGGCGGATGGCGAGTTCCGCCATCTCCGGCCGAGGTCATGAGCGAGCGGGGCATGCCGATCGAGACGATTCATCCGGTCATCCTCTGCGGCGGCTCGGGAACGCGTCTGTGGCCGCTCTCGCGCCAGAGCTATCCGAAGCAGTTCGCGCGGGTGTTCGGAGGGACGAGCCCGTTCCAGGAGACGGTCGAGCGGCTTGCTGCCTCCGGATTTGCACCGCCGGTGGTGGTCACGGGGGCGGAGTTCCGGTTCGTGGTCGCCGAGCAGTTCGGGGAAATCGGCCGTGCTGCCGGACGCATCCTGATCGAGCCCGCGGCGCGCAATACCGGCCCTGCCATTCTTGCCGCCGCGATGTTCCTTGCGAAGGAGGATCCGGAGGCGCTCCTCCTCGTCTGTCCCTCGGATCACGTGATCGCCGACGGGGCGGCCTTCCGCGCGGCAGTGCAGGCGGGGATGGCCGCGGCACGGGAAGGCAGGCTCGTGACCTTCGGAATCGTGCCGACCCGCCCGGAGACGGGTTTCGGCTATCTGGAACTCGAGGCGCCTCTCGGGAACGGCGCGGCCGAAGCCGGCGCGGCGCGGGCGATGCCGTTGCGCGGTTTCGTGGAGAAGCCCGATGCAGAACGTGCCGCCGCGCTGGTGGCGGACGGGCAGCATCTCTGGAACGGTGGCATCTTCCTCTTTACCGCAGCGGCGATCCTTGCCGCGTTCGAGGCGCATCAGCCGGCGCTGGTCGGCCATGTCCGGCGGGCATTGGCGGGGGCACAATCGGATCTCGCCTTCTGCCGCCTCGATCCCGCGGCATGGGAGGCGGTGGCGGACATTTCCGTCGACTATGCCGTCATGGAAAAGGTGGAGAACCTCGCCGTCGTGCCGCTTGCCGGCGGTTGGTCGGATCTCGGCTCCTGGGACGCGATTGCCCGCGAGATGGAGGCGGACGGGCAGGGCAACACCCTTGCCGGCCTCGCGCGGGCGCTCGACTGCGAGGGGAGTCTCCTGCGGAGCGAGAGCGGGGACCAGGTGCTGGTCGGCCTCGGGCTGCGCAACATCGCCGCGATCGCGATGAAGGATGCGGTGCTGGTCGCCGATCTCGCCCAGAGCCAGCGGGTCGGCGAAGCAGTCGCGCTCCTGCGCGCCGAGGGGATGGCGCAGGCAACGGGATTTCCTCGCTGTCACCGGCCCTGGGGCTGGTACGAGCAGCTCGCCCGCGGGCACCGATTCCAGGTGAAGCGCATCATGGTGCATCCGGGGGGGATCCTGTCGCTGCAGTCCCATGTCCATCGCGCCGAGCACTGGGTGGTGGTCGAGGGCACGGCACGGGTCACGATCGGCGAGGAGGTCCGGCTCGTGACGGAGAACCAGTCCGTCTACGTGCCCCTGGGCGAGGTGCACCGGCTCGAGAACCCGGGGAAGGTCGATCTGCATCTCGTCGAGGTGCAGTCGGGGAGCTATCTCGGCGAGGACGACATCACCCGCCACGAGGATGCCTATGCGCGGCGGTGACATCCTGCCGGGCCGGTGACGGTGGCGTTTCTGTCCTTGTCCTGTCTTCGGAGGAGTGGCCGGCGGCGTGGCCGCGAGCTACATTTCCGGCCATTGCCCTGACTGCTCCCGGATCCGCGCCATGACTTCCCGAAGGGGCTTCGGTCCGAGACTGAGCCGCGAGACCCCGCCGACGATCTTCACCCTCGTCATCCTCGCCGGGATCGGCGCGCTCAACATGAACATGCTGCTCCCGTCGTTGCCGAGCCTCGCGAGCCATTTCGACGCGGAGTACGGCGTGGTTGCGCTGGCCGTCTCGGCCTATCTCGCGGTCACGGCGGTGATACAGCTGGTGCTCGGGCCGCTTTCGGATCGTTTCGGACGTCGGCCGGTGGTGCTGGGTTCGCTGACGGTCTTCCTCGCCGCGACGGTCGGCTGCCTTTTCGCGCCGAGCATCACCGTGTTCCTGTTCTTCCGGCTGATGCAGGCGACGGTGGCCTCGGGGATGGTGCTGTCACGGGCGATCGTGCGCGACATCGTGCCGGCGAGCGAGGCGGCGAGCATGATCGGCTACGTGACCATGGGGATGTCGCTGATGCCGATGGTGGCACCGATCCTCGGCGGGTTCCTCGACGAGACCTTCGGCTGGCAGGCGGTCTTCGTCGCCACACTGGTCGTGGGCGTTGTCGCGACCTGGCTCATGTGGGCGGACCTCGGCGAGACGAACCTCAACCGGTCGGCAAGTTTCGCGGCGCAGTTCCGGACCTATCCCGAACTCGCGCGCTCGCGCCGGTTCTGGGGCTATGCGGCGAGCACCGCCTTTGCCTCCGGCGCGTTCTTCGCCTTTCTCGGGGGCGGTCCGTGGGTGGCGAGCGTCGTGCTCGGCATGTCGCCGGCGACGCTCGGCTTCCATTTCGGCTTCATTGCCGTCGGCTACATGGGCGGCAACTTCCTCTCCGGGCGTTTTGCCTCGCATGTCGGCATGAACCGGATGATGCTCCTTGGCGGCATCGTCGCGACGGCGGGGCTCGGGCTGACGTTGCTGCTGTTCGCGGTGGGCCTCGCGACGCCGCTCGCCTTCTTCGGCACGATCATGTTCCTCGGCGTGGGGAACGGGCTCCTGCTGCCGAGCGCCAACGCCGGACTTGTCTCGGTGCGCCCGCATCTCGCCGGCAGTGCCTCGGGGCTCGGCGGGGCGCTGACGATCGGGGCGGGGGCGGCCCTCGCCTCGCTCGCGGGCGCGCTGCTCACGCCGGAGACCGGCGCCTGGCCGCTCATCATCATCATGTTCCTCTCGTCCCTCGGCAGCGTCGCGGCGACGGTCTATGTCATCCGGGTCGCAAGGAGTCGCTCCGCTGCGGGCGAGGCCGACCGGCGGCGGCTCTGACGGCGCGCAGGAGCGGCAGCGATCAGGGGGACGGGATCGGACGCTTCGCCGAGGAGGTCCGCCCGGACGGGCGCCCCTCGATCCGGTCGCCCCGGAAGGTCTCGCATTCTGGCTCGATCCGGGTATCGGGCTGCAGCGGAACGCGGGTGCGGAAGGCGGCGCGGCCGATCAGATGGGCACCGATCGGGATCGTCAGGATCATGAACAGGAACACGAAGACCGGCTCGAGAAGCTCGGTCCAGCTTTCGGCGAGGAACATCATCGCCACCACGATGAGGGCAATGCCGAGGGTGCCTGCCTTGGTCGAGGCATGCATGCGGAGGAAGATGTCGCCAAGCCTGACCACGCCGATTCCCGCCATGAGGCAGAAGAAGCCGCCGAGCACGAGAAAGATCGTGGCGAGGATCTCGAGGATCATCAGTCGTGGCTCTCCAGTTCGGTCCCCTTGGTCCGCTCGATGTAGCGGGCAAAGGCGATCGTGGTCAGGAAACCGATGAGGGCGAAGGCGATCGCGGCGTAGATATAGGCGCGGATGCCGCTTGCCAGCGTGAAGACGACAAGGAAGGCGACGAGCAGCCCGCTGATGAGGTCGAGCGCGACGGCACGGTCGGCGAGGCTCGGTCCCAGGATCAGCCGCCAGGCGGCGCAGACCAGCGCGACGAGGATGCAGAAGGCGCAGAACTCGAGCCCGATGTCGAGGATGCCGGTGGTTTCGGTGCCGAGGATGGTCATGGCGCGGCGTCCTTCACCCGTTTCTGGAGTCCCTCCTGGACGGAGCGCAACGCGTCCTCCGGCTCGTCGCCCGCGAACATGTCGTGGACGAGGAGGGTGGTGCCGTCCTCGCCCACGTCGAGGGTGAGCGTGCCGGGGGTGAGCGAGATCAGATTGGCGACGAGGGTCGTCTGGAGGGCGGTCCGCGTGGTGAGGGGAATGGTCATCAGCCGCGGCTGGATCCGGTCGTCGGGCCAGATCACCGCGATCGCGACCTGGATGCTCGACATCACCAGGTCGTAGAGGAAGACGACGAAGAGCTTGAGGATGTAGTAGGGGAGCAGAAGAAGGCTCATCGCAGGGGATCCTCCGGCTCGGGCGGACCGGTCGGGTTCTCGATCGGCTCGACGGGAGTGGGGGCGGCTTCGGCGGGAACGCCGGATGCGGCCGGGCTCTCGAAGGTCAGCCCGAGTTCCGCTGCCTCGCTCGCACGGGCGACGGCCGCGATATAGGCGTCGGGCTGGAGAACCTGCTCGGCAGAGGCGAAGGCCGCCTCGACGAAGGGTTGGGCATTGAGGCCGATGAAGACGGTCATCAGCGCAAGAGTGATGATCGGCAGGTAGAGCCAGTAGGAGGCAGGCCGCGCCGCCGCGTCGTCGCCGCCGGGATGGGCCTTCCAGAATGCCTCCATCCAGATCTTCGACATCGAGTAGAGGGTGAGGAACCCGACGAGGACGGCGACGAAGGCGATGAAGTAGCGTTCCTCCTCTAGCGCGGCGAGGATGATCAGGAGCTTCGCCCAGAATCCGGAAAGCGGCGGGACGCCGGCGAGCGACAGCGCCGGGATCAGGAAGAGCACCCCGAGCCAGGGTTTCCGTTTCCACAGGCCGCCGATATCCGTGAGTTCCTCGGAACCGGTGGAGCGGCCGATGACGCCCGCGATCAGGAACAGGTTCGCCTTCACGATGATGTGGTGGAAGAGGTAGAAGATCGCTCCCACGAGGCCGAGCGGCGTGTAGATGGCAAGGCCGAGGATCATGTAGCCGATCTGGCTGATGATGTGGAACGACAGGATGCGGCGGACATGCATCTGCGCCGCCGCGCCGAGCACGCCGACGACCATGGTGATTGCCGAGCCGTAGAGGAGCGTGTTCTGGATTGCGGGTTCCGACGTGTCGAAGACGATGGTGAAGGCCCGGATCATCGCATAGACGCCGACCTTGGTCAGCAGCGCCGAGAACAGCGCCGAGGTCGTGACCGAAGGCGTGTGGTAGGAGGCGGGCAGCCAGAAGAAGGCGGGGAACATCGCCGCCTTGGCGCCGAAGGCGAACATCAGCATCGCGGCGGCGCTGAAGATCGCGGTCTCACCCTGGCGGCCGGCGAGCGTCAGGTGCAGGTCGGCCATGTTGAGCGTGCCGGCGGCACCGTAGAGGAGGCCGACGCCGGTGAGGAAGGCCAGGGTCGCGATCAGGTTCAACCCGACATACTTCACCGCCGCATCGAGCTGCGCCTTGCCGCCCCCGACGACCATCAGGCCGAAGGAAGCGATCAGCAGCACCTCGAACCAGACATACATGTTGAAGATGTCGCCGGTGACGAAGGCGCCGCAGACGCCGCCGAGCAGGGCTTGGGTGAGGGCATGATGGCCATTGCGCTCCTCGCCGGCGCCCACCTCGGCCCAGCCGTAGACGGCACAGGCCACCGCGATGATGCCGGTGATGAGCACCATCGCCGCCGAGAGGATGTCGGCGACGAGGGTGATGCCGAAGGGCGCGGGCCAGGAACCCATCTGGGCGGCGACGGGGCCTTCGTCGAGGACGCGGGTGATGATGGCGATCGACGCGACGAGGAGGCCGAGCGAACCCGCGGCGTTCAGGGCGCGCTGGACGCGGGGCGAGTGCCAGGCGATCAGGCAGAGGACCGCGGTGCTCAGCGGGAGGGCGATGGGCCAGACGAGGAGCATCAGCTGTTGCCGCCCATGTTGCGGGGCTCGGCCTCGCGCATGTCATCCATGCGGGTGGTGCCGAGCTCGAAATAGGTGCGGAAGACGAGGGCCAGAGCAAAGGAGAGCAGGCCGAAGCCGATCACGATCGCGGTGAGGATCAGGGCCTGCGGCAGGGCGTTCGCCACCTCCGTCATCGGGGTGTACTCGCCGTCGGGAACGAGAGGCGGTTCGGCATAGGTGAGGCGGCCGGCGGCAAAGATGGCGATGTTCGCCGCGTTCGAGATCATGATGAGGCCGAAGAGATAGGCGATGAGCCGCCCGGCCATCATCATGTAGGCGCCGGAGGCGGCGAGCAGGCCGACAAGGATTGCGAGCACGATCTCCATCTCAGTCGTCCCGCCCGGCAACGGCATGGCCAGCCTCCTCGAGGCCGAAGAGGATCGCCGAGACGGTACCGGCGACCGCAAGATAGACGCCAAGATCGAAAAGGAGGATCGAGCCGACCGGCAGCCCGTATTCCTCGTACCAGGGCCAGATGCCGCGCAGGAAGTCGCCATGCACGATCCCGCCCCAGTAGCCGCCGGCGAGGCAGCAGCCGAGACCGATGCCGGCGAGCACCAGCGGCTCGATCCGCATTGCGCGACGCGCTGCCTCGACGCCCTCGGCCTTCTCGACGAGGGCGAAGGCGACGGCGACGAGCAGGCCGCCGATGAAGCCGCCGCCCGGCTCGTTGTGACCACGCAGGAGGATGAAGACGGACAGCGCGAGGATGAGCGGCGTCAGGAACCGGGTCGCCGTCGTGAGGATGAGGGAGTTCATGCCTTGCGCTCCTTGCCGGCCCAGAGCGCGGCGAGGGCGGCAATCCCGGAGATGACGATGACCGAGACCTCCCCCATCGTGTCGAGGGCGCGGAAATCGACGAGGATGACGTTGACGATGTTGCGACCATGCGCCTCCGCCAGGCTTGTCGCCTCGAAGAAGTCGGTGAGGCGGCGATCAAGCGGAGTGCCGAGGACCGCGAGCATGGCGGCGGTGATCGCGAGGCCGAACAGGACGGCGATCACCGCGCTGATCCGGTGGAAGGGGATGTAGCCCGCCCGCGGCAGGCGCACCATCGCGATGGTGATGAAGACAACGACGAGGATCTCGACGAAGAGCTGGGTCATGCCAACATCGATCGCGCCGTAGAGGAAGAAGATCACGCCGGTGCCGCCGCCGACTCCGCCGAGGCCGGCGATGGCGGTGAGGCGCGAGGGCGTGAGAAGGACGAGGACGATCGAGCCGACGATGATGCCGACCACCGCCCATTCGAAGAGATCGAGGTCGAACCGGAGCGGCGGCAGGGCCGGTGTCCCGAAATAGACCGCGCCCCAGATCAGCCCGCCCAGCAGCACGAAGGTGGTCTGGAGGTAGCGGGTCATCAGGCCGCTCTGGACGATCCCTGTCTGCCAGGCGGCGAAGTCCTTGAGTGCCTGGAGCAGCCAGTCGTAGCCGTCCTCGGTGCCGGGGGTCTTCGGATCGGCCTTGATCAGTGCCTTGCGGATCGGATCGATGAGGAAATAGAGCGCGATGCCGATGGCGAAGGTGACGAGGCTGAGGATCAGCGCCGGATTGATGCCGTGCCAGAGCGCGAGATGAGCACCGGTCTCGCTGCCGGTGACGGCGCTCACCATCGGTGCGACGAGGAAATGCTCGAACCTGCCGGCCAGGATGCCGCCAAGCACGCCCATGCCGGCGAGGATCGCCGGGCCGATCCAGAGACCCCAGCCGGGGTCGGCGGTATAGGCCCTGGGCGCGATGCGGCGGCGGCCGGCGAAGGGGCGGATCGCGACGACGCCGGCGCAGACCACCATCAGCGCGTTGGCGACGAGTGCCGCCCCGCCGATGAGCCATGGCCATGTCGCGTCCTCGAGCGAACCGTAGATCAGTTCCTTGCCGATGAAGCCGAACATCGGCGGGAAGCCGGCCATCGACAGCGCGGCAATGGCGATGGCGATGGCGGTGATCGGCATGTAGCGGCCAAGGCCGCCGAGTTGGGTATACTCGCGGGTGCCCGCCCCCTTGTCGATCATGCCGACACCGAGGAAGAGCGCCGCCTTGTAGAAGGCATGGACGAGGATGAAGGCCATGGCCGCGGTCACCGCCATGGCCGAGCCCTGGCCGAGGAGCATGGTCAGCGCGCCGAGGGCCATGACGGTGGTATAGGCCATCATCATCTTGAGGTCGATCTGGCGCAGGGCCCAGATCGAGGCCTGGACCATGGTGAAGGCGCCGACGAGGGTGAGCGTCCAGATCCAGACATCGGTGCCGCCCAGCGCCGGGGTGAACCGCGCGAGCATGTAGACGCCTGCCTTCACCATGGTCGCGCTGTGCAGATAGGCTGAAACGGGCGTCGGGGCGGCCATGGCGCCAGGCAACCAGAACTGGAACGGCCATTGTGCCGACTTGGTGAAGGCGCCGAGGGCGATCAGCCAGAAGATCCACAGATACAGCGGGCTCGCGCGCAGGAGATCGCCCTGCGCGTTCATCCCGGAAAGGCGCCAGGTGTCGGCGACACTGCCCATCAGCAGCAGCCCGATGAGCAGGGTGAGGCCGCCGGCGCTGGTGACGAGCAGCGCCTGCAGGGCGCTTGCACGGGATTTCGCGCTCTCGTGGTCGAAACCGACGAGGAGGTAGGAGGTGATCGTCGTCGCTTCCCAGAACACGAAGAAGGTGATCGCATCATCGGCGACGACGAGGCCGAGCATGGAGAAGGCAAAGAGCAGCAGGATTATCTGAAGGCTCGGCAGCCGCGGATCCTTCGCGAAATAGGTGCCGGCGTAGAGGATGCAGATCGTGCCGATCCCGGTGATGAGAAGCGCGAAGGCGAGGCTGAGCCCGTCGAGCCAGAAGGCGAGATCGATGCCGAGGCCGGGCACCCAGCTCCAGACGTATTCGCCGGTCTCGCCGCGGGCGACGGGCAGGACCCGTGGCAGGAACCAGAGGAAGGCGGCAAATGGCAGGAGCGGAGGCAGGTAGCGCCACACGGGGTGAGGGGCAGGTCCGGACGGTGCTGGATCGGCCAAGGGCGCACGCTCTCTCTGCTGGATACGTCCCCGGCGTCCCTCCGCCGGGGCGTCTCTCGGTTGGTGTTCCGTTGCTCCGCGGAGGAGATTTCAACTCTTCTGACCGCTCCGGCGACACGATTCAAGTCTGGACGGGAGATTTCGACATTGACGGAATCATGCGCCGCGCATGGCAGGGTCGCGGTGGCGGCGGGGCATGCTCGTGGTCCGAGCGATCCGCTGCGCCGTGCACCTCCCCGCCGGGCCGCAGTCAGGGGGTGCCGTAGCCGCCCGGGGTGGGGGTGATGATGGTGATCGTCTCGCCCGGTTCGAGGATGGTCTGGTCACAGGCAGCGAGAAGCTCCTCCCTCCCGTCGTTCCGGCGGACGAAGGTGCGGCCGGGTTCGCCATCGCCGCCGCCGGCAAGGCCCTGCGGCGGGCGGGAGCGATGCGACGACAGGATCGCGCAATCCATCCGCTCGAGGAATCGCAGCCGCCGCAGCGTGCCGTCGCCACCGGGGAAGGCACCGCGCCCGCCGGAGCCGGGGCGGAGGCTGAATTCCTCGAGCAGGACGGGAAAGCGCAGTTCGAGCACCTCCGGATCCGTGAGGCGGGAGTTGGTCATGTGGGTATGGACGCCCGAGGCTCCGGCGAAACCGCGGCCGTCGTTCATCCGCCCGGCAGGCGCGCCGGAACAGATCGTCTCGTAATACTGGTATTTCGCGTTGCCGAAGGTGAGGTTGTTCATCGTGCCCTGACTGTTCGCGAGCGCGCCGAGGGCGGCGAAGAGGGCATTGGCGACGTGCTGGGAGGTCTCGACATTGCCGGCGACCACGGCACGGGGCCAGGCCGGTTTCAGCATGCAGCCGTCGGGGATGACGATGCGGAGCGGTCGCAGGCAGCCGGCATTCATCGGAATCGGCGCTTCCACCATGACGCGGAAGACATAGAGGACGGCAGCGCGGGTGACGGGTTCGGGCGCGTTGAAGTTGTTTTCCGCAGCCGGAGAGGTGCCGGTGAAATCGACGGTGGCGCTCCGCGCGGCGCGGTCGACGGTGATGCGGACCCGGATCACCTGGCCCGTGTCGGTCGGATAGTCACAGGCGCAGTCCTCGAGCCGGTCGATGAGGCGGCGGACCTCCTCGGCGGCATTGTCCTGGACATGACCCATGTAGGCCTGGACGACGGGGAGGCCGAATTCGCTCACCATGCGCCGGAGTTCCGCGATGCCGCGGGCGTTGGCAGCGACCTGCGCGGCGAGATCGGCGATGTTCTGCTCGGGATTGCGGCAGGGATGGGGATGATCCGTCAGCAGTTGGCGCAGCTCCGCTTCGCGGAAACGGCCGCGCTCGACGATGCGGAAGTTGTCGATGAGCACGCCTTCCTCGTCGACGCGGGTCGCAAGCGGCGTCATGGAGCCGGGAGCGGTACCGCCGACATCCGCGTGATGCCCGCGGGAGGCGACCCAGAAGAGGATGGTTTCGCCCGCCTCGTCGAAGACCGGGGTGACGACGGTGATGTCGGGAAGGTGGGTGCCGCCGTTATAGGGTGCATTGAGCGCGAAGGCGTCGCCGGGGTGGATGTCGCCGGCGTTGAGGCGGATCACCGTCTCCACCGAGCGGTCCATCGAGCCGAGATGGACGGGCATGTGCGGTGCGTTGGCGACAAGGGCACCAGAGGCATCGAAGACGGCGCAGGAGAAGTCCAGCCGCTCCTTGATGTTGACCGAGCGCGCGGTGTTCTGGAGCGTGACGCCCATCTGCTCGGCAATGTTCATGAAGAGGTTGTTGAATACCTCGAGGAGGACCGGGTCGGCGCGATCGGTGCCGATGGCCATGTCGCGGCGGAGTTCCTCCCTGCGGGTGAGCAGGACATGGTTCAACGCGGTGATCTCCGCCTGCCAGCCGGGCTCGACGACGATGGTCTGGTTCGGCTCGATGACGAGGGCGGGACCGGCGATGCGGTGACCGGGGTGGAGCGCCTCGCGGTGGTGGATGGCGGCATCCTGCCAGGCGCCGGAGCAGAAGACCGGGGCGGTGTATGCAGGCTCGCTCTCGCTCGGGATGGGGTCGGTTCCGGTTTCCGGCGGGGCGGGCGGCGTGGCCTCGAACGCCTCGAGCTCGACGGCCTCGACGATGACCGGTTTCTCCGGGGTGACGAAGCCGAACCGGCTTGCATGGGCCGTTTCGAAATCCGCCCTTGCCGCGTCGGTGTCGCGAGCGTCGAAGGCAACCGGTAGCGCGGTATCGGTGCCCTCGTACCGCAGGTGCAGGCGAGCGCGGCTCGCCACGTGGTCGGGGGCAAGGCCCTGAGCGGCAAGTTCGGCCCCGGCCTCGCCGAGCAACTCATCAATCACGCTGTCAAGCGTGGCAAGCGCATCCGGCGCCAGCGGCATCTCCATCGCCCGCATCCGCGTGGTGACGACGCGGGAGAGGCCGATCCCGTAGGCGGAGAGGAGCCCAGAGAGCGGATGGATCAGGACCGAACGCATGCCGAGCGCATCGGCGACGAGACAGGCATGCTGACCTGCGGCGCCGCCGAAGGAATTCAGGAGGTAGCGGGTGACGTCGTAGCCGCGCTGGACGCTTATCTTCTTGATCGCGTTCGCCATGTTCTGGACGGCGATACGGACGAAGCCCTCGGCCACGGTTTCGGGTGATCTGCCCTCGCCGGTGGTTGCGGCGATCTCGGCGAAACGGCGGGCAACGGTGTCGAGGTCGAGGGGCTGGTTGCCCTTCGGGCCGAAGATCGCCGGGAAGAGTTCAGGCCGCAGCTTGCCGAGCATGACATTGGCGTCGGTAAGCGTCAGCGGACCACCGCGGCGATAGCAGGCAGGACCGGGGTCGGCACCAGCGGAATCCGGACCGACGCGGAAGCGGCCGGGCTCGGCATGGAGGATCGAGCCGCCGCCCGCCGCCACCGTGTGGACCCGCAGCATCGGTGCGCGCATGCGGACGCCGGCAACCTCGGAATCGAACGCGCGTTCGTATTCGCCGGCGAAATGGGCGACATCGGTCGAGGTGCCGCCCATGTCGAAACCGATGACGCGGGAGAAGCCCGCACTTTCGGCCGTCCGGACCATGCCGACGACGCCCCCGGCCGGACCGGAGAGAACGGCATCCTTGCCGCCGAAACGATCGGCGGCGGTGAGGCCGCCCGAGGACATCATGAACTGGAGGGTGGGTCCGGGCTCGGTCGAGGGGGTCGCGCCGAGCGCCTCGGCAACGCGCGCGACGTAGCGGCCGAGGATCGGCGAGAGATAGGCGTCGACGACGGTGGTGTCGCCCCGTCCGACGATCTTGATGAGGGGCGAGACCTCGTGGCTGACCGAAACCTGGGCAAAACCGAAGCGGCGGACATGCGCGGCGAGGCGTGCCTCGTGCTCGCTGTTGCGCCAGGCATGCATGAGGGCAATGGCAATCGCCTCGATGCCGGAGGCGCGGAGTGCCCGGAGTTCCGGATCGAGCGTCGCGGGATCGAGCGGGATCTCGACCGAACCGTCGGCACGCAGGCGTTCGTCCACCTCGACCACCTGCTCGTAGAGCTGCTCGGGTAGGACGATTTCCTTGGCGAAGATGTCGGGGCGGGCCTGGGTCCCGATGCGTAGCGCGTCGCGAAAGCCCCGGGTGATCAGGAGCGCGGTGCGGTCGCCCTTGCGCTCGAGAAGCGCATTGGTCGCGACGGTAGTGCCCATGCGGACGGTGCCGATGCGGTCGGGTGGAATACGGTCATCGGCGGACAGCCCGAGCAGCCGCCGGATGCCCTCGATCGCGGCGTCCTCGTAGGCGTCGGGATTGTCTGAAAGGAGCTTGAGCGGATGGATGGTCCCGTCCGGCGCGTGGCCAAGAATGTCGGTGAAGGTGCCACCGCGGTCGATCCAGAAATCCCACGCCCCGGTCATCGATTGCTCCCGACCTCTGCCTCTGCCGTTCGCGCCTTGTCGGGCGAACGGTGGGGAGAGGCAAGGGTCGGGCTGTTCCCGCCGGGCCGTGCGACGGCCGGTGCTGAAGGCCGGACCGGACCTGCCGCCAACGGCGATGCAGGCGCCGGAGACAGCCGTTTTCCTGGTGCGGCCCGACGGGATGCAGGGTCAGAAGGCCGTCACTTCGCGCGGATGGCGAAAGCCTTGCGCACGGTCTCCTCGGTCTTCCAGATCCCGTCGAAACCGGCCTCGATGAGGAAGGTGTCGCCCGCCACGAAGGTCTGCGGCTCCTTGCCGTTGTCGGTCAGGGTCGCCCGGCCCTCGAACATGTGGATGAACTCGTCGACCTCGTACTTGACGCGGTAGCTGCCCGGGGTCGCCTCCCAGTAGCCGGTCAGGTACTTGCCGTCCTCGCTCTGATGCTCGATCCAGGTCCGCATCGTCGGCGAGCCTTCGACCGGCTTCCACCAGTCCAGATCGGTGGTGATCGGCTCGACGTTGGGTTTCTGGTAGGTTCCGAACTTGATGATGGCCATGAAATTAATCCCTTGATTAGGCGCGAGAATTGCCCACGCCGGACCCCATTGGCGGAAGAAACCGCTGGCGGCGGATCTAGCCTCTGGCCCCGACAAGATCAGCCAAGGCTTAGGTGCCACTGGAAGTAGAGGCCTGTTGATCAGTATACGTTGGCCGTTTTCCCGGTTTTATTGGTTCATGTTCAAGAGCTTGATTTCTAATGCCCTTCGCGGCGGTGCGTGATTCGGAAAAGTGGCTGCGGCCACCGGTTCCGGGCCGATCGGCAGGCAGACGGCCTGCGACGGTTCAGGCGGCGGCGCGCTCGGGGAACATGGCGGCAAGGGCAGCGGGGTCTGCCGCAACGACGCCGCGTTCGGTGATGAGCGCGGTCACGAGCCGGGCGGGTGTCACGTCGAAGGCATAGTTGACGGCGGGCGAGGCGTCGGGGGTGATCTGAACCTGCGTCACGTCACCTTGTGCGGTGCGGCCCCAGATGTGGGTGACTTCCTCCGGGCTCCGCTCCTCGATCGGGATGTCCCGGCCGGAGCCAAGCGAGAAGTCGATGGTCGGAGAGGGCAGGGCAACGTAGAAGGGCACACCGTTGTCATGCGCCGCGAGCGCCTTGAGATAGGTGCCGATCTTGTTGCACACGTCGCCGTTCGCCGTGGTGCGGTCGGTGCCGACGATCACCATGTCGACGAGACCATTCTGCATCAGGTGACCGCCGGTATTGTCCGCGATGACGTGGTGAGGGACGCCATGATTGGCGAGTTCCCACGCCGTGAGTGCGGCGCCCTGGTTGCGCGGGCGGGTCTCGTCGACCCAGACGTGAACCTCGATGCCCGAATCATGCGCCTGGTAGACGGGTGCGGTGGCGGTGCCCCAGTCGACCGTGGCGAGCCAGCCGGCGTTGCAATGGGTGAGGATGTTGACCGGCCCCGCCTTCCGTGCGGCGATGTCCCGGATCAGGGGCAGGCCGTTGACGCCGATCGTGCGGCAGATCTCGGCATCCTCGTCGGCGAGTTCGCCGGCGGCAATCCAGGCAGCGGCCTCGCGTTCGGCCTCGGGGAGCTGGCGGAGGCGGTGCATCATCGCCTCGAGCGCCCAGCGGAGATTGACCGCGGTCGGGCGTGTCGCGAGCAGCAGGTCATGGGCTTCGCGCAGGCGGGCGTCCGACGGATCGTCATGGAGCGCAAGCGCGATGCCGTAGGCGGCGGTAATGCCGATCAGGGGCGCCCCGCGAACGAGCATGTCGCGGATGGCGCGGGCGGCATCTTCGGGCGTCTCGAGGCTTTCGGTCGCGAAGGCATGCGGCAGGCGGGTCTGGTCGATGATGCCGACGGCCCCGCGCTGCCCGTCCGCGGGCGGGCGCTCGACCCAGATGGTGCGCGTCGGCCTGCCCTCAACCTTCATCGTCTCCCTCCCCGGCTATGATGGCCACTCACTTGGCTCACGACGGCAGGTTTTTCCAGAGGCGGGTGAGGCCGTCGTCCCCGAGCACGGGATCGGAGTCGGGCAGGGGAAGGGAGGCGATCCGGCGGCGCTGCTCAGGCGTCGCGGGAGGCCGGCAGATGTCGCCCTCCTGTCCGGGAGGATAGCCGCCAACGACAAGGAAGCCGCTGCTCGCTCCGATCCGGCGATGGCCGGTGCCGGCGGGAAGGACCAGCACGTCGCCGGCGGTCACGTCGATGTCCCGACCTCCGGGCCCGCCGAGGGCAAGCCGCGCCGAGCCGGCGGCGACGCCGAGCACCTCGTGGCCCCGGCTGTGGTAGTGATGGAAATCGAACACGCCGTCCCGCCACAGCCCGCTCCACCCGTTTCGCAGGAACAGTCCCTCGAGAGCTGCGGCACCCTCCGGGCAGGCGGCGCGGTAGATGAGGACCGGCAGGGGAGAATTGGGGATCCCGTCGTCGGGTTCGAGGAAGATCTGCTCGGGGTCGGGCATGGCGGCTGCGTCTCCAGTCCTCAAGTCATGCGCTTCGCGGATGAACGCAGGTACGGGCACCTGGTTCGGCAGGCGCAGCACCGGGGCATGTCCGTACAGGACGAAGCGGGCAGCTTGCCAACGGTGGCACGGCGGTTAAGCTGGGGGGATGGGACCATCCACCAAGGTTGTGCCGTTCTCGCCCCTTCCCGACCGCGTCAGCTTCAATCGAGCGGAACTCTCCGTGATTCTGGGCCTCTACGGCCGTGCCGTGGCGGCCGGGATCTGGCGGGATTACGGGATCTCGCTCCTGCATGACGTGGCGGTGTTCTCGGTGTTCCGGCATTCGGCCGAACATCCGCTTTACCGGATCGAGAAGCGGCCGAAGCTTGCCGCGCGGCAGGGGCAGTATTCGGTGCTCGGCATGGACGGGCGGATCCTGCGCCGCGGCCATGATCTTCGCCAGGTGCTCCGCCCGCTGGAAGCCCGGCTGATCCGCGTCGTCTGACGGGGAACCGCCGGGGGCGCTGCCCGTTGATCAGCGAATCACGCGCCCCGTCGCGTTCTTGCCCGAAAGGAGCGGCAATGCTGAAGTTCATCGGAGGCACGATCGGCGTCATCTTCCTCATCGGCCTCCTGGTCGTCATCGGGCTCCTTGCCCTGATCTTCTGAGGGGACACCATGGTTCCGATCCTGTTGTGGCTGCTCGGGGTGCCGATCACGTTGATCATCCTCCTGATGCTGTTCGGGGCGATCTGACTTCTGTTCCTTGCCGCTCCAGGCGAGGGCTGTGGGGGTGCAGCATATCGCCCGGATGATGACGGAGGCTGGATGGCTCCTCGCTCCTTCTGGAAGGGATATCTCAAGTTCTCCCTGGTGAGCTGCGCCGTGACGATGGCGCCGGCGCTGACCACCCGGGAGAAGGTGCGTTTTCATACGCTGAACGCGAAGACCGGGAACCGCGTCCGCAGCCAGTACATGGACTCGGTGACTGGCGAGCCGGTGGCGGAGGGGGAGGAGGCACGTGCCTACTTCCTCCCGGATGAGCGGCACGTGATCGTCGAGGACGAGGATCTGGAAGCCGTCGCACTCGAGAGCACGCGGGTCATCGACATCGAGAAGTTCGTGCCACGTGATTCGATCGGCTGGATCTGGCTTGACCGGCCGCATCACCTCAAGCCGGACGACAAGGCGAGCGACGAGGCCTTCGCGGTCATCCGGGAGGCGATGAAGGCCACCGACACCGTCGGCATCTCCCGGCTGGTGCTCTACCGCCGCGAGCGGGCGGTGATGGTCGAACCCTGTGGCAAGGGGCTCGTGGTCTGGACGCTTCGCTACGGCGACGAGGTGCGCGATCCGGACCCGTATTTCGAGGGGATCAAGGCGGTTGAGCCCGAGCCGGAGGCGCTCGAACTCCTCACGCAGCTGATCGACAGCCGGACGAAGCCCTGGTCGCCAAAGATGGTGCGGGATCCGGTCCAGGACCAGCTGGTGACGATGATCAGGGAGAAGCAGAGGAAGGCAAGGCCCGCACCGAAAAGGCGTCCCGCCCGTACCGGTGACTCCGGCGAAGGCGAAGTGGTCTCGATTCTCGATGCACTTCGCAAGAGCGTCGAGGGCGAGAAGAAGGGAAGGCGGCGCTGAGCGGGGGCAAGCGGTCAGCCGGATCGGGCGGTCACCGGGCGCTTCGCCTCGATCACCTTGTATGCTTCATCCTCGGCCAGCGGCGTCACGCTCCGGAAGACCCGGGCGAGCGTCGCCTCGTAAGGGAGGGAGCGGTTGGCGACGAGGAGGAGGCTGCCTGCCGGTTTCAGCAGGCGCGCGGCAGCGGTGATGAACGACACGCCAAGCTCCGGCTCCGCAGCGCGGCCACGGTGGAAGGGCGGGTTGGAGACGACCCAGTCGTAGCCTGAGCCTGTGAGGCGGGTGACATCGCTCCAGTGAAAGCTGGCACGAGGATCGGTGACGTTCCGCCGCGCGGCCTCGAGGGCGCGCGCCTCGGCTTCATGGAGATCAAGTGTGGCAATCTCCGGATTTGTCGCGAGCAGCCGCGCCGCAAGCCAGCCCCAGCCAGCACCGAGATCCGCGACGGCCCCACCGAGCCGGCCCTGCGCATGCGAAGCGAGGCGCTCCGATCCGGGATCGGGATGATCGGGGCTGAACATTCCCGGACCGGTCATGAAACCCGCGGCATTGGGGCGGAGGGCATGATCGGCGGCCCAGCTCTCGACTTCCGTCGGCAACTGTACGGGGCGGCGGAAGTGGAAGACGCGGCCATGCGCCTTCGACATGCGGCCGTCGAGCGGCATCACGCTGCCGATCTGGCGCATCAGCGCGTCGATTCCGTCCGTGCGCGCGCCGGTAACGGCAACGACTGCACCGGGCGGCACCAGCGCCAGCGCCTCGGCCACCGCGCCGAGGGAATCGCTGCGGGATCGCGTCGCGAAGACGATCGCCGCCGCAGCCGATCCCGGTGTGTCGGGCGAAACGGCGAGACCCTCGCCGGCGAGGCGATCGTGAAGCGGACGGAAGCCCTGCTGACAGAGGAAGCGATGCGACCCGACAGCTGAGTAGAGCCCGGACATCGACGCCCGCAGGACGGCGATCATGCCCTCATCCGGAAGCGGGAGCTCACCCGCTTCCCGGGCGAGAAGAAGCCGGTCGTCGCGGCGGCTCACGGCCGCAATGCCCGGGTCATCAACCGACTCATCCCTGCGCTTCCGGAGTCGTCAGCAGGCTCACGGCCATATTGTCCGCGTCATTCCCGTTCCATCGTGCATTGCAGTGGATGCTGATGCCGGCGGGCGTAGTCCATTACCTGGGTCACCTTGGTCTCGGCGATCTCGAAGGAGAAGACGCCGACGACAGCGACACCCTTGCGATGGACCGTGAGCATGAGTTCGACCGCATGGTCATGCGACACGCCGAAGAACCGTTCGAGAACGTGGACCACGAACTCCATCGGCGTGTAATCATCGTTGAGAAGCAGCACCTTGTAGAGAGGCGGTCGCTGCGTTCTCGTCTTCGTCTCTGTCAGGAGCCCGGTCTCGGAGCCCGGGCCCTTGCGATCGGTTCCTGGCATTGTCGTATCGGCATTCCAACGGCGGCGTCTGGCAGGAGGATATAAGGGAATGCCGCAAATAGAAAAGGGGGCCCGAAGCCCCCTCTTCCACCCCAGGTCGGCGAGGTGATCAGAGCGTGAAGCTCTTCACCGCGTCCGACGCCGCCGAAAGGCGCTCGCCGATCGGCGTTGTGATGTCCTTCGCCGCGGCGGCGAGGATCTCGTTCATCTTGCTGGTCTGGTTGAGCCAGCCCTCGAAAGCGGTCTGCGCGTAGGCAGTCTGCTTCTCGAAGAGCTCGGTCACCGTCCGCGCCGAAGCGAGGTCCTGGGCGGCGGCGACACCGTCCTCGAACGACTTGCGCGAATAGGCCGAGATTTCGGAGCCGATGCCCTCGAACGCCTTGACGGCGATTTCGGAGGACTTCACGACAGCCTCGACGTTTTCCTGGCTGAACGAGGTAAGGCCTTCGAGGCCCTTCGAGAACTTCTCGAGGCTCTCGCTGAGATTGCGCTGGCTTTCAGCAGCGAGGCTGCCGAAGGTGGCGGTGGCTTCCCGGGCCGCGTCGGTCGCGGCATCCGCAGCAGTCTTCGCGGTGTCCTTCGTGGCGCCCGCGGCGGTCTTCGCGGCGTCGGTGCCGGCCTGCGCCGCCTCGCTGGCGGCCGAGCGGGCGGTCGTCTTGGTGGTCATGCACGACTCCTCGGTGTTGCTGATAGGTCTGTGCCGGTTGTGGCAGCATCAGGATAGGGAGCATGCTGCAGTGCGTCAACAAACATGCTGCAATGCGGTATGATGATGCGCCTCCCCGTATTGCTGTTGCACGCGAGCATCCTGCGCTGGGCCCCTGACAGCAAACGGCTTTCCCCGTTGATGCCGCCATGCTAGGCTAACCGAAAATAAATCGCCGGTTGAGACAAGAAGCCGGCATTTCACGAGGTATGACGCGGGAATCACCCGTGTCGGAGGCAGTGATGAGACACTCGATCACGCGCGGGGTGATTCTCGCTATCGTGCTCGCCGCTTCGGCGACCATTGCTCAGGCCCAGCAATACGCCGCTTACGTGATGGATGCCCGCACCGGACAGGTGCTCCATTCGCGCAACGCGGAGACGCGGTTGCATCCGGCCTCGCTGACCAAGATGATGACCCTCTATATCGTCTTCGACGAGATTCGCCGCGGTCGGATGTCGCTCGACCAGAAGGTGACGATCTCGCGCAATGCGGCGGCCGAGCCTCCGTCGAAACTCGGGCTGCGGGCAGGCCAGCAGATCGAGTTGCGTTACCTGATCCGTGCCGCGGCGATTCGCTCGGCCAACGACGCGGCAACGGCCCTTGGCGAGGCGGTGGCGGGGACGGAAGAGGCGTTCGCGGCACGGATGAACGCCTACGCCCGTGCAATGGGCATGACCCAGACGACCTTCAAGAACGCCCACGGCCTGACCCAGGACGGGCACCTGTCCACCGCGAAGGACATGGCGATCCTCGGCCGGCGGATCCTCTACGATTTCCCTCAATACTACAATCTCTTCAGCCGCCGTTCGACCTCGGCCGGGACCGCGACGATCACCAATACCAACAGTCGCCTCCTCGACTCCTATGACGGGGCTGACGGCATCAAGACCGGCTATACCCGCGCCGCCGGCTTCAATCTCGTCTCCTCTGCCCGGCGCGGTGACCGGCGGGTGATCGTCTCGCTCTTCGGAGGCAAGAGCGCGGCGTCACGCAACGCCGAGGTAGCGCGGCTGATGGATCTCGGCCTCGGGAAGATGCCGGCACGGGCGCAGTTTGCGGCACTGCCGCCCCTCCGGGTGGCGGGTGTTACCGCGCCCGCCGGGGTCGCTGCCGCAGGCACGGCGCTTGCCAGCGCCGACAGGCCTCTGCCCCGTGGCGCGACGCGAACGGCCGCGGTGGTCACGCGCAATGTCGAATCGATCGCCCAGGCGATCGCCGAGGTGAATGCTGAACTCAATCAGGGCAGCGACCGCGGCACCGATCTCGCTACAGGCGCCCGGCCCAGGCCACGCGGCATCGAGGGCGTGCGCGTGGCGGCGGCGGGAATGGGCTCGACCTTCGTCGCGGTGGAGCCGCCCGCTCGATCCGCGACAGCCGGCATCCGCGTCGATGATCCCGGCGAGGCTTCGACAGGCGGAAATGCCTGGGGGGTGCAGCTCGGGGCATTCCGCGCCAAGGGTGACGCCGAGCGCCATCTGCTCACCACGGCTCTCATGGATGTGCCGGAACTTGCGGGCGGTCTGCGCCGGATCGAGCCGGTCAGCGGAAACGGCGTGACGCTGTTCCGCGCCCAGTTTGTCGGCATGAGTCGCGAGGCGGCGGTGGCTGCCTGTTCGCGCCTTGCCCGCCAGCAGGCGGAATGCGAACCGATCGAGCCGGGTATCTGAGCCCGGCCGCACGGGAGGCACCGCCGGATTTTCTCCATCGAGGCAAGTCACTTCCGGCCCCGGCATGTGAGTGCCGGGGGCGGGGCAAGCGCGTTGACTTTCCACGGGGAGATGCCTACCTTTCACGACATTATGATAATCGTTGGCGGTCCAGGCACGCGGGCAGCAGGTCGACTGCTGAACCGCCTCGTTCCCCGAGCGGGATAGGCGGCACTCGCTGACCGCCCGCTCGGGGTTGGTTCCAGCATCAGGTCTCAATCAGCGAACGGCGACGTTGCCGGAGGATCATCATGCGCAGCATCGTGGAGTTTCTGAAGTCCAGAGGTTCGGAGCTCTCCGCCGAACAGGAGCCGACCCCGGAGCGGCCGCTCGGCGAGGGGAAGGTCGTCACGCTGCAGGATCGCCGTAACACAACCAGTCACACGCCGTCGGAGACGCCGGACGATACCGATCCCGGTCCGGCTGCGGCATAACATTCTCCGCTCGCCGGTATCCGTTTTCCGCCGGCCATTTACAGAAAGCAGACAGATCATGGCGGCCAGCAGCCAATCAGCGCGTGTTGCCCGACGGACCGCGCCGATCGTTCTTGACTCCGACCAGGCCGACCAGCTCGAGAGCCTGGCGACCGGCGCCATGCGCCGAACGCCGGAGCTTGCCGAGAAGCTCCTTGGCGAGATCGCACGGGCGCGCATTGTCAGCCCCCCGCGATTGCGCCCCGATATCGTCGCTCTGGGCCGGGAGGTCGTGTTCCGGGACGAGACTACCGGCCGCGAGCATACAGTGGTCCTCGTCCTGCCCCAGGATGCTGATATCGACAAGGGGCGGACGTCGGTCATGACGCCGATCGGCGTCGCGCTGATCGGACTGCGTGAGGGCGCGTCCCTCACCTGGGAAACACGAGACGGCGAGACGCGGAAGCTGACGGTGATCCGGGTCTCGCCTGCTGCCGACCGATCGGGGGAGAAGCGATGAGCCGCCCATCCGGAATTCCGGAACGTCGGAGCCTTCGAAAGGCAGATGGATTGCCCGGAGCGTGGTCGCCATGATCTGAGTCGTGCGCTCCAGCGCTCCGGGCAGCATCGCGTTTTCATCATCCTGTCCGGAGCAAGAGAGCCATGTCGTATTCCGTTTCCTTCCGTTCCTGTTTCCAGTGCGGCGTCGAGCTGCCCCGGTCCGCTGTGTCGCGTTGTCCGAAGTGTCGCGCGACGATCACTGTCCCGCGGTCCGGAACGAGCTGCCGCGCCTGTGGCACGCCGCTGCCGCGGGCAGCCGCGAGCCACTGCCCCTTCTGCCGCGCCTCACTCGTCACTCCGGTTTTCCGTTCGCGGGATGACGGGCGAGGGCGAAGAACCGTCGAACCGCCTGCAGGAGGGTTCCCGGGGAGGAAGCCAACATGAGGGAGCGGGGGGAGTGGAGGACCCTGCTCTGGCCGGCCGTGGCTGCGGCCATCAGCCTTGCCCTTACGGGGTTCTACCCTGCGATCAAGCTGATACTCGGACTTGACGACGGGCTTGATGGGCTGCGGCTCGCCCTTGGCGGGCTGAGCAACTTCACCATTGCCTGGCTGTTCTCGCGCATGGTCGAGATCGGTTTCGGTCGCATGGCGAAGCGGAGCCGCCCGATGCCTCGCCTGCACATGCAGCTCATACGGGCCGGCCTCTTCGTCGTCGCCTTCATTGCCACGGTGATGCTCTTCCTCGGTCAGGGGTGGACCGGTGCGCTGGCGAGTTCCGGTCTTCTGATCGCCCTTATGGGCTTCGCGATCCGGAATGTCGTCGCGGATACGCTTTCCGGGATCGCGCTGGGGCTCGAGGCACCCTTCCGGATCGGTGACTGGGTCGAGATCGAGAACGTGGCGCGGGGACGCGTGATCGACATCGGCTGGCGGACGACCCGGCTGATGACGCGGGATTCGACCTACATGATCCTGCCGAACAGTCAGATCGCGCGGCAGAGGCTGACCAATTACAGCGCGCCGCGGCGGGAGTACCGGGCGCAGGTCGAGATCACGCTCGATCATGGCGTGCCGGTGGCGGTGGCGCGGTCGATGCTGCGCGAGGTGATGCAGGGCGCGCGGACCATTCTTCAGGAACCAAAGCCGGACGTGCGGGTGCTGACCTATGGCGCCGACGGGATCCGGTATGCCTTGCGCTATTGGGTGCCGCGTTTCGACCGCGACCTCGACTGCCGCGACGAGATCCTGCAGCGGGTCGACCAAGCGATGCGGGAGCGCCGCATCTCGCCGCCGCGCCAGCGGATCGAACTTGCCCCGGGCTGGCCCCGCAATCCGGCAGGCGACTGCACGGGACGCACCGAGGACACCGTGGATACCGTGAACGGGCGGGTGCCGGTGGCATCCGCCTGATCAGGCCGCGCGCACCCGCGAGGTGGAGAAATCAGCCGAAGGAGCAGGTGCGGAGCTGGGCTTCATAACGATTCGCCCAGTTCTGGACGTCGCGGGCCACGGGAGTCAGCCAGCCCTTTCGGCCGTAACTGCCGCGCGCGTAGCCGGTATGGCCCTCGTGATACGCCAGATACTGGTTGTAGGCGTCGTGCACGGGGATGCCGTTCCGCTGCTGCGTCTTCGCCATGTACCAGCCGATGAAGTCGGCAGCGTCGGCGAAGTTGGTGCGACTCGCGCGGTACCGTCCGGTTTCGCGCTGATACCATTCCCAGGTGCCGTTGATCGCCTGCGCGTATCCATAGGCGGAGGAGCGCGGCACCTCCCGGGTGAAGAAGATGAAACGCCGCTCCCGCCGCGTCGGCCGGGCGTCTGCCACGAAACTGGATTCGCGGGAGATGGTGGCGAGCTGGACATGCACGGGCACGCCCCATCTCGCCTCGGTCTCGCGCATGGCCCTGAACCAGTGCGGGCGCTCCACCTGCATCCGGCAGGCATCCACGACCGTGCTCGGCGGCTTCTCGACGGTCGAACTGCATGAACTCGCCGCCACTAGCGCGACAAGAAGAAGCCACCTCCGCATGATGTTCCGCCCACTGTCTCTGCCCGTTCACTCTGCCGGTTGCGCCTGTTGGCCGACGCTGCGGGGGGCAGTCTGCCAAAGATTCCCGCTCCCTGGCAAGCGGAAGCTCGCGCGCGGGCAGCCGGTTCGCACGTGCCCGAAGGGCGGATGACGAAGCCTCCCCGGGGTTGCGTCCGGTTTACCTAGATGTATTGTGGCTTTCCCGACTTGTGGACAGGTACCCAGGCGGCCTATATGCTGCCTCATGATGAGACGTTCTCCAGGCACCACTGCCATGATGAAGAGCAAGGCCAAGTTCGCGCTCGGCGAGGTTGTGCGCCACCGGGTTCATCCGTTCCGTGGAGTGATCTTCGACGTGGATCCCACCTTCAGCAATACCGAGGAATGGTGGCTGTCCATCCCGGAGGAGAACCGGCCGCCGAAGGATCAGCCGTTCTATCACCTCCTCGCGGAGAACGAGACCTCGTACTACGTCGCCTACGTATCCGAACAGAATCTCGAGCGGGACGATTCCGGCGAGCCGGTGGATCATCCCGACGTGGCGGAGATGTTCGGCGACTTCAAGGACGAGGGGCGTTACGATATCGGAGGCCACCTCCACTGAGGGGCGCCCACGCGTGAAAACCCGTCCAGGTGCTTGATTTTCAAGCATAATCAAAGATTGCCCCAAGGTTAACGCCATGGGCCCGCGAGCCGGCCGCTGCCATGCAGAGGCCCCGTTGCGGGGCCGTGGTCTCTGGCTCGCTCCCGGCCGTCCGGCCGGAAGCGAGCGGCTGGAGCGGGTGCCGTCGACCGGTGCGGCGCTCTTGTCCCTCCGGATGGCGCCGATGTGTATCGAGGGGCGGACGTGGAGCTTCCCCTGCGCAGGTCGCCGGCGGCCGGTATGCAGTCGTCGCCGGATGTCCGCGACGGTCAGTCGTCCTCGGAACCGGGATGGGCGTCGAGGGCGGCGAGGAAGTCGCGCCGCCAGCGGGCGATGTCATTTTCGGTGACGGCCCTGTTGAGCTCCTGCCATCGTTCGCGCCGTTCCTCGAGCGGCATCGTGAGGCCGCGGTGGATCGCCTCGGCCATCGTCGGGATGTCGTAGGGGTTGACGATGAGGGCGGCGGAAAGCTGTTCGGCGGCGCCGGCGAATTCCGAAAGCACGAGCACGCCCGGATCCTCCGGATCCTGTGCCGCCACATATTCCTTGGCGACGAGATTCATGCCGTCGTAGAGCGGCGTGACCAGTCCGACCCGCGCCTTGCGATAGAGCCCGGCGAGGGTTTCGCGCGGATAGCCCCGGGCAAGATAGCGGATCGGGGTCCAGTCGAGATCGGAATAGTTGGAGTTGATCCGGCCCGAGAGCCGGTCGAGTTCCTCGCGCAGTTCCTGGTAGGCATACAGCCCCTCGCGCGAGGGCGGCGCGATCTGGACGAAGGTGACATGGCCGCGCAGATCCTGGTGTTCGTCGAGGAGGCTGCCGAAGGCCTGGATGCGCTGCAGAAGGCCCTTTGAATAGTCCATGCGGTCGACGCCGAGGACGAGAGCGCGATCCGCAAGCATCCGGGAAAGGCGGTCGGCGTCATTGCGGCCGCTCTCGGAAGTGGCGAAGGCGACGATCTCGGCGGGATCGATGCCGATCGGGAAGGCCCGGGCCTCGATCGTGCGGTCGAAGACGGCGAGCCGCCCGTCGCCGAGGTGATGCGCGCCGTGGTGCTCGACCATGTAGCGGGTGAAGTTGCGGGTGTCGCGCTGGGTCTGGAAGCCGAGGAGGTCGAAATCCGCAAGGCCGCGCGCGAGGCGATGGTGCTGGGGCAGGGCGGTGAAGACCTCGGGCGCCGGAAAGGGGATATGGTGGAAGAAGCCGATCCGCCCGCGCCAGCCGGCATTTCGCAGTTCCTGGCCGAGGAGGAAGAAGTGGTAGTCATGCACCCAGACCCGGTCGCCTGGCCTGAGCAGGCCGTGGATGAGGCCGCCGAAGCGGCGGTTGACCTGGGCATAGGTCTCGAAGGCCTCGTCGTCGAAACGCGCGAGATCTATGCGGTAATGGCAGACCGGCCACAGCGAGCGGTTGGCGTAGCCGAGGTAATAACCCTCGTATTCCCGTTCGCTCAGATCCGCGAGGGCGTAGTCGATGTTGCCCTCGGAGATGAGGCGGACGCCGCGGCTCTCGCTGTCGTGGGTTTCGCCCGACCAGCCGAACCAGAGGCCGCCGCCGCGTTCGGTGAGGGCTTCCCGGAGTGCGACAGCAAGGCCGCCGGCCGTGGACTCGCCGGGGGCGGCGGTGCGGTTGGAGGCGATGACGAGCCGAGCCATATGCGGAGGTCCTCGGGTCAGGAGGCGATGAAGCGGCGGGACGGGATGCCCGCCCGGTTCGGTGCCGCCATGGTTGACGCCTCGCCGCACGAGCGTCAAGGCTCGCGGCAAGAGCAGGAGGCCGGCGTGAGGGTATTCGTGCTGACGGGAGCGGGGATCTCGGCGGAGAGCGGGCTCGGGACGTTCCGCGATCCGGGCGGCATCTGGGAGCGGTTCGACCCGATGAAACTCGCGACACCCGAGGCCTTCGCCTCCGATCCGGAGCAGGTGCATGCCTTCTACAACCTGCGGCGGCGGGATCTCCTTGCCGCCGAGCCGAATGAGGGACATCGCGCGCTTGCGCGGCTCGAGGCGGCCCTCACGGCTTCGGGCGGGAGCCTCTACCTCTGCACGCAGAATATCGACGACCTGCACGAGCGGGCGGGCTCGCGCGTGGTGCATCACATGCATGGCGAACTCCTGAAGGCGCGCTGCACCGGTTGCGGGGCGGTCGTGGAGTGGCGGGGGGAACTCGACGTGGCGACCGCCTGCCCGGGATGCGGGCGGCGGGGCGGGATGCGCCCGGACGTGGTCTGGTTCGGCGAGATGCCGGTCGGTCTCGACGAGGCAGCGATGGCGATCGAGACGAGCGATCTCTTCGTGTCGATCGGTACCTCGGGCTCGGTCTATCCGGCGGCGGGATTCGTGGACATCGCCCGGGAGGCGGGAGTGCGGACGGCCGAGCTCAATCTCGAGCCTTCCGACAATGCCTGGGCCTTCGACGAGCGGCGTTACGGACCGGCAGGTGAGGTGGTGCCGGCATTCGTCGAGTCGCTGCTCGCGGGGCGCGGCTGAGTCCGGGCGACGTTCCGGGCGCCACGTCGCGCCGGGTCCGGTCCCGTGATCAGGTTCCGGCCGCCTCGAGTTCGTCGATGAAGCGGGAGATGAGGGCAAGGCCCTTGTCCCAGAAGGCGGGATCGCTCGCGTCGAGGCCGAAGGGCGCGAGCAACTCCTTGTGGTGGAGAGAGCCGCCCGCACGCAGCATGGCGAAATACTTGTCGGCGAAATCGGGGTCGCCCTCCTCATAGACCGCGTAGAGCGCGTTCACGAGCCCGTCGCCGAAGGCATAGGCATAGACGTAGAAGGGCGAGTGGATGAAATGCGGGATGTAGGTCCAGAAGGTCTCGTATCCCGGCATGAAGTTGAAGACCGGCCCGAGGGATTCGGCCTGGACCGACATCCAGATCGCGTTGATGTCGTCGGGCGTCAGTTCGCCTGCACGCCGGGCCTCATGGAGGCGGCATTCGAAATCGTAGAAGGCGATCTGGCGGACGACGGTGTTGATCATGTCCTCGACCTTGGAGGCGAGGAGGATGCGCCGCTGCTCGGGCGTCGGCGCCTGATCGAGAAGGCGGCGGAAGGTGAGCATCTCGCCGAAGACGGAAGCCGTCTCGGCCAGCGTCAGCGGGGTGGAGGAGAGAAGCTCGCCTTGCGGCGCGGCGAGGACCTGGTGCACGCCGTGGCCGAGTTCATGGGCGAGCGTCATCACGTCCCGGGTCTTGCCGAGATAGTTGAGCAGCACGAAGGGATGGGCGTCGGTGACGGTCGGATGAGCGAAGGCACCCGGGGCCTTGCCGGGTTTCACCGGCGCGTCGATCCAGCCCTTGTCGAAGAAGGGGCGGGCGATCTCGGCCATGCGGGGATCGAATCCGGCATAGGCCTCGAGGACGGTTTCGCGGGCCTCCTCCCAAGGGATGCGACGGTCGGTCTCCTGCGGCAGTGGCGCGTTGCGGTCCCAGATCTCGAGCTTGTCGAGGCCGAGCCAGCGGGCCTTGAGCGCGTAGTAGCGGTGGGAGAGCCGGGGATAGGCGGCGACCACGGCGTTGCGGAGCGCCTCGACCACCTCGGGCTCGACATCATTGGAAAGATGCCGCGCCATCTGCGGCGTGGGGAGCTTCCGCCAGCGGTCGACGATCTCCTTTTCCTTGACGAGCGTGTTGGTGATGCGCGCGAAGAGGGGCAGGCGCTCGGTGAAGACGGCGGCCAGTGCCCGGGCGCCGGCTTCGCGGCGGCTGCGATCGTGGTCGGTGAGGAGGTTGAGCGTCGATTCGAGATTCAGGCTCTCGCCATCGACCGTGAAGGTGAGCCCGGCCATCGTCTCGTCGAAGAGGCGGTTCCAGGCGGCGGCGCCGACGACGGACTGATCGTGGAGGAAACGCTCGAGCTCGTCGGAGAGCTGGTAGGGTTTCATTGCCCGGATGCGGGCAAGGACCGGGCGGTAGCGGGCGAGTTCGGGATCGGCGGCAAGCAGCCCTTCGAGATGGGCGTCCTCGAGGCGGTTGAGCTCGAGCGTGAAGAAGACGAGCGGCGTCGTCGCTTCGGTGATGCGGGTATCGGCGTCGCCGTAGGCCTTGGCGCGGGCGGGATCGAGGGTGTTCTGGTAATGCCGCAGCCCGACATAGGACATGACCCGGCCGGAGCGGTTCTGGATTGCCTCGTAGGCTCGGATGCATTCAAGGAAGCCGGCGGCATCGAGATCGGCGAGCTTGCCCTCGTAGCGTTCGGCGAATGCGGCGGCTTCTGCCGCCACCTGATCCATGTCGCGGGCAAGCGCCGGGTCGTCGGGGCCCGCGTAGAGGGCGGAGAGATCCCATTCGGGGAGCGGTCCGAGCTCCTCTCCGTCGCGGGCGGCATCGCGGGCGTCGAAGCGGGGTTCTGGGTGCATCGGTTCTCTCCGAAGGCTGCTGCTCCATCCCGTCCTAGGCGATCGGGGAAAGGGTGTCGAGCGACCGAGGATCCGCCGCGCGGAGGAAGCGCCAGGCTTGAAATCCCCACAAGTCGTTGATCCGGAACCGCGTGCAAGGGGACGGTTTGCGCAGGGAGCGATGGCCGGTGTCGCTCCCGCCTGCATGGGACCTGGGCACCCGCTCCCGGCATACGGGCCAACCGGATCGCGGAGTCCGGTTCGTGTGTCAGCCGGGTGCCGGGGGTGGCCCGGCGGTCATTTCCCGCTCCCAGTACGGGATGCGTCCGATCCGCCGCGCGAGGTGATCGACGAATTCGCGCACCTTCGCCGATCTGCGGCGGTCGTCGGGATAGACGGCGTGGATGTCGGGAGCACCCGGCGTCCATCTGGGGAGGATGGGCACAAGCGCGCCGCTTCGCAGGTCGCCGGCGATCAGCCAGCAGGGCAGCAGGGCGATCCCGACGCCATCAAGCGCGGTGGCGCGTAGCACTTCGGCACTGTTGCTGGCGACGTTGGCCGAGACCGGCACGCGCCGCTCCCCGTCGGGACCGTCGAGATGCCATCGGCCGCTCCGCCACAGCGGCGGGAAGCAGAGGCAGCCGTGTGTTTCGAGCGCTTCGGGCGTCGAGGGCGTGCCGTGGCGGGCGAGATAGGCCGGGGCTGCGCAGATCACCATGCGCGATCGCGCAAGGGTCCGCACGATCAGCGCGGAGTCGGGCATCGCCCCGATGCGGATGGCAAGGTCGACCTCCTCCCTGACTAGGTCGACATGCCGCTCCTCGAGCCGGAGATCGATGGTGACATCGGGAAAGCGGGCGCGGAACGTGGCGATTGCAGGGGCCACGTGCATCCACCCGAAGCTGTCGGGGGCGCTGATCCTCAGCGTGCCGCGGGGTTCGAGATGGAGCGCCATCGCGGCCTGTTCGGCGGCGGCGGCCTCGGCGAGGATACGTACGCAGTGCCGGTAATAGGCGGTACCCGCTTCCGTGGTGGCGAGGCGCCGGGTCGTCCTGTGCAGGAGCTGCACCCCGAGCCGGTCCTCGAGTCGCTGCACATGGGCGCTGACCGCCGATTTCGAGAGTTTCATGCGCTGCGCAGCAGCGGTGAAGCTGCCGGCCTCCACGACCTGCGCGAAAGCGGTGATCCCGTCCAGCCGGTCCAACGGTGATTGTCCTGATTTCAGGAAGCGGCGTCGCGCCCGGGCAGACTAATCGATGGCGCCTGCCGGATCTAGGATTTCCCCGTTCAGCCGGGTCGGGAGGATGCGACGATGGACGTGATGCGGAATCCGGGAGAGGCGCCCGCGGCGGCGGCCGTGCTCCGCCATGCGGACGAGGGTTCGCGGCTCGAAATCCTGGGCGCGCGCTATGTGTTCAAGGCCACGAGCGCCGAGACCGCCGGAAGTTTCTGCTGTATCGAGGTGAGCGTGCCGCCGGGTCGCGGCGTGCCGCCCCACACCCACACGCATGAGGACGAGGCATTCCATGTGCTGGCGGGGAAGATCGTCATCGACTGCGCCGGGCTTGAAGGGCCGCAATGCCTCGGCCCGGGTGGGTTCTTCTTCGGGCCGCGCGGCCTGCGGCATGCATTTCGCAACGAGGGCGCGGAGGAGGCGCGACTGCTGGTGTTCTGCCTGCCCGGCGCCGGGATCGAGGCGATGTTCAGGCAGATGGACGCCGCCGGGCGCGGGGGCGAGCCGTCAATTGCGACGATTCTCGCCATCGCCGCGAGCGCCGGCGTCGACATCGCATCGGAACCCGAGCCCGCCGCGACGGTGTGAACGGCGCCGGTCGCGCGTCTCCGGACGGCCGGTGATGCGCCTCGCGCCCGGTTCGGGTGGTTGGGAGTATCCCGCTCAGGCGACGCGCGAGGGAAGCGGCCTGCCGGCGAAGAACGCCTCGAGATTGTCGACGGCAAGCATGCCCATGGCGGTCCGGGTCTCGAGCGTCGCCGAGCCGATATGGGGGAGCAGGGTGACGTTCTCCAGCGAAACGAGTTCGGCCGGGACCTTCGGCTCCTCGGCGAAGACGTCGAGGCCGGCGCCGGCGATGCGGCGCTCGCGCAGGGCGGCGATCAGGGCAGGCTCGTCGACGATGTCGCCGCGGGCGGTGTTGACGAGATAGGCGGTCGGCTTCATCAGCGCGATCCGCTCGGCCGAGATCGCGCCCCGGTTGGCGCCACCGCCCGGAATATGCAGCGAGACCACATCCGCCTCCGCCATCACCGCCTCCATGGAATCGCGGCGTTCGGCCGGGAAGTCGAGGTCCGCGGGTTCGGAGCGGTTGAAGTAGATGACCTTCATGCCGAAGGCGAGATGGGCGCGGCGGGCGGTGGCCTGGCCGATGCGGCCGAAGCCGATGATGCCGATGGTCTTCCCCTGGAGCCCCATGCCGAGCCACTGGGTGGCCCGGAAGCCACCCCAGCGGCCCTCGCGCAGCGCCTTTTCGGTCTCGTACATGCGCCTTGTGGCGGCGAGCATGAGCGCGATGGCGAGGTCGGCGGTGGCGTCGGTCAGCACGTCCGGCGTGTTGGAGACGATGACGCCGGCTTCCTTCGCGGCTTCGAGATCGATGTTGTTCACGCCGACGCCGAAATTGGCGACGATCCGCGCCTTTCGCGACGGACGCGTGAGCAGGTCGCGGTCCACGGTTTCGGTGATCGTGGTGAGCACGCCGTCGGCGTTGTCGAAAGCAGCCTCCATCCGCGCGCGCGGGAGCGGCTCGTCCTCGGGATTGAAGGTGACATCGAAGAGGTTGCGCAGGCGGTCCTCGACCGCGGGCGGCAGCTGGCGGGTGACGGTGACGCGGGGAAGGGACATGACGCGGGCCTCTCGGGGTCAGAAGAGACGGCCGCCGAGCGGCACGTCCTGATCGGGGGTGACGAGAACGACCTCGCCCTCGGCATCCGGGACGCCGAGGACGAGGACCTCGGAGCGGACGGGGCCGATCTGGCGGGGCGGGAAGTTGACGACCGCGAGCACGCGGCGGCCGATGAGCGATTCGGGAGTGTAGTGGCGGGTGAGCTGGGCCGAGGAGCGGCGGGTGCCGAGTTCCGGGCCGAAGTCGATGCGGAGCTTCAGCGCGGGTTTGCGCGCCTCGGGGAAGTCCTCGGCCTCGACAATGCGGCCAACGCGGATGTCGACCCTGAGGAAGTCGTCGAAGCTGATCTCTTCCATGTCCCTCTCCCGTTCGTAATGGCGAGGAAACCCGCATCCGGCGGCGGGAGCAACGGGCTATTGGTCGGAGGTGCGCTTGCCCGTGTTCCCCAACGGCCGTAGGTGCGGGGGCAGGCTGCGCCGTCGCGGGGCCGGCAATGACAGGGCGAAGGAGGATGCGCCGTGACAGCGGGAAGCCGGGTGAGGGCTTGCGTGCGCGCGCTCAGCGACCGCATCCTCGCGGGGCCGACGGCGACGGCGGCGCTCCTCGACTGGTGCGAGTTCCGCGGGATCGCGTCCGGGCCGATCCGGGTGGTGCAGCGGCAGGTGGAGCGGCCTCCCGGGCCGGGGCCGGACCTGATTGCGCTGCTGGCCCTCGAGCCGGGCGAACGTCTCGACTACCGGTCGGTGCAGCTCCTGCGCGGTGATGTCCCGCTTGCCTGGGCCGAGAACTGGTTCGTGCCCGGCCGGCTTCCGGACGGGATCAACCGCGCCCTGGCGACGAGCGATGTGCCTTTCGGCGAGGTGGTGGCGCCGCTCCGGCCAAGGCGGCGCAATCTCGGGGTGCGGTTCACCGGAGAGGGTGCGACGGTGCTTGAGCATGAGGCGATGCTGAGCGATCGGCACGGCCTGCCGCTCTGCCTCGTCCACGAGCGGTATCTTGAGGTACTGCTCGGCTGAGCAGACAGGAAAAAGGCCTGCCACGGGTCGCGGCAGGCCCCGGATGAGGAAGGTCGTCCCCTCGGTCGATCAGGCGCGCGAGGTGAGCTTCTGCGCCATCTCGCGGAGTTCGGCGAGGCTCTCCTGGATGCGGGCGGAGACGATCTCGTAGGCCTCGGCATTGGCCTTCTGCGCGGTCTCGGCGAGCATCTGCATGTTGCTCAGCGCCTTCTCGAAGGCGGTGCGGGCGAGTTCGGCCTGAGCCTTGGCGGACTCGGCATCGAGCTTGGTCGCATCGAGATTCTGGAAGTGCTTCTGCGCCTCGGCGATCGTCTCCTCGAAGATCGCGATCTGCTTCTTGAAGAGATCCTGGTAGCCGGCCGCGGCAGCCTGATTGGCCTTCACGAGGGCTTCCATGTTCTTCTTCTGGGTCTCGACGAGGGCCTCGGTGTCCACGCCGGGCACCTTGAAGGCGGCGAACTGCTTGGTGAAGTCGTTCTGCCGGAAGAAGTCGGTCATCTTCTCGACATCGAACTGGAAGGTCTTGGGGTCAAACATCGGGAATCTCCCTTTTGCGCTGGCTTCGAGTGGCGGGATCATCCGCGCACGAGGCGAATATGGTGCGGTGCAGCATAACCGTCAAGCAGTTTTGTTGCAGTGCAGCAAAAAAATCTCCGCACAGGGAAGACGTCATCGGGCAAGCTCCCGTGAGCGGCGGGACGCGGCGGCAACCGCCTCGCACAGGAGAGCGGGAAAACCCCGGGGTTCCATGAGGACTTCGAGGGCGGCGGCGGTGGTGCCGCCGGGACTGGTGACGTTCTCGCGCAGGATGGCAGGATCGGTACCGCTTTCGGCCGCAAGCGCGCCTGCGCCGGCGACGGTTGCGCGCGCAAGGCGCAACGCGAGTTCGGGCGCGAGACCCTCGGCCTCGCCTGCGCGGGCGAGGGTCTCGATCAGGAGGAAGACATAGGCGGGACCCGAGCCGGAGACGGCAGTGACGGCGTCCATCTCTGCCTCCGAGTCGAGGCGGACGGTCTCGCCCACCGCGGCGAGGAGCGCCTCGGCCATGGCGAGGTGATCCTCCTCCGCAGCCTCGTTGCCGACGAGCGCGGTGATGCCGCGGCCGATCGCCGCCGGCGTGTTGGGCATCGCGCGCACGATCGGTGTCCCGGCACCGAGCACCGATTCGAGCCGTGCCAGCGTCGTGCCGGCGGCGATGGAGAGAAAGAGCGTGGCGCCGCCGGCAAGTGGGGCGACCGCAGGAAGCGCCGCCTCCATCGTCTGCGGCTTGACTGCGAGGAGGCAGGCGGCGGGGGCGTCGGGGAGGGCGTCATTGAGGCGGAGCCCGTCGCGCGCGAGGGTTTCGAGTCGCGTTCCCGGGACGGGGTCGAGGACGGTGACGGCCGATGCCGGAAGGCCGCGGGAAAGCCAGCCCTCGAGAAGTGCCGATCCCATCCTGCCGCATCCGAGCAGGACGAGACCGCGGCTGGCGATGTCATGGAAGTGATCGGTCATGAGCCTCCCCTGCCGGGCCGGGCCGGCAGGGAGGCCCGGCGCCTCAGGCCCGACCGTATGCCTCGGTCATCGCGATGCCAAGCGCCTTCTCCGGCGATTCTCCATCCCAGGCGACGAGCTGGAATGCGGGGAAGAAGCGTTCGCAGGTGGCAACGGCGCCGCGCATCATGTCGGTGATCTGCGCCTGGCCGGCGACGGCATCACCGGCGCAGTTCAGGGAATAGCGGAACACCATCAGCTTCTGGTCAGGCCAGAGCACGAAGGCACCTGCCCAGGTCCTGTCATTGGCAAGGGCCATGGCCCGGTAGATCGCCCCGAGGCGGCGCTTGGGCGGAGCGAACTCGAACGCGCAGACGAGGCGCAGTGCCGAATCCGCGGGTGACCAGGCAAGGGTCACGGAATAGGTGCGCCAGCTCCCCTCGATCGCCATGGCGATCTGGTCCTCGGCGACGCGGTCGAACTCCCAGGACTGCTCCAAGGCGAGGGTCTCGACGATATCGATCGGGTGCAGGTCCTCGGTGTGGTAGTCGCGCTCGATAATACCCATGCCCTTGCCTCATGGCTTTCCTGCCACCCGGCGGGGCGAGCCCCGCGCGGGGGCAATCGGTTAACAACAGGTAAGCAGGGTGCGTCTGCGAACCTACAAGATATGGTGGGTGTTCCGGTCGAGTCTGTAAAGGACAAAATTCGAGACGAAGGTACCGTTCACAGCGAGTGTCACTCCCCGGACTCGCTCGCAGGTGATTCGCCGGACTTGTCCGCAGCGGATACGTCAGCCTTGCGCGGAGCAGCCTTCCCGGGTTTTCGCGATGCGGCTTCGAGCGCCGCCACGCGGGCGGCAAGCGCCGCGATCTCGGTCCGCAGGCGATCGTTTTCCTCGCGCGCCTTCTGCGCCATGGCCCGGATGGCGTCGAACTCGTCCCGGGTGACGAGGTTGCGATCGGCAAGGAAGCGGTCGAACATGCTCTTCATTGCCGTCTCGGCCTCGGTCCGGGCGCCCTGCGCGACGCCGACCGCGTTCGTCATCAGCTTCGCGAGATCGTCGAGGATCTTGTTGCGGGTCTGCATGGCGGGCCTCCGGTTGAACGATCCGGATATATGGGCGGTGGCAGGCCGTGCCAAGGTTGACAGGCAGGGCGCCTCAACCGATGGAGGCCGGCGCGCCCGAGCCGGAGGGTCTTCATGCCGTTTGCCATCCCGTTCCCCGACATCGACCCCAATCTCTTCGCCTTCGAGCTCTTCGGGATCGAGATCGCGCTTCGCTGGTACGCGCTTGCCTATATCGCCGGGCTGGTGCTCGGCTGGCGTTATGTCGCGGCGCTCTGCCGGCGGCCGGGCCTCTGGGGCGGCGCGGCGCCGATGGCGCCGGCGAAGGCCGACGATCTGCTCACCTGGATGGTGGTCGGCGTGATCGCCGGCGGCCGGCTCGGCTTCGTCCTGCTCTACCAGCCCGGCTACTACCTCGCCAATCCCGGCGAGATCATCGCGATCTGGCAGGGGGGGATGTCGTTCCATGGCGGTTTCCTCGGCGTGGTGGTGGCGACGGCGCTGTTTGCCTGGAAGAACAACCTGCCGATGCTGAGCCTTGGAGATGCGGTGGCGGCGGCGGCGCCGATCGGGCTCTTTTTCGGCCGGCTCGCCAATTTCGTGAACGGGGAGCTCTGGGGGCGGCCGACGACCGTGCCCTGGGGGGTGATCTTTCCCTCTGAAGCGGCGCAGATCTGCCCGCCGGGCTGGATTGCGGATGTCTGTGCGCGCCATCCGAGCCAGCTTTACCAGGCGACCTTCGAGGGGCTCCTCCTCTTCCTGCTCCTGGCCGGGGCCGTATGGCGGGGGGGATGGCTCCGGCAGCCGGGGCGGGTGTTCGGCCTCTTCCTTGCCGGCTACGCGGTGGCGCGGATCGTCGTCGAGTTCTTCCGGCAGGGCGATGCGCAATTCGCAGGACCGGGGAATCCCTGGGGCCTCGTCGTGCAGTTCGGGAGCGGGATCGATTCCTGGGGCTTCACGATGGGTCAGGTGCTGAGCCTGCCGATGCTGGCGCTCGGCCTGTGGCTGATCACGCGGAGGCGGCGTGTCCCCGCCTGACCCGGGCCGCCCGACGCCCCTCGCGCGGCTGATCCGCGAACGTATCGCCGAGGCCGGGCCGATGCCGGTTGCGGAGTACATGGCGCTCTGCCTCGGCCATCCGGAGCACGGCTACTACATCACCCGTGATCCGCTGGGGGCGAAGGGCGATTTCGTCACCGCGCCGGAGGTGAGCCAGCTTTTCGGGGAAATGATCGGCGGCTGGCTCGCACAGGTCTGGATCGATGCGGGGCGGCCGCAGGCGATCCTCGCCGAGGCGGGGCCGGGGCGGGGCACGCTGATGGCGGATGCGCTGCGGGTGGCGGGGCGGTTGCCTGGGTTCCGGGAGGCAATGGCGCTGAAACTGGTGGAGACGAGTCCCGTCCTCCGGTCGGCGCAGGCGGCGGCCCTCGGGGATTGGGCGCCGCACTGGGTGGAGCGCGTCGCGGATTTGCCGGAAGGGCCGCTGTTCCTCGTCGCCAACGAGTTCTTTGACGCATTGCCGGTACGCCAGTTCCTGCGCCTCGCACAGGGCTGGCAGGAACGGGTGGTGGTTGTAGGCCCCGAAGGCCTCCGCTTCGGCTACGGGCCGGTGATGACGTCGGCGGCCCTGGAAACCCGGTTCGGCGCGCTGCCGGAGGGTGCGCTCGTCGAGGTGAACCCGGATGGGGAGGCGGTGGCGGCGGAAATCGGGCGGCGGATCGCGAGTTTCGGCGGCGTGGCGCTCATTATCGATTATGGCGAGTGGGATGGCACCGGCGACACGCTCCAGGCAGTGGCGGGGCACCGGTTCGCGGATCCGCTCGCGGCTCCGGGGCAGGCGGATCTGACCGCGCATGTGCGGTTTCGGGCATTGGCGGAGGCCTCCGGGCTGCAGCCGTGGGGACCGGTCACGCAAGGCGTGTTCCTCGAGCGGCTCGGCATCACCGCGCGGGCGCGGGTCCTCGCCCGGACAGGCGGCCCAGCGGCGGCCGGCGTGGCAGCGGGGCATCGTCGCTTGACGCATCCCGCCGAGATGGGTCAGGTGTTCAAGGTCATGGCGCTCACGAAGCCGGGAGCGCCGGCCCCGCCCGGATTTGCCAGCGGCCCCATGGCCGGATCGATGGAATGACGCTCGAGATCCTCACCTCCGATCTCCTTGCAGGCACGCGCCACGGTTTCTTCACGCGGCGAGGCGGCGCATCGTCGGGAATCTATGCCGGGCTGAACTGCGGGCCGGGCTCGGGAGATCAGGCCAGCGCCGTCGCGGTCAACCGGGCGCGGGTGGCGGAGGCACTCGGGGTTCCGCCGGCACGGCTCCTCTCGCTCCACCAGATTCATTCCGCGGAGGTGGTGGTGGCCGGTCCGGAAGGCTGGACCGAGCGGCCGCGCGCGGATGCCGCGGTGACGACGGTGCCGGGGATCGCGCTCAGCGTGCTCACCGCCGATTGCGCGCCGGTCCTGCTGCGTGCCCGCGAGGCAGGGGTGATCGGCGCGGTGCATGCAGGCTGGCGCGGCGCGCTTGACGGGGTGATCGAGGCGACAGTCGCGGCAATGGGCCGGCTCGGGGCGGAGCCTGCGGGCATCCAGGCTGCCATCGGCCCGACGATCAGCCAGCGCGCCTATGAGGTCGGTCCGGAATTCGTCGAGCGGTTCCTCGACGAGGACCGGGAGTTCGGCCGGTTCTTCTCCGGCGGGCCCGGCGACCGGGCGCTCTTCAACCTGCCGGGCTTCGTGCTCGCGCGGCTGCGGGAGGCGGGAGTGGGCGAGGCGGAGTGGATCGGCGCCTGTACCCACTCCGACCCCGAGCGCTTCTACTCCTATCGTCGCACCACCCAGACGGGCCAGAGCGACTATGGCCGGCTGATCTCGGCAATCACCCTCTAGCGTCACTTCCGGCGTCATCGGCTCGCGGCCATCGCGGCCCGGCAGAGTCGCGTCACGGCATGTCCGCGACGTTCTCCGGCCAGCTCGGAACCAATGGGCGTCATGTGGATTGCCTTCCCAGAACGGCAACGGAGGCAAGGCGGGAGAGCCGATCCCGATGCCCCTTGACCGATGGATACGAGAGAGGAGCAGGCTGATGGCGGAAGCTGAACATGGCACCCGGGGTGCCGCAAGCCCGTCGAGCGACATGGAACAGGCGCGGCACCGGCTCGAGGAAGAGCGGCGTGCAGCGGAAGATCTTGCCCGCGAGGCGCGGGACGCGGCTGGCGGTCTTGGCGAGCGGGCACGGCGTGCGGTGGAGCGGCAGGGCGAAGAGATCCGCGGCGAGGCCGTGAGCCACTTGCGCCACTTCGCCGATGCCATCCGTCATGCCGGCGACGAGCTCGGCGAGAAGGAGCCGGGAATCGTGTCCGATGTTGTGCGCGAAGCGGCCTATGGCCTCGAGCGGTTCGCCGAATCGCTGTCACGCCGGCAGCCATCCGACGTCCTGCACACGGTGCGTGACTTCGGGCGCCGGCATCCGGGCGCCTTCCTTGCGGGGAGCATGCTGATGGGCTTCGCGCTGGCGCGGTTCGCGACGACGTCGGCGCCGCGGCGGACCGGGGCCGAGAGCTACGGCGGCGACTACGGCCAGCGCACCAGCGGCGCGGTCGCCACTCCCGGAGGCCCGGGCTATCCCGGCGCAGGCGCAGGGGCTGGCATCGGCGGCGCGGGGCTCGGCGGAAGTGCGGGCGGATCGGCGAGCGCCGACGTCGCCCGGACGGGAGCCGCCCATCCGAGCAGCGCCGGCACGACCGGCATGGCCTATGGCGCGGGCGGCAGCGGCACTCCGGGATCGGATTATTCATCGCAGGGCACGAGCGGCGCCGGCCAGGCCCCTCGCTCTCCGGGCACTGCGGGCGTTCTTACGGGTGGGACGGGGCAGGGGACGGCCGGCACCTCGAGCCTTCCCAGAAGCCCGAGCAGCCCGTCGCGGGGAGCCGCGGGAAGCTCCGGCACCTCCGGGTCGGGCGGGACTGCGGGTGTGGGCATGGGCGGCCCCGGGCAGGGTGCGACCGGCACTTCGAGTCTGCCCGGAAGCCCGAGCAGCCCGCAGGGAGGATCCGGGAGCACTTCGGGCTCCGGGTCGAGCAAGTCCGCGGGCAGCAGTGAGACCAAGCCGGGAGGCCAGGGATGAGCGTAGAGCACGACCCCAAGGATGCGCGGTCCTTCTCGGATCTCGTCTCCGATCTCGTCACGCAGCTGACTTCCCTGTTCCGTACGGAGGCGACGCTGCTCAAGGCGGAGATGCGCGAAAACCTAGCCAAGCTGGGCACAGGCGCGGGTGAGATCGGCGCCGGGGTGATGATCGTGCAGGCGGCGCTGATCATTCTCCTGATCGCGCTCGTCCACGCGATCGAGTCGCTGGGTCTGAGCTTCGGCTGGTCCTCGCTGGTGGTGGGCGTCGTCTTCGCCGCGATCGGCGCCTTCCTGCTCAAGAAGGGCAAGGACAACTTGTCGGCGTCCGCCATGACCCCGGAGCGCACTGCCCGGCAGGTCACCAAGGACGCCCAGCTCGTCAAGGAGGAGACCCGATGACCGACAGGTCGGCAGAAGAACTCGAGCGGGACGCCGAGCGCATCCGCAGCGGCATCGCGAATACCGCCGAGGAACTGAAATACCGGATGCAGCCGGGGAACGTGGTGGACGAGATGACGCGTTACCTTCGCGACAGCGACAGTTCGATCGCCCTCGACAACCTGCGCCGGCAGGCGCGCGACAACCCGATGGCTCTCGCCCTGATCGGGGCAGGCGTGGCGTGGCTGATCTTCGGGAGCCGCTACGGGCACGGGACCGACCATGGCCATGTCGGGGTTTACGACAGGGAGTCCTACGGGGACGAGCATTACCGGGGCGAGCTTCATGGCGGCTACGACGCAGGTCCGTCGAGAGGGAGCCATGGCGCGCATGCGGCGGAGTCTTATGCGGCCGGAGGCACCGGCGTGGGCTATGTCGCCGGCGGCGAGGCTTCGGGGAGTTCCGGCAGCACCGCCGCCGAGCTGCGGGAGAAGGCGCGGGAGGCGGCTGCACGTGCGGGTGCGGCAGGCCGGGACTACGCAAGCAGGGTGCAGAGCGCCGGGCGTGATTATGGTTATCGCGCCAGCGAGGCGGCCGAAGGGGTGACAGGGCGGGTCCGCGGCTTCGTGCACGATGCGCGCGATCGGGTCCGCGACTGGAGCGAGGAAGCCGGCAGCCGCGTCCGCGATCTCGCGGATCACGCGGGGGAGCGGTGGCAGGGTGTCTCCGATCGCGGCCGTCACTGGGTCGATCGCGGCGGATACCGCATGCGTGATCGCGGCGGCAGTCTCGTCTCCGCCATCGAGCGCGAGCCGTTCCTCGCGGGCGCCATCGGCCTCGCGATCGGCGCCGCCCTCGGCACCATGCTGCCGAAGGCGCGTTTCGAGGAGGAGACCTGGCCGGAAGCGCGTGAACAGGTGCGGCGTGGAGCAGGGCGCGCCTTCGACTATGCGAGCGAGCGGGCCCGCGACATGGCGCAGGATGTCTATGAGGCCGGCCGGGCTGCCGCCGAACGCGAAGGGCTGGTTCCGTCGGACAACCGTCCGCTCGCTGAGCGCGTCGGCAATGTCGCCCGGGCGGCAGCGGATGCCGCCGTCGAGGACACGGAGCGGGAAGCCGACCGCGCGCGCGCTGCCGCGGGAGGGAGTGGCACCACCGCGGGCAGCGGAAGCAGCGCGAGCAGTGGCGGCATCCCGGGAGCGGGAACCGTCAGACCGAAGTCGGGAACGGACGATCTCAGCGCCCGCGCCGCGACGGAGAGGCGTGACACCGGCCCCGGCTCGACCTGAACCGCAGTTCATTACACACGAACGCCGCCCCTTCCGGGGCGGCGTTCCTGCATGACGAGGGCAGTTCCCGGGCGAGGAGGGAAACGGGGCAGATGCGCGCATCGTTCGATTACGCCGGTTGCTCGGTGATCGTGATCGGCGGGACCAGTGGCATCAACCTCGGTATCGCGCGGGCCTTCGCCGATGCGGGGGCGCGGCTCGGGGTGGCATCGCGCCGACCGGAGAAGGTGGAGGCGGCAGCAGCCGGACTGTCGCGCGACGGGCGGCCGGCACTCGGCTATGTGCTGGATGTGCGGGACGCGACGGCCGTCGCCGAGGCGATCTCCGCCTTCGCGGCAGAGGCCGGACCGATCGATGTGCTGGTCTCGGGTGCCGCGGGGAATTTCCCGGCGCTCGCCCGGGATCTGAGCCCGAACGGTTTCAAGGCGGTGGTCGATATCGACCTTCTTGGCACCTTCAACGTGATGAAGGCTGCCTATCCGTACATGCGGCGGCCGGGCGGCAGTCTGATCAACATCTCGGCGCCGCAGGCGCAGGTGGCGATGGCGCACCAGGTCCATGTCTGCGCCGCCAAGGCCGGCGTCGACATGGTGACGCGATGCCTCGCCATCGAATGGGGACCGGAGGGGCTGAGAGTGAACGGGGTCATTCCGGGCCCGATCGCGAATACCGAGGGAATGGAGCGGCTCGCGCCGACGCCCGAGGCGCGGCAACTGGTCACCGAGGGGGTGCCGATGCGCCGCTTCGGCTCGCCGGAGGACGTGGCGCGGGCCTGCCTCTTCCTCGGCTCCGCGGCCGCCTCCTATGTCAACGGAGCGGTGCTCGCCGCGGATGGAGGCTGGGTCCTGACCGGCGCGGCGCTGCCGATACCGCCACCCGGCTCGCCCTGAAAGCCTTACGCCTCCGCCCCGGCAGCGGCGGAATCAGCCCTTGCCACGCTTTTCCAGCGCCTCGAAGGGGACGATGGGCTCGTTCTTGGCGCAGCGGATGACGAGCGAGGTCTTGACGCTCGCCACCTTGGGTGCTGCGGTGAGTTCTTCGGTGAGGAAGGTCTGGAAGGTCGGGAGATCGGGCGCCACGCATTTCAGGATGAAGTCGATCTCGCCGTTCAGCATGTGGCATTCACGCACGAGTGGCCAGCTCCGCGCCAGTTCTTCGAATGCGGAAAGATCGGCCTCCGCCTGGCTCGAGAGGCCGACCATGGCATAGACCTGAACCTCGAGCCCGAGTTCGCGCGCGTTGAGCTCGGCGTGGTAGCCGCGGATCAGCCCGATTTCCTCAAGCGCGCGTACCCTGCGCAGGCAGGGAGGGGCCGAGATGCCGACGCGACGGGACAGTTCGACATTGGTCATCCGTCCGTCAGCCTGGAGCTCCGCGAGAATCCTGTGGTCGATGGGATCGAGCTTTGGGGCAGACATCAATATCTCTGGGTGAAATGCCTTGCTGCTGATTAGGCGGCCAGGCCGCCAATGGCAACAAAGTTTCGTCTCCGCACTTCCCGCCGCTGCCTGCTGCTGCTGGGCGGGGCGTGACTTTCTTCTGCCCGCAGTGCGGCCTATATGGGCGCGGTCAGGAGGGGGAGAGGCGGCATGGCTCAGACGCGGCACACGAGGCTTCTTATCATCGGTTCAGGTCCGGCCGGCTACACGGCGGCGATCTACGGGGCGCGCGCGATGCTCGCGCCGCTTATCATCCAGGGGATCGAGCCCGGCGGCCAGCTCACCATCACCACCGAGGTCGAGAACTGGCCCGGCGACATCGAGGTGCAGGGTCCGGACCTGATGGCGAGGATGGAGGCCCATGCCCGTGCGACCGGCGCCGAGGTGATATCCGACCATATCAACCGGCTCGATCTCGGGGTGCGGCCGTTCCGTGCCGAAGGCGACGGTGGCACGATCTACACGGCGGATGCGGTGGTTCTCGCCACGGGCGCGAAGGCGCGCTGGCTCGGCCTGCCTTCGGAGGAGGCGTTCAAGGGCTTTGGCGTCTCGGCCTGCGCGACCTGCGACGGCTTCTTCTACCGCGGCCAGGAGGTGGTGGTAATCGGCGGCGGCAATACTGCCGTCGAGGAGGCGCTGTTCCTGACGAACTTTGCCTCGAAGGTGACGCTCGTCCATCGTCGCGGCGAGCTCCGGGCGGAGAAGATCCTGCAGGATCGCCTCATGAAGCACCCGAAGATCGAGGTCGTCTGGCACCACGTTCTGGACGAGGTCCTTGGCGAGGCCGATCCGAAGGGGGTGACGGGGGTGAGGCTCCGGCATGTGGAGAGCGGCGCCACCCGCGAGATCGCCTGCAAGGGCGTCTTCGTCGCCATCGGTCATGCGCCGGCTTCCGAACTCGTCGCCGGACAACTGCCGCTGCACAGCGGCGGCTATGTGGTGACGAAGCCCGGGAGCACGGCAACGGATATCCCGGGCGTCTTCGCCGCCGGCGACATCGCCGATCCGGTATACCGGCAGGCGGTGACCTCGGCGGGAATGGGTTGCATGGCGGCGCTCGATGCCGAGCGCTATCTTGCGGAACTTGATGCGGAAGGTCCGGAAGCGGCGAAGGCGGCCTCGGAAGGCGCCGAGCCCCCGGCGCGATACGGCGTGGTCTGAGCGGGCAGCCATCCTGCCCGCCACCCGCGGTCACGGCCGGCCGGGGTCCTCAGTGGACGCTGACCGGCGCGTACTGGTTCTGGCGCGCAATCCAGAAGGCCTGGCGGCGGTCGGGCACGAGCGCCAGCACCTCGCCCGAGGGGGCGTGAATCGCGTAGACCGTCTGCTTGCCGAGATTCGCCTCGATCTGCTCCTTCACCTCGGCGGGAAGTTCATTGGTGCGCACCGGGCGTACGTAGACTATCGGCTGGCCGCTGGCGGTCTGGTTGAACTTCGTGTCATTGATACTTGGGAAATCGGTCATGGTTCACCTGTCGTCTCGGCGTGCGCAACTCGCGTGATCAGGATGCGCTGCTTTCCTCCCGTTTCCGGACCGACGGCTGCCTGCCGCTGATCCTGATCGTCTGCACCCGGGTCTCCGGCAATTCGCGCGTCAGATCGATGTGAAGGAGCCCGTTCTCGAGGCTGGCGCCCCGGACCTCGACCCCGTCAGCCAGCACGAAGTTGCGGTGGAACTGGCGAGCGGCGATGCCGCGGTGCAGGTAGACGCGGTTCGCCGTATCCTCTCCCTGGCGGCCACGGATGGTGAGCTGGTGGTTCTCCACCGTGATCTCGAGATCCTCCTCGGCGAAGCCCGCAACCGCAAGCGTGATGCGGTAGGAACTCTCCGAGGTCTGCTCGATATTGTATGGGGGATACCCCTCCGTCGCCGTTTTCGCGCTCCTTTCGAGGAGGCGGTCGAACTGCTCGAACCCCAGGAGATAGGGATGCGAGGCGAAGGTGACCTTGGTCATCTGGTTGAAGCCCTTTCAGCGAAGCGACTTTGCGGGAGGGTCCCTGTCCGTGGCGGCCCTCTCGAGGAGGAAAGATGGGATGCCTCAGGCAGATACGCAAGGTGGCAGAAGGATCTGCGGCAGGGCTTTGCGACGGCGCCACCGAGCGGTATAGAGCGGCAAGCGCCTTCCAGAGGACTGCCGACTGCCATGACCGAACCGCCGACAATGAGCCATGAGGAGGTGCTGCGGGTGAAGCTTGACCTGCTCCGGCGCGAGCATCGCGATCTCGATGCGGCGATCGCGGCACTGGACCGCGAGGGCCGGGGCGACGCGCTGACGATACGGCGGCTGAAGAAGCGCAAGCTCGTCCTCAAGGACGAGATCGTCCGGCTCGAGGACGAGCTGACACCGGACATCATCGCGTGAGCGGGAGCGGCCGGGCAGGCGACATGCATCGCGGGAGTCCACCCTGCACGGCATCGGGGCATGGTCACGCCGGGGATCGGCATGGCTGAGCCGCGGGTCGGCATCGTGATGGGGAGCCAGTCCGACTGGGCGACGATGAAGTCGGCCGCCACGATCCTCGATGCCCTCGGGGTGGCGCATGAAGTGCGGATCGTCTCCGCGCACCGTACCCCGGACCGGATGTTTGCCTATGCCGAGGCGGCGGCCGGGCGTGGCCTTGCCGCGATCATCGCCGGTGCGGGCGGCGCCGCGCATCTGCCGGGAATGCTCGCGGCAAAGACCCGGGTGCCGGTGCTCGGGGTGCCGGTCGAGAGCCGGGCGCTTTCCGGTCTCGACAGCCTTCTCTCGATCGTCCAGATGCCGAAGGGGGTGCCGGTCGCGACCTTTGCCATCGGTGCGGCCGGTGCGGCCAATGCCGCGCTTTTCGCGGCGGCGATGCTTGCGGTCGATGATCCCGCGCTCGCGTCACGCCTGGATGCGTGGCGCGCAGCGCAGACCGAAGCGGTGGCGGAGGTGCCTGAGGATGACTGAGATGCTCGCACCCGGATCGACCCTCGGCATACTCGGTGGCGGACAGCTCGGCAGGATGCTGGCAATGGCGGCGGCCCGCCTGGGCCTTCATGTCCATGTCTACGAGCCCGGCGACGCTTGCGCCGCCGAGGTGGCGCGCGACTGGACGCGGGCGCGGTTCGACGACCGGGAAGCCCTGGCGCGGTTCGCGGCCGCCTGCGACGTCGTCACCTACGAATGGGAGAATGTCCCGGTCGAAGCCGTCGACGTGGTCGCGGCGGCGGCGCCCGTGCGGCCGGGCCGCAGGGCCCTGGAGGTGGCGCAGGATCGGCTGGCGGAGAAGGAATTCCTCGGCGGTCTCGGCCTTGCCACCGCCCCCTATGCGCGGGTGGACGGGGATGAGGACCTCGCCCCGGCCCTTGTGGTGACGGGAGAGCGCGGGATCCTGAAGACCCGGCGCTTCGGCTATGACGGCAAGGGCCAGGCGCGGTTCACCTCCATGGCCGAGGCAGCGCCGGCGCTCGCTGCGCTTGAAGGCGCGCCGGCAATTGCGGAAGGTTTCGTCGATTTCGAACGTGAGATCTCGGTGATCGCCGCGCGCGGCCTCGACGGCGAGGTCGCCGCCTTCGACCCGGGCGAGAACGTCCACCGCGACGGTATCCTGCATACGACGACCGTGCCGGCGCGGATCCCTGCGCGGCTTGCGCAGGATGCGGTGCTGATTGCAGGACGCATCCTCGGCGCGCTCGATTACGTCGGCGTGATCGGAGTCGAGATGTTCGTGACCGACCAGGGCCTCGTGGTCAACGAGATCGCGCCGCGAGTGCACAATTCCGGCCACTGGACCATTGACGGCTGCCTGATCGACCAGTTCGAGCAGCATGTGCGGGCGGTCTGCGGCTGGAGGCTGGGTGACGGTCGACGGCATTCGGATGCGGTGATGACCAACCTGATCGGCGACGAGGTGTTCGAGGCCGCGGCGATCGAGGGTGCAGCCCTGCATCTCTATGGCAAGGCGCAGGCACGACCGGGGCGCAAGATGGGTCATGTGACACGGATCATGCCCCTGGCCGGCGGTTGAAACCCGCCTGATGATCGCCACGCGGAACGAACTCCTCTCGAGGCGCGTTCACCATGCATAGCCCTTGCGCCGGATGATGGCGCCGAAGACGGGGGAGTGCCGATCATGAACCTGCTGACGCTTCTTCTTGTCGTGCTGGCCGTCCTTGGCGCCAGCCTTCTGTCCGCTCGGGCCGCAGCCCGTCCCGCGCCGAGACGGGTCCGGATCGAGGATCATCGTCCTGACGCCCGTCGCCTCGGCTGAACGGGCAGGTGCGAGGCGTCTGACGGTCTGATCTTCACGCTGGGAACCTGTCCTGTGCGGGCCGGAACGACCCGGGCGGGAAGGATTCCCGACGCAACAGGCAAAACGGCCTGCGGAGCTTCCGCAGGCCGCGAACTGTCGGGAGGCGGAGACCGCCTCCCTGATGATGGCCGGACCTCGGGTCCGATTACATCATGCCGTCCATGCCGCCCATGCCGCCGGGCATGCCGCCCGCAGCCTGGCCCTTCGGCTCCGGCTTCTCGGCAATCATCGCCTCGGTGGTGATGAGCAGGCCGGCAACCGAAGCGGCGTCCTGCAGCGCGGTGCGGACGACCTTGGCCGGGTCGATCACACCGAACTTGAACATGTCGCCGTATTCCTCGGTCTGGGCGTTGAAGCCGAAGCTCGGGTCCGAGTTCTCGATGATCTTGCCGACGACGACGGAGCCGTCGACCCCCGCATTCTCGGCGATCTGGCGCATCGGGGCCTGGAGCGCCTTGCGCACGATCTGGATGCCGGCGTTCTGGTCGGCGTTCTCGCCGGTCAGGCCCTCGAGCTTGTTCGCCGCACGCACGAGCGCAACGCCGCCGCCGACGACGATGCCTTCCTGCACCGCAGCGCGAGTGGCGTTCAGCGCGTCGTCGACGCGGTCCTTGCGCTCCTTCACCTCGACCTCGGAGCTGCCGCCGACACGGATCACCGCGACGCCGCCCGCGAGCTTGGCAAGCCGCTCCTGCAGCTTCTCACGGTCGTAGTCGGAGCTGGTCTCCTCGATCTGCTGCTTGATCTGGGCGATGCGCGCATCGATCTCGGCCCGATCGCCGGCACCATCGACGATGGTGGTGTCGTCCTTGGTGAGCGTGATCTTGCGGGCGCGGCCGAGCATGTCCATGCCGACATTCTCGAGCTTCATGCCGAGATCCTCGGAGATGACCTGGCCGCCGGTGAGGATGGCGATATCCTGGAGCATCGCCTTGCGACGGTCACCGAAGCCCGGCGCCTTGACGGCCGCGACCTTGAGGCCACCGCGGAGCTTGTTGACCACGAGGGTCGCAAGCGCCTCGCCATCGACGTCCTCGGCGATGATGAGGAGCGGCTTCTGGCTCTGGATGACCTGCTCGAGCAGCGGCACCATCGGCTGGAGCGACGAGAGCTTCTTCTCGTGGATGAGGATGACCGCATCCTCGAGCTCGGCCACCATCTTGTCGGCATTGGTGATGAAGTAGGGCGAGAGGTAGCCGCGGTCGAACTGCATGCCCTCGACGATCTCGACCTCGGTCTCGAAGCCCTTGTTCTCCTCGACCGTGATCACGCCCTCGTTGCCGACCTTCTGCATCGCCTCGGCGATCATGCGGCCGATCTCGGCTTCGCCGTTGGCGGAGATGGAGCCGACCTGGGCGACTTCTTCCGAACCGGAGACGGCGCGCGACTGGGCCTTGATGTCATCGACAACGGTCGCAACCGCGAGGTCGACGCCACGCTTCAGGTCCATCGGGTTCATGCCGGCCGCGACCGCCTTCATGCCCTCGCGGACGATCGCCTGGGCGAGGACGGTGGCAGTGGTGGTGCCGTCGCCGGCCTCGTCATTGGTGCGCGAGGCCACTTCGCGGACCATCTGCGCGCCCATGTTCTCGAACTTGTCCTCGAGCTCGATCTCCTTGGCGACGGTCACGCCGTCCTTGGTGATGCGCGGCGCGCCGAACGACTTCTCGATGACGACGTTACGACCCTTGGGGCCGAGCGTCACCTTGACGGCGTCGGCGAGAATATCCACGCCCTTGAGCATCTTGCTGCGGGCATCGGTATCGAATTTGACGAGCTTTGCGCCCATGAATATCGTCTCCTATTCTTCTTTCGGGTTGCGACGTCCGGAACGGGGAACTCAGGCCGCGGCGCGTGCCGAGCTGCCGCCCTCGATGATTCCGAGGATGTCGCTTTCCTTCATGATCAGGTAATCTTCGCCGTCGATCTTGACCTCCGTGCCCGACCACTTGCCGAACAGGATGCGGTCGCCGGCCTTGACAGCGGGAGCAATCAGCTCGCCCGAATCCTTGCGCGCCCCTTCGCCCACGGCGATGACCTCGCCCTCGGAGGGCTTCTCCTTGGCGGTATCCGGGATGATCAGGCCACCCTTGGTCTTCTCGTCGGTCTCGATGCGGCGAACGAGGACACGGTCGTGCAGCGGTTTGAAGTTCATGGGGAACAGCTCCTCACTTGCTTTCCTGTACAAAAGGGGCAGGCCCGAGCGGCGCCCCTCCCCCCTTGTTAGCACTTACCAAGGGTGAGTGCTAACTCACAGCGGAATTAAGGGGGAAGGCCCGGCGATGTCAACCCGGAGAGGCGGCTCGGGGCGCCAGCCGAAGCGGAGGCTGCCCGCAGGAACGGTCCGCAGATGGCGACAGGCCCGGCAGCCGGGAGCCGGCCTTCCCACTCCGCGGGTGAACGGCTATGGCAAGAGCCTTTGCGGCGGAGGTTCATGGTGCGGATCATCGAGCGGTTGGACGAGATCGCGGGCGAGTACGAGGCGCTCTACTGCGACCTCTGGGGTTGTCTACACGACGGGGTGCGGGCTTTTCCGGAGGCGGTGGACGCACTGGCGCGGTTCAAGGCCAGGGGGGGCGCGGTCATCCTGTTGACGAACTCCCCCCGGCCACGGGCAAGCGTCGTCCGTCAGCTCGACGGGCTCGGCGTGCCGCGGGAGGTCTATGACACGGTGATCTCGTCGGGAGACGCGGCGCAGGACGCGCTGGTGCGCGGCATGTTCGGGAGCAAGGTCTATCATCTGGGTCCCGAGCGCGATCTCGTCTTCTTCGAGCGGGAGGACGGCAGCCCGGTGCCGGTCGAGCGGGTGGCGCTCGAGGAGGCGGAGGCGATCGTCTGCACCGGGCTCTTCGATGACCGCACCGAGACGCCCGAGGACTACCGCGCGACCATCCTCTACGGCGTCAACAAGGGACTGAAGCTGCTCTGCGCCAACCCCGACATCGTGGTGGACGTCGGCGACAAGCGCATCTACTGCGCCGGCGCCATTGCCCAGGCCTATACGGAAGCCGGCGGCGAGAGCTTCTATTTCGGCAAGCCGCATGCGCCGATCTATGCGCTGGCGCGGCGCTGGCTCGAGGCGGCGGGATACGATGGAGGTCCGCGCGCGATCCTGGTGGTCGGCGACGGGATCCACACCGATATCGCCGGCGCGATTGGCGAGGACCTGGATTCCGTTTTCGTGACTGGCGGCCTGGCGGCAGCGGAGACGGGAACGAGCGGCGACGCCGGGCCGGATGCGAATCTCCTCGACACCTTCCTGAAGAAGGCGCGGCTCACGCCGAGCGCAGTGATTCCCTACCTGCGCTGAATCGCGGTGGCTGCCGCGCCGGGAAGGCGGAATTCGGGCGGACTTTTCATGAGTTCCGACACGCCTGAAGCGCATTCTTGCGGTGCACGGCAGGCGGGCTTGGCAGGCAGCCGTTGCGGAACGGCAGGATCGCGTCACCCCGGCTCCGTAAACCATGACGTAATATTCTGATGCCTACGACGGAGGTCGTAGACATAAAATTGCGCAAGATTGTTGCGCGGTTCTTCGGGGCACGCTATCTCTCCTCCAGAAGACATGCCGGAGGATGCCATGTTCGACGTGCGCGAATCATCGCAGACAGCGGGCTCGATCCCGCTCGAGGACCTCGAGGTCGGGATGACGCGGTCGCTGCAGAAGGTGGTATCCGAGCGGATGATCGCGCTCTTTGCCGAGATTTCGAGTGACCATAATCCGGTGCATCTCGATGAGGAGTATGCGCGGAAGACAATATTCGGCGGGCGGATAGCCCACGGCTTGCTGACCGGCTCGCTGATCTCCGCCGTCATCGGCGAGCAGCTGCCCGGGCATGGCGCGATCTACCTGAAGCAGGATCTGAAGTTCTTCGGACCGGTCCGGCCGGGGGACCTCGTCGAGGCGCGCGTCACCGTCATCGCGATCGACATGGAGAAGCGGCGGGTCACCCTCGACTGCGCCTGCTCCGTCGGTGGTTCCGACGTGCTCCGCGGCGAGGCGATCGTGCTCGCGCCCCGCCGTGCCGACCTGATCCCGGCGGCTTGATCCCGGCCGGTGGCCCCACTGCTTGCACGTGCCCGGCACCTGCGCCATAGGTGCCGGAGCGTGGAATGCCGGCGCGGCGTTCCGTAGCGGCTGCGGGCGCCGGAGGGAAATCATGCACCGCCATCATGGCTATCGTGGCCTTGCAGCGGCCGAACGGGGCGCCGCAGTGGCAATCGGCAATTTCGACGGTGTGCATCTGGGCCATCAGTCGGTCATCGCGATAGCGCGGGCAGCGGCCGCGGAGCGGGACGCTCCCCTGGGGGTGGTCACCTTCGAGCCGCATCCGCGCAGCTTCTTCAATCCGGACGGTCCGCCGTTCCGGCTGATGAATGCCGAAGCGCGGGCACACCGGCTGGACAAGCTCGGGGTCGAGCATCTCTACGAGATCCCGTTCAACGCGGATCTTGCCTCGATGACGGCGGAGACCTTTGTCGAAGAAGTACTGGTGGAGGGTCTCGCGGTCCGGCACGTCGTCGCCGGGGAGGATTTCCGCTTCGGCAAGGGCCGGCAGGGAGATGGCATCCTGCTTCGCGCGCTCGGGGCGCATTACGGGTTCGGAGTGACGCTGGCGCCCCTCGTTTCCGAAGCGGGAACAGACGTGTCTTCCTCGGCGATCCGCGCGGCACTCAGCGAAGGCCGGCCGGAACGGGCGGCGCGGATGCTCGGGCATTGGCACCGGATCGAGGGACGGGTCGAGCATGGCGACAAGCGCGGCCGCGACATGGGTTTCCCGACGGCCAACCTGTCGCTCGAGGGGCTCCATCTGCCGCGGCTCGGTATCTACGCGGTCAGCGTGGACGTGCTCGAAGGGCAGTGGCGGGGACGCTGGCGCGGCGCCGCCTCGATCGGGGAGCGGCCGACCTTCGGGGTCCATGCGCCCAATCTCGAGGTGCATCTGCTCGATTTCTCGGGGGACCTCTACGGGACGGCCGTGTCGGTGGCGCTTGTTGCCTATCTGCGGCCGGAGCTGAAGTTCGAATCCGTGGATGCCCTGGTCGCGCAGATGCACCGCGATGTGGCAGAGGCGCGCGAGCGGCTGGAGCTGGCGGGGCTCTGAGCGGGCCGGTCGTCTTGTCAGTGAAGGCGCGGCGCTTAAATGCGTGGCATGCGGCGGTTCGACCGCAGCGGAAAGGATGAGGATGGCTTCCCGCGGCGGATTGCGGCCGGAATTCTGGAAACTGCCCCTCGACCGGTTGCGACCGGCCGAATGGGAGGCGCTCTGCGACGGATGCGGCAAGTGCTGCCTCATCAAGCTCGAGGATGAGGATACCGGCGAGGTGCATCTTACCTCGGTCGCCTGCCGGTTGCTCGACACCGAAACCTGCCGCTGCGGCAATTATGCGAATCGCAAGGCCCTGGTGCCGGCCTGCGTCATGCTGACGCCGAAGAAGGTGCGGGAATCGCTCCACTGGCTGCCTTCGACCTGTGCCTACCGCCTGCGGGCGAAGGGCATGCCGCTGCCGGATTGGCATCCGCTTCTCACCGGCGATCCGGAGAGCGTGCATCGCGCCGGCATCTCCCTGCGCGGCGCGATGGTGCCCGAATACGAGGTCGCCGAGGAGGAGCTCGAGGATCACCTTATCGACGAGGAACTGTAGGGCGCGATCAGCCGGTGAGGGCTGCAAGACGTGCGGGCAGGTCGTCGCCCTCGAGATGGAGGGTCTTGATGCGCCCCCTGGTGCCGGCGACGATGCGGATCGCGGAGCGGGGCAGGTCGAGCGCATCCGCGAGCGTCCTTATCAGCGCCTCGTTGGCTGCGCCATCGACGGGAGGCGCGGCGACCCGGACCCGCAGCACCGCGCGGCCCCCGGCCTCGCCGACGCCGTCGATCGCCGAACGGCCGCCGCGGGGCGTGAGGCGGACGGTGAGTTCGACCCCGTCCCCGGTTTCGCGCCACGGGGTCATCGCTTCCCGGCAGGGTGGCGGGGCGTGAGCGAGGCGTGGCAAGGATCGGTGGCTGGCATGGCCCCTCCCCGGCAAGTTCACCGTGGCGAGCATGGACCGATTGCGGATCTTTGCAAGTCCGGGCGGCGGTGGTAGGGGAACCGCGTGACTGGCCACTTCTGCTCCCGAGGCATCATGAATCCCCTTCTCCGGCCGAAGCTGATTGCGGGCAACTCCAACAAGACGCTCGCCGCAGCGATCGCGCGCCGCATCTCCATCCATCGCGGCGAATCAGTCGGCCTCGTCAACACGCGGGTCGAGCGGTTCAACGACCAGGAAATCTTCGTCGAGGTCTACGAGAATGTCCGCGGCGAGGACATGTTCATCGTCCAGTCGACCTCCAATCCCGCAAACGACAACCTGATGGAGCTGCTGATCGTCACGGACGCGCTCCGACGTTCGTCGGCGGGGCGGATTACGGCGGTCATGCCGTATTTCGGCTATGCGCGCCAGGACCGGCGGGCGAAGGCGCGCACCCCGATCTCCGCGAAGCTCGTCGCCAACCTGATCGTCGAGGCGGGGATCGAGCGGGTGCTGACCCTCGATCTTCATGCCGCGCAGATCCAGGGGTTCTTCGACATCCCGGTCGACAACCTCTATGCGGCGCCGGTCTTTGCCCTCGACATCATGCATGTCTTCCGCGACCGGTCGGCGGTGACGGTGGTCTCGCCCGACGTGGGCGGGGTCGCGCGGGCGCGGGAACTGGCGGAGCGGATCGACGCCGATCTCGCCATCGTCGACAAGCGTCGCGCCGCCCCGGGCGAGGTGGCGTCGATGACGGTGATCGGCGACGTGAAGGACCGGGTCTGCATCATCGTCGACGACATCTGCGACACGGCCGGGACGCTCGTGAAGGCGGCGGAGCTTCTGAAGAACCAGGGCGCGAAGGAGGTGCATGCCTATATCACCCATGGCGTCCTCTCCGGGCCCGCGGTCGAGCGGATCGAGAAATCAATCATGAAGAGCCTCGTCATCACCGATTCGATCGAGCCGACCGAGGCGGTGAGGAAGGCGAAGAACATCCGGATCGTGCCGCTCGCGCCGCTGTTCGCCCAGGCGATCCTCAACATCTCGAACGGAACGAGCGTGAGCTCGCTCTTCGACAGCCGCACCCTCGAGCCGCTCTACGAGGCCTTCTATCCGGCCGCCGCCTGAGCGTGGGCAGCAGGCGCCCACGCGTGAAAACCCAATCAAGTGCTTGATTTCAAAAAGAAACAGGAAGCTACCCAAGGGTTAACGGCGGCCGGGGCGGAATGGCCGATGCAGGATCACGGGGCGGCCGCGCCGCGTATGCTTCCGGCAATGTTCCAGCCGGGCACGGGAACGGCGGAGGTTCCGGCGCGGCCCTGCCGGACGGGTCATGGCGGGTCGCGCGCCGACTTCTCCGCCGGCTGATCGGGCGGGGCTGACGATGCAGGATCGCGAGGATTCTTCCCGAACGGCAGCCGCGCCGGAGCGTCAGCGAGGCTATTCGCTCGAGGTCACCGGCAAGGACATCGCCCAGCTTGAGGCCGCGCGCCACGTGATTCCGCAAGGAACGCCGATCAACATCGCGTTCCTCGGCAACGAGAACCACGAACAGCGCATCAATGCCGCGCGGGTGATCCGGGCCTGCGGCTTCGAGCCGGTGCCGATCATTTCCTCGCGCCGGCTGCGGTCGGAAGAGGATCTCGACGATCTGCTCGGCGCGCTGATCAGGGGGGCGGCGCCCTCGCGCTTCCTTTTCGTGGGAGGCGATCCGGCGAAGCCGGCGGGACCCTTCACGGATTCGCTCGTGCTGCTCGAGAGCGGCGTCCTGCGGCGTCATGCCATCCGCCATGTCGGCATCGCAGGTTATCCCGAAGGCCATCCGAAGATCGACAGCGAGACGCTCTGGAAATCGCTGAAGTGGAAAATTGCCTTCCTCGAGGCGGAGGGCTGTTCGGTGGAGATCACCACGCAGTTCGGCTTCGACGCGGAGGCCGTCCTGCGCTGGATCCGGGAGTTGCGCAGCGCGGGAATCGGATGCCCGGTGAGGATCGGCGTTCCCGGCCCGGCGGATGCCGGCAGGCTTCTGAGATTTGCCCGCCAGTTCGGCGCGGCCTCGTCGGCGAGGGTCGTGCGCCGGTACGGCTTCTCCCTCGTCAACCTCCTGCAGCGCGTGGGGCCGGAGCGGTTTCTTGACCGTCTTGTTCCCGAGATCGCCGGCGGCAGCCTCGGGACGGTCCTCTTTCACCTCTATCCCTTCGGCGGCATCGCCGAGGCCGTGGACTGGATGAGCCGTTACCTCGCTGGGCGAGACCTTCCGCAGGGCATCCTCCGCGAGCCCTGAGTTCGCCGGCGGATGCGGAGCCGGGTTGCCTCGCGCTCATGCGGGGCGGGCTCCGCCCGCGGGAGGCGCGCCTTACCATCCGGACGGGCCGCGCTATATGCCGGACATGAGGCTTCTTCGACGGGCGGTGCCGGGCCTGCGGCTTCTCGTGATCACGCTTCTCGTGCTCGCGGGGGCGGTCGGACCGGGCGCGGGGCAGACGGAACCGGCGGCTTCCGGCCGCGCGGTGGTGCTGACGCTCGAAGGCGCGGTGACGCCGGCGAGCGCGGACTATCTCGTGCGCGGGATCGCGGAGGCAGGCGCGGAGGGGGCGTGGCTCGTCGTCATCCGGATGGACACGCCGGGCGGGCTCGACACCTCGATGCGCGAGATCGTACGGGCGATCCTCGCCTCGCCGGTGCCGGTCGCGGGCTGGGTGGCGCCGGGGGGCGCGCGGGCGGCGAGTGCCGGGACCTATATCCTCTATGCCTCTCATGTCGCGGCGATGGCGCCGGGGACGAATATCGGCGCGGCGACGCCGGTACAGCTCGGCGGTGGCGGATCGCCGTTCGGAGGGGCGGAGGAGGAGGATGGCGGGGACGGCGAGGACCTCGCCCCCGGCACCGCGAGCGAGGCCAAGGCGATCAACGACGCCGTTGCCTATATCCGCGGACTGGCGACGCTCCGGGGGCGGAATGCCGACTGGGCCGAACGCGCGGTGCGGCGGGCCGAGAGTCTCGGCGCCATGGAAGCGGCGGAGATCGGCGCGATCGACTTCGTCGCGGCGAACATGGAGGCGCTGCTCGAAGGCGCGGACGGGAGGGAGGTCGAGGCGGGCGGCAGGACGGTCACGCTGGCGACGGCCGGGCTTGAGGTCGAGGAGCGGCCGCCGGGGCTGAAGACGCGGCTGCTCTCGGTGCTGACCGATCCCAATGTCGCGCTGATCCTGATGATGGTCGGCATCTACGGGATCATCTTCGAGTTCATCAATCCGGGCGCGATCTTCCCCGGCGTGATCGGCGCGATCAGCCTGCTGACCGGGTTCTACGCGCTTTCGGTGCTGCCGGTGACGTTTGCGGGGGCGGGACTGATGCTGCTCGGGGTGGCGCTGATCGTCGCGGAAGCCTTCACCCCCTCGTTCGGGGTGCTCGGCATCGGGGGGGCGGTGGCGATCACGCTCGGGGCGACACTGCTCGTCGACACCGACATGCCGGGCCTCGCGCTTTCCTGGCCGGTGATCGCGGCCCTCGGCGTCGCGAGTCTCGCCTTCGCGCTCCTCGTCGCGCGGATGGCGGTGGGCTCGCGGCGGCAGCCGGTCACGACGGGGCGCGAGCAGATGATCGGCTCGCGGGCGATCGTGCTCGAATGGCAGGAGGGTCGCGGCGCGGTGCAGGTCCATGGCGAGCGCTGGCAGGCGACGGGGGAGGAGCCGTTCGTGGCGGGTGACGAGGCCGAGGTGGTGGGTGTCGAGGGACTGGTGCTGAGGATCGCACGGAGGGAACGGGGCGAGGCGGCCCGCGGAACCGGCCCGGCGGCCCGGCAGTTGGAATAGGAGACTGCGGAGGGGTTCCGATGGCACTCGACAGCCTCATGTTCTTCGCGGTGCTGGCCGCTCTCCTGTTCGCGTTCGTCGGGTCGGCATTCCGCATCCTGCGCGAATACGAACGGGGTGTGATCTTCACGCTGGGGCGGTTCACGGGCGTGAAGGGGCCGGGACTGATCTTCGTCATCCCGCTCGTCCAGCAGATGGTGCGGGTGGATCTGCGCGTGATCGTGCTCGACGTGCCGAGCCAGGACGTGATCTCGCGCGACAACGTCTCGGTGCGGGTGAGCGCGGTCATCTACTTCCGGGTGATCGAGCCGGAGAAGGCGACGATCCAGGTCGAGAACTTCCTGCAGGCGACGAGCGAACTCAGCCAGACGACGCTGCGTTCGGTGCTGGGCAAGCACGATCTCGACGACATGCTGAGCGAGCGCGACAAGCTCAATACCGACATCCAGAGCATCCTCGACCGACAGACCGACGCCTGGGGGATCAAGGTCGCCAATGTCGAGATCAAGCATGTCGACATCAACGAGACGATGATCCGCGCCATCGCGCGCCAGGCCGAGGCCGAGCGCGAGCGCCGGGCGAGGATCATCAATGCCGAGGGCGAGATGCAGGCGGCGGCCAATCTCCTCGAGGCGGCGAAGATCCTCTCGCGCTCGCCGGAGGCGATGCAGCTGCGCTATCTCAACGCGCTCCAGTTCATCGCGGGGGAGAGGAACTCGACCATCGTCTTCCCGTTCCCGACGGAGATCGGCGAGCTGCTCGCCTCGGCGGCGCGGGCGGCGGGCAGGGATTCCGGGCCGTCACGCTGAGCGACACGTCGCGCGTTGCGAAGACGGGAGTTTCTTGCGGCCGCCCGAGGGGATAGCTTCTTCCCGGGGACGGCGGCCGCAGGAAGGGACGTGAGGCGTGGACGAACTGGCGGGAAGGCGCGTTCTCGTCGTCGAGGACGAGGCGCTGGTGGCGGTGATGGTCGCCGACATGCTCGAGGAACTGGGCGTGGTTGTCGTGGGACCGGCGGGAACGCTCGAGGAGGGGCTTGCGCTTGCGCAGCACGAGACGCTCGATGCCGCGGTGCTCGACGTGAACCTCCGTGGGGAGCGCATCGATCCGGTGGCGGAGGCGCTTGCGGCGCGCGGCATCGGCTTCGTCTTCGCCACCGGCTATGGCGAGGCCCCGAAGGGGCCGTTCGCGGCCACGCCGATCATCGACAAGCCCTACGGGGTCGAGAGGCTCGCCGAGCTGCTGCGTTCGGTGATCGCCTGAGCCGGGCATTCATCCCGATTTCGGACTGCGGCGCTTCTTCGCCGGCTCGGCGCTTGCGGGATCGGCGGGCGCCTCCGCCGCCTTCTTCGCCCTGGTCGTGCGGCTGCGCCGGGGTTTTTCGGGTGTGGCCGCCGCGTCGGATGCAGGCGGCATCGCCGCGCTCGTGGTGTTCTCCTCGTTGGCTGCGGCAGCGATCTCCTGGGCCGCACGCAGCCAGTGGTCGATTTCGCGCCCTTCCGGTCGTCCTTCCTCCTCCCAGATCCTGTAGGCGCGGTCGCGGATGCGGCGCTCGATCGTCTCGTCCATCAATTCTCTCTCCCGTGTTCCACCCGCCCGGCTAAGGCGCGGCGGTCTTCACCCTGGCCGCCAACTCCTCTCTCGCTGCGCCGGTTCCGCAGCCCCCACTCGCCCTTGACCGGAACCATTGATTTGTAGTGCCGTTGCCGGAGGACCGATCCGAACGACCGGCAGGAGAACCGATGCGCCGATTGACGCCGCGTGTCTACCACGCTCATCCGCCACTCGTCGGCACGATCGATCAATGGCCCGCCCTGTTCGATCATGTCCGGGAACTGGGCTTCGATCATGTCGCGGTGACGCCCCCGTTCCTGCCCGGGCGGATGGCGGGGGTGCTGGCGCCGGCCGATGGCGATCGCGCGCATCCGGCGCTGGGGGAGGGGCTGGGCGCGGCGGAGGCGGTGGCGCAGCTTGCGGCGCGGGCCGGGGAGCATGGCCTCGGGCTTCTCGTCGATGTCGTCGTGCATCAGGTCGCGGCCGAGGGGGTCGAGTTCACGGCGGACGACCTGCCCGATCCGCGGCGGGAGCCGGCTTCGGTGGGCGCGCGGGAGATCGACCTCGGTTCGGAGGCGGGACATGCCCATCTCGAGGCCTGGACGAAGCGGGTGGCGGCCCTCGTCGAGGCGGGCGCGCGCGGCATCGGCGTCCATGCCGCGCACCGTGTCCCCGAGGAGGCGCTCGCCGCGCTGGTCGGGGCGGCCGATGGGGCCTGGGTCTGCGGCCATGCCCCCGATGCCTCGCCGGCCGAGGTCGCGGCGATGGAGGGCGCGGGGCTCGATGCCGTCGTCGGCGTCTATGACGGGCGCAGCCTCTCGATCTTCGGCGCCTTCGAGGAGCGCGGAAACATCCGGCTGATCGCGACCCCGGAACGGCCGTTCGGACGGCGGCTCGCGGCGGAGCATCTCGATGGCATCATCCGCCTGCGCGCGGCGTTGCAGGGGGTGAAGGTCTGCGGAGCCCTCGGCGACGGGCTTCTCGTGCCGATGGGCTACGAATGGGGAGCGCGGCGCTCGATCGATCCGCGCGGGGGCGCGCCCGAGGAGATGCGGCGGCTCCGGGAGATGGCGGACAGGCGGATCGCGGCCGAGATCCGGGCGGTGAACGAGTTCCTTGCCGCGGAGGAGGAGGGCGAGGGCAGGACGCTCGTGGAGCTCACCGATCCCGGCGATCCCATCGTCGCCATGCTGCGCGCGGATGCCGCCGATCTCGACGAGGCGCGGAGCGCGCGGCTCGTGCTCGCGAACCGTGATCTCGCCTATGGACGCAGCCTCGAGGCGAGCAGCATCCTCAGGATGGCGGGCGGCAGTTTCGGCGGGTTCGAGCCGGTGCTCGGGAGGGGGGCGGTGGCGACCGGCGAACGGCTCGACCTCGAGGCGGGCGAGGTCTGGATCGGCCGCGCCCTGCAGGAGTCGCCGATCCGGGTCACGCCGGAGCCGGGGCCGGAATCGGCGCTCGCGGCGGCGGCAGCGCCGAGGCTCGCGATCGAGAAGATCACCCCCAGCGTCACCGGCGGCTTCCCGGTCAAGCGCACGGTGGGTGACACCGTGGTGGTCGAGGCGGACATCATCGCCGACGGGCATGAGGTGCTCGAGGCGGTGGTGCGCTGGCGTGCAGGCGACGAGAAGGACTGGCGCGAGACGCCGATGCGCCTCATCGGCAACGACCGCTGGACGGCTTCCTTCCCGATCACCCGCATCGGGCGGTACCAGTACTGCATCCAGGCCTGGATCGGGCCCTTCGCGACATTTCGCGCCGGCCTGCTGAAGAAGCATGACGCGGGCGTGCCGGTCCCGCTCGAGATCGAGGAGGGGCGGCGGATGGTCGCCGCCTGGGCCGAACGCGCGGGCGATGAGGCGGAGATCGGCGATCTCCACCGGCGGATGGAGGCGGCGGACGAGGCGGGACGCCTTGCCATCCTCCTCGACCCCGAGACCGAGCGGATCATGGAGGAGACCGATCCGCGCGACCAGGCGGTAGAGAGCGATCCAGTCCCGGTCGATGCCGAGCGGGTCCGGGCGGAATTCGCCAGCTGGTACGAGATCTTCCCGCGCTCGCAGTCGAAGGAGCCCGGGAAGCACGGCACCTTCCTCGACGTCATCGACCAGCTGCCGCGCATCCGCGACATGGGGTTCGACGTCCTCTATTTCCCGCCGATCCATCCGATCGGCCGCACGAACCGCAAGGGACGCAACAACTCCCTCCACGCGGGGCCGGACGATCCGGGCAGCCCTTACGCCATCGGCTCGGAGGAGGGGGGTCATGACGCGCTCCACCCCGAACTCGGCACCTTCGAGGATTTCGGCAGGCTCCGGGATGCGGTGCATGCGCACGGGATGGAACTCGCCCTCGATTTCGCGATCCAGTGCTCGCCCGATCATCCGTGGATCCGCGAACACCCCGAATGGTTCGACTGGCGCCCCGACGGCACGATCAAGTTCGCGGAGAACCCGCCGAAGAAATACGAGGACATCGTCAACGTCGATTTCTACGCGGAAGGGGCGGTGCCCTCGCTCTGGATCGCGCTGAGGGACGTGGTGCTGTTCTGGGTGGGGCACGGGGTGAAGCTCTTCCGGGTCGACAACCCGCACACCAAGCCGTTCCCGTTCTGGGAATGGCTGATCGGCGAGGTCCGGGCCGAGCATCCCGATGTGGTGTTCCTCTCCGAGGCCTTCACCCGGCCGAAGGTGATGTACCGCCTCGCCAAGATCGGCTTCTCGCAGTCCTACACCTATTTCACCTGGCGCACGAAGAAACGGGAATTCGAGGAATACATCACCGAGATCACCCGGACCGAGGTGAAGGACTTCTTCCGGCCGCATTTCTTCGTCAACACCCCCGACATCAACCCGCCCTATCTCCATTCGGGGGAGCGGTCGTGGCATCTGTGCCGGGCGGCTCTGGCGGCGACGCTCTCGGGACTATGGGGTGTCTACAACGGGTTCGAGCTCTGCGAGGGGCGGCCGCTGCCGGGCAAGGAGGAATATCTCAACTCGGAGAAATACGAGATCCGGCACTGGGACTATGACCGGCCGGGCAACATCGTGCCGGAAATCACCCGGCTGAACCGCATCCGGAAGGAGAATCCGGCGCTGAGGAGCCACCACGGGATCAGCTTCCTGCCGGCGCATAACGACAATATCCTCTACTATGTGAAACAGTCGCCCGGCGGGCGGAACACGGTGCTGGTGGCGGTCAACCTCCAGCCCGATCAGGTTCAGGAGGCGGATATCGAGGTGCCGCATCATCTGCTCGGCCTGCCCGATCACGGGACGGTCGCGGTCGAGGACCTGATGGCGGGCCACCGCTTCGGCTGGACCGGGCGCTGGCACCGCATCCGCCTCGTGCCGGACCTGCCCTTCGCGATCTGGCGGCTGACGCCCGGCTGAGACATCACGGAACAATCACGAAACGAACAGGACAGAATGGCGAAGACTTCCCGGCCGCGTGAAACCGATCCGCTCTGGTACAAGGATGCGGTCATCTACCAGCTGCACATCAAGTCGTTCTTCGACGCGAACGGCGACGGGATCGGCGATTTCCGCGGCCTGCTGCAGAAGCTCGACTACATCGTCGAACTCGGGGTCACGGCGCTGTGGCTGCTGCCGTTCTATCCCTCGCCGCTCCGGGACGACGGCTACGACATCGCCGAATACCAAGGCGTGAACCCCGATTACGGCAGCATGAGCGACGTGCGCGCCTTCATCCGGGAGGCGCATGCGCGCGGCCTCCGGGTCATCACCGAACTCGTCATCAACCACACCTCCGACCAGCATCCGTGGTTCCAGCGGGCGCGGCGGGCAAAGCCCGGCTCGGCGGCGCGCGATTTCTACGTCTGGTCGGACACCGACGAGAAATATCCCGAGACCCGGATCATCTTCCTCGACACCGAGAAGTCGAACTGGACCTGGGACGAGGAGGCGCAGGCCTATTACTGGCACCGGTTCTACTCGCACCAGCCGGACCTCAACTTCGACAACCCGCGCGTCCTCGCGGCGATCATCAAGGTGATGCGGTTCTGGCTCGACCTCGGCGTGGACGGGCTGAGGCTAGACGCGGTGCCTTACCTCGTCGAGCGGGAGGGGACGAACAACGAGAACCTGCCCGAGACCCACGCCATCCTGAAGAAGATCCGCGCCGAGATCGACGCGCGTTACCCCGACCGGATGCTGCTTGCCGAGGCCAACCAGTGGCCCGAGGACACGCAGGAATATTTCGGCGACGGCGACGAATGCCACATGGCCTTCCATTTCCCGCTGATGCCGCGGATGTACATGGCGATCGCCCGGGAGGACCGCTTCCCGATCACCGACATCATGCGGCAGACGCCCGAGATCCCCGAGAACTGCCAGTGGGCGATCTTCCTGCGCAACCATGACGAGCTCACGCTCGAGATGGTGACCGACAGCGAGCGCGACTATCTGTGGGATTTCTATGCCGCCGACCGGCGGGCGCGGATCAACCTCGGCATCCGGCGCCGGCTCGCGCCGCTGATGCAGCGCGACCGGCGGCGGATCGAGCTGATGAACTCGCTCCTGCTGTCGATGCCGGGCACGCCGGTGATCTACTACGGCGACGAGATCGGCATGGGCGACAACATCTACCTCGGCGACCGCGACGGGGTGAGGACGCCGATGCAATGGTCGCCCGACCGCAACGGCGGCTTCTCCAAGGCCGATCCCGAGCAGCTGATCCTGCCGGTGATCCAGGACCCGCTCTACGGTTTCGGCGCGGTCAATGTCGAATCGGCGTCACGCGATCCGCATTCGCTGCTGAACTGGACCCGGAGGATGCTGGGGGTGCGCGCCTCGACGCGGGCCTTCGGGCGGGGGAGTCTCACCTTCCTCCGGCCGGGGAACCGCAAGGTCCTCGCCTATGTCCGCACGCTCGACGAGGAGGTGATCCTCTGCGTCGCCAATCTCAGCCGCGCGAGCCAGGCGGTCGAGCTCGACCTCGGCGCCTGGGAGGGAGCGGTTCCGGTGGAGATGCTGGGCGGTGAGTCCTTCCCGCCGATCGGCGAGCTGCCCTATCTGCTGACGCTGCCGCCCTACGGCTTCTACTGGTTCACCCTCGAGCCCGAAGGGGCGGCACCGCCCTGGCATGCCGAGACGCCGGAGCAGATGCCGGAATACACGACGCTGGTGATGCGCCGCGGGCTGGGCGAGATCGTCGAGGCGAGGAACGCGCACCGTCTCGAGATCGAGGTCCTGCCCGGTTATCTGCCGAAGCGACGCTGGTTCGCGGCGAAGGACGAACGGCTGGGGGCGATCCGGATCGAATGGGCGGCCCCGCTCGCGAGTCGGGTGCTGGCGCTCCTCGCCGGGATCGCGGTGGAGGTGGGCGGGCGCGTGGATCGCTATCTCATGCCGCTCTCCATCGTCTGGGAGAGCGACAACCCGCCCCCGATCGCCTATCAGCTCGCGCTTGCGCGGGTGCGCCGCGGCGCACGGGTGGGTTACCTGACCGATGCGGCGGCCCTGCCCGAGGCGGCGGGGGCGATCATCACGGCGCTGCGGCGCGGCGAGGAGCGCGAGGCCAGCGGCGGCGTCATCCGCTATCGGGCGACGTCGCGCCTCGCGGATCTGCCCGAGACCGAGGAGAGCAGCGTGCGTCTCCTCTCGGCGGAGCAGTCGAACAGCTCGATCGTCGTCGACGAGGCGGCGGTCGTGAAGCTGATCCGCCGCCTGCGCGAAGGCGTCCATCCCGAAGTGGAGATGGCCGATTACCTGACGGAGGCGGGTTACGCCAACACGCCGCCGCTCCTTGGCGAGGTGAGCCGGATCGCCGCGGACGGCACGCCGACGGTCCTCGCCACCGTGTCGGGCTTCGTCCTCAACCAGGGCGATGCCTGGAACTGGACGCTCGACTATCTCGCCCGCGAGATCGAGAGCATGGCGATCACCGGCGAGGAGGGGGGCGACGAGGCGGAGATCTTCGCGACCTACCACAATTTCGCCCAGCGCCTCGGCCAGCGGGTAGGCGAGCTGCATGCAGTCCTCGCCCGCGACACGGATCGCCCCGAGTTCCGGCCGGTTCCCGCGGATGAGGAAGCGGCCGCGCGCGTGGCCGAAACCGTGCGGAAACAGGTCGAGGAGGCAGTCGCCATCCTTCGCGCCGGCGATCACGGCGCCGAGGCCGGCCGCCTCGTGGAACGCGGCGAGGAACTCGTCCGTGTCGCCGACGAGCTCGCCGATGCGCTGCGGGGCTCGCTGCTCATGCGCATCCATGGCGATCTGCATCTCGGGCAGGTGCTGGTGGCGCAGGGTGATGTCTATGTCATCGATTTCGAGGGGGAGCCCGCGAAGCCGCTCGACGAACGCCGGCGGAAGGCCAGCCCGATGCGAGATGTCGCGGGCGTGCTGCGTTCGTTCGACTATGCGGTGGCCACCGCCCTCGAAGGGCGGGGCGACGGCGAGACCGAGCCGGTTCACCACCGCCGCGAGATGCTGCTCGCGCGGTTCCGCGCCGAGGCGTCCTATGCCTTCGTCGAAGGTTATCGCGCGGTGCTGCGCGCCGCCGAACGACCGTGGATCACGCCGGAGGCGGAGCCGGCGCTGCTCGATCTCTTCCTTCTCGAAAAGGCCGCCTACGAGATCTGCTACGAGGCGGCAAACCGGCCCGGCTGGATCGGCACGCCGATCTCCGGCCTTGCCGCCATCGCCGAGCGACTGCTGCGAGAGGACGACACATGAGACCGGAAATCCCGGCCGAGTCCGCAGGGCTTGACTGGAGCACTGTGCACGCCATCGTCATGGGCCGTCACGGCGACCCCTTCGCGGTGCTCGGCCCCTTTCGCGACGGCGAGCAGACGCTGGTCCGGACCTTCCAGCCCGGAGCCAGGGCTGTGGAGGCGGTGTCGCGAAGCGACGGGACGCTGCTCGCCGAGCTTGATCCCGTCGGGCCGAGCGGCCTGTTCGCCGGGCGCATCCCGGCAGATGCGTCCTATCTCCTGCGCATCCACTGGCCGGACGCGGTGCAGGAGACGGAGGATCCCTACTCCTTCGGCTTCCTCCTTGGCGAGTTCGATCTGCATCTGATCGCGGAGGGGCGGCATCTCGAACTCGGCGAGGCGCTGGGCGCGCATGTGATGACGATCGATGGCGTCACGGGCGTGCGGTTCGCGGTCTGGGCGCCGAATGCCTGGCGGTGCTCGGTGGTCGGGGATTTCAACTCGTGGGACGGGCGGCGCCATCCGATGCGGCGGCGGCAGGAGGCGGGGGTCTGGGAGATCTTCGTGCCGCGCCTGCCGCCCGGGACACGCTACAAGTACGAACTCATCGGCCCGCACGGGAATCTCCTGCCGCAGAAGGCCGATCCCGTCGCCCGTGCGAGCGAGGCGGCCCCGGCGACGGCCTCGCTCGTGAGCGACCCCGAGCCGTTCATCTGGACCGATGACGAGTGGCTCGCCCACCGCGCCGACCGGCAGACGCCGGAGGCGCCGATCGCGATCTACGAGGTCCATGCCGGATCCTGGATGAAGTCGCCCGAGGGGCGGCGCTGGGCGACCTGGCATGACCTTGCCGAGCGGCTGGTGCCCTATGTCGCGCAGATGGGATTCACCCATGTCGAGTTCCTGCCGATCGCGGAACATCCGTTCGGCGGCTCCTGGGGCTATCAGCCCCTCGGCCAGTTCGCGCCGACGGGCCGTTACGGCGGCGCCGAGGGATTCGCGCATTTCGTCGACCGCTGCCATGCCGCCGGGATCGGCGTGATCGTCGACTGGGTCCCGGCGCATTTCCCCACCGACAGCCACGGCCTCGCCCAGTTCGACGGCACGGCCCTCTATGAGCATGCCGACCCGCGCGAGGGATTCCACAAGGACTGGAACACGCTGATCTACAATCTCGGCCGGCGCGAGGTGTCGGGCTTCCTCGTCGCCTCGGCGCTCGAATGGCTGGAGCGCTACCACGTCGACGGGCTGAGGGTCGATGCCGTCGCCTCGATGCTCTACCGCAACTATTCGCGCGCCGAGGGGGAGTGGATCCCGAATGTCCACGGCGGCGTGGAGAATCTCGAGGCGATCCAGTTCCTGCGCCATCTGAACGGCATCATCCGCCACCGCGTCCCCGGCGCGATCATGATCGCCGAGGAATCGACCGCCTGGCCGGGCGTCACCGCCGATCCGGGGGAGGGAGGTCTCGGCTTCCACTTCAAGTGGAACATGGGCTGGATGCACGACACGCTCAGCTACATGCAGCAGGACCCGATCTATCGACAGTACCATCACCACCAGATGACCTTCGGCATGGTCTATGCCTATTCGGAGAAATTCGTCCTGCCGATCTCCCATGACGAGGTGGTGCACGGGAAGGGGTCGCTCCTCAACAAGATGCCGGGAGACGAATGGCTGAAATGCGCCAATCTGCGCGCCTACCTCGGCTTCATGTGGACCCATCCCGGCAAGAAGCTCCTGTTCATGGGGCAGGAGATCGGCCAGTGGCGCGAATGGGACCACGACGCGGTGGTGGACTGGCACCTTCTCGACAACCCGCGCCATCGCGGCCTGCAGCGGCTCGTGCGGGATCTCAACCGGCTCTACCGCGCGGAGCCGTCGCTCCACGAAAGCGATGCCGATCCCGCAGGCTTCGAATGGGTGGTGGGGGATGACAGCACGAATTCGGTCCTTGCCTTCATCCGCCGCACGGGCGAGGGCGGGCGGCCGCTTCTCGTCGTGAGCAACATGACGCCGGTGCCGCGGCATCACTACCGGCTGGGCGTGCCGGAAGGGGGCTTCTGGCGGGAGCTGCTCAACAGCGACGCCGATGTCTATGGCGGCGCCAACATTGGCAATGCCGGGGGTCGCGAGGCGGAGGCGATCGCGAGCCACGGCCAGCCATGCAGCCTGGAACTCACGCTGCCGCCGCTGGCGACGATGGTCCTCGGGCCAGGCGCCGGATGATGGCGGCGCGGACGCCCGGGAGCCTGATCGCGCTCGCCGAGGCGTCGGGCATTGCGGTCGCCTACGAGGATGCGCGCAAGAAACCGCAGACGATCGCCCCCGAGACGCTCATCGCCGTGCTCGGCCGGCTCGGGGTGGCGGCGGAGACGGAGGCGGAGCGGCAGGAAAGCCTCGCGCGTCGCCGGGCGGAGGCCGAGGCCGCGTCCCTGCCGTCGCTTGTCACGGCCGAGGCGGGAGCGCCGGTGCCGCTGCCGGCGAGGCTTGATGGCACGCGTTATGTCATCGATCTCGAGGGGTGCGGCCGCGTCGAGGGCGTGGTGGCGGGGAGCGCCATCGCCGGTGTCGCGGCGTCCGGCTATCACGAACTGATCGTCGGCGGCGAGCGCGCGACACTCGCGGTGGCGCCGGAAGCGGGCTTCTGGCCGGAGCCGCGGGCGGCGGGCCGGCCCTGGGGAATTGCCGCCCAGATCTACGCGCTCCGCCGCAAGGGTGATGGCGGGATCGGCGATTTCACCGCGGTAGGCGATCTTGCCGAAGCGGCGGCGCATGCGGGGGCGGATGCGCTCGCGATAAGCCCGGTCCATGCGATGTTTGCCGCCGATCCGGGCCGGGCAAGTCCCTATTCGCCGTCGAACCGGCTCGTGGTGAACGGCCTCCTTGCCGATCCGGCCGGAGTGCTTGGCGAGGAACGGGTGCGTGCGGCGGCAGCGGCGCTTGGCCAGGCGGAAGCGCGAGCGGCGCTAGAGGCGGCGGATCTCATCGACTGGGAGGTGGCGGGGCAGGCGAAACTCGCGCTGATGCGGCGGCTCTTCGACGAGCTCGACCCCGATAGCCGCCGACGGTTCGAGGCATGGCGGGCGCAGGCGAGTGCGACGGTGGAGGACCACGCGGTCTTCGAGGTCCTCCATGACCTGCGGCGCGGGGCCGACGGCCGGTTGCAGCATTGGCGCGACTGGGGCGCGGATTACGCTGCTCCGGACGCGTCCGGTGTCGCGCGCCTGCGGAGCGAGCGGGCTGCCGATGTCGGTTTCCACGTCTTCCTCCAGTGGCTCGCGGAGACGGGCCTCGAGGCGGCGCAGGCGCGGGCGAGGGGCGCCGGGATGACGATCGGCCTGATCGCCGATCTCGCGGTCGGGGCGGACGGTGGCGGCAGCCAGGCCTGGGCGAGCCGCGAGGACGTGCTGGGCGGGCTCCACATCGGCGCGCCGCCCGATATCTACAATGCCCTCGGGCAGGACTGGGGACTGGTCGCGCTCGACCCGCTGGCGCTCAGGCGCAGCGGCTTCCGGCCCTTCCTGCAGATGCTGCGGGCAAGCCTCGCCTGGGCGGGCGGCGTGCGCATCGACCATATCCTCGGCCTGCACCGGATCTGGGTGATTCCCGAAGGCGCGCCGCCGACCGAGGGCGCCTATCTGCATTTCCCGCGCGAGGATCTCCTGAGACTGGTCGCGCTCGAATCCGCGCGGTCGCGCGCGGTGGCGATCGGCGAGGATCTCGGCACGGTTCCGGGCGGCCTGCGCGAGGAACTCGCGCGACGCCGCATCCTCGGCATGAGCGTGCTCTGGTTCGAGCAGGAGAAGGGCCGTTTCCTCCCGCCGGCGAAATGGCGCAAGGACAGCGTGGCGATGACCACCACCCATGACCTGCCGACCGTCGCGGGCTGGTGGGCGGGGCGCGACCTCGACTGGCGCGACAGGCTCGACCTCCATCCCTCGCCCGAGGCGGCACGGGAGGCACGCAGCACCCGCGAGCAGGAACGGCGCGCGCTCTGGAAGGCGCTTGTCGGCTCCGGGGCCGCGCGGGGGGCCGAGCCGCCGCCGACCGCTGCGGCCGCCCCCGTCGAGGCGGCGCTTGCCCATGTCGGCGCGACCGCCTGCCGCCTTGCCCTCGCACCGATGGAGGATCTGGCGGGCGAGGTCGAGCAGCCGAACCTGCCGGGAACGATCGACGCGCATCCGAACTGGCGGCGGCGGCTGCCGGAAGCGGCGCGCCGCTGCGAGGGCGAGGGATTACGGCGCCGGCTCGACGCCTTCCGCAAGGGCCGGACCGGGAAGTGAGCGCGGAGGTGGCAGGGAACCGCCCCCTGCCATGGCACGTTGTGCTCCGCCAGAAGGCGCGCGCGGGACATCTGCACGCGGGCGCGTTCTTTCACAATGTCCGGAGCCTGCCTGTATTGACCCGCTTCCGCCCGGCTTCCCTGTCATCCCTCCGTGCCCCCAGCCAAGGAGTCCGCCCATGAGCCGCAAGGTCGGCGCCGGCCAGCCCTATCCGATCGGTGCCACCCCCGACAGCACGGGCACCAATTTCGCGATCTTCTCCGACCATGCGGACGCGGTGACGCTCTGCCTGTTCTCCGACAGCGGAGCGCGGGAGCTCGAGCGGATCGAGATGCGCGAGGTCACCAACGGCATCTGGCATTGCCATCTCGCCGGGATCGGACGCGGCCAGGTCTACGGCTACCGCGTGCACGGGCCCTGGGCGCCGGAGGAAGGGCACCGGTTCAACCCGAACAAGCTCCTCCTCGACCCCTATGCCCGACAGCTCGTGGGCGAGCTGAAGTGGGACGATGCCGTCTACGGCTACCAGATCGGCGCCGAGGGTGAGGCCGACCTCGTCATGGACGAGCGTGACAGCGCCCCCTTCGTGCCGAAGGCGCGCATCGCTGCGCCGCTCCCGCTCGTGGCGACGCGGCACCCGCGTGTCCCCTGGCCGAAGTCGATCATCTACGAGGCCCATGCCAAGGGGCTGACGATGCTGCATCCGACAATTCCGGAGGAAATCCGCGGCACGTTCAAGGCCCTGGCCCGACCGGAAATCATCGACCATCTCACCGACATCGGCATCACCACCCTCGAACTCCTGCCGGTCCATGCCTTCGCGCAGGACCGCCATCTGCTCGAGAAGGGGTTGAGGAACTACTGGGGCTACAACACGATGGCGTTCTTCGCGCCCGAGCCCGGCTACCTCGGCGAGGACGGGGTGGAGGAGATCGCGATCGCCGTCGACCGCCTCCACCAGGCCGGGATCGAGGTGATCCTCGACGTGGTCTACAACCACACCTGCGAGGGCAACCACCTCGGGCCGACGCTGTCGTTCAAGGGGATCGACAACGCCTCCTACTACCGGCTCCTGCCGGGACAGCCGCGCTATTACGACGATTTCACCGGCTGCGGGAATGCCATCAACACCGACCATCCGCGCGTGCTGCAGATGGTGATGGACAGTCTCCGGCTCTGGCGCCAGGTCTACGGCATCGACGGTTTCCGCTTCGACCTCGCGGTGACGCTCGGGCGGCGCCCGGACGGATTCACCTCCGACCACGCCTTCTTCCGCGCGATCATGCAGGACCCGTCGCTGCAGGATGCCAAGCTGATCGCCGAACCATGGGACATTGGGCCGGGCGGGTACCAGGTCGGGAATTTCCCGCCCGGCTTCTCGGAGTGGAACGGCGATTACCGCGACGTGGTGCGGGAGTTCTGGAGCGGCTCGGAAGGGATGCTGCCGGCCTTCGCCTCGCGGTTCGCGGCTTCGGCCGACATCTACGGAGAGGGAACGCGAAGGCCGTGGTCGAGCGTGAACTTCATCACCGCCCATGACGGTTTCACCCTGCACGACCTCGTCTCCTACAACGAGAAGCACAACGAGGCGAACGGCGAGGACAATCAGGACGGCCACAACGACAACAGGAGCGACAATTTCGGCGTCGAGGGCGAAACGGACGATCCCGAGATCCTGAACGCCCGCAACCAGCAGAAGCGCAATCTCCTCGCGACGCTCCTCCTCAGCCAGGGAGTGCCGATGATCCTCGCGGGGGATGAGCTCGGCAACTCGCAAGGCGGCAACAACAACGCCTACTGCCAGGACAACGAGATCGGGTGGACCGACTGGAGCGGTACGGGCGGCGACCTGCGGGACTTCGTGCGCAAGCTCGTCCAGCTGCGCACCAACCACAGCGCCATCGCCCGGCCGGAGTTCGTCACCGGCGCACGCAACGCCAAGGGTCAGCCCGACATCAGCTGGTACTCCGCGAGCGGCGAGCGGATGAAACCGGACGACTGGGAGCAGCCGCATGTCAAATGCCTGACGGTGTGGCTCGCGCCGACGAACCCGGAACATACCTCGGTGATGATCATGCTGAACGCGGCGCATAACGACGTGGACTTCGTTCTCCCGAACAGCGGGCGCAGCCGCAACCCGTGGACGGTGCTTCTCGACACCGCCGCCGAAAGGGAAGGCGAGGTGGTCAGGCCGGGAGAAAGCCTTTCCGTCACCGCACGCTCCATCCTGCTGATGGAAAGCCCGCAGTGAGCGCAATGAGGGACACCCGCCATGGTCCGGTACGCGAGGGCGAGGCCGTCCGCTTCCGCCTCTGGGCGCCCAGTTCGCGCGAGGTCCTGCTGCAGCGTCCCGATGCCGAGCCGCTGCCGATGGAGCGTGATGAGGAGGGTTTCTTCTCCGTCGCCATCCCGGCCGCGCCCGGCGATCTCTACCGGTTCCGGGCCGACGGGCTCGACGTGCCCGATCCCGCCTCGCGCGGGCAGATGGGCGATGTCGAGGGCTGGAGCCGGCTCAGGCTCGACCCGCTCGGTCCTGTCCGGTCGGCGCCGGTGCGGCCATGGCACGAGACGATCCTCTGCGAGGTCCATGTCGGCACGGTAACACCGGAGGGGAGTTTCCGCGCCCTCGCGGAGAAGCTGCCGCATTTCGTCGAGGCGGGCTATACGGCGATCGAACTCCTGCCGGTGAACGATTTCCCCGGGCGCTGGAACTGGGGCTATGACGGGGTGCTGCCGTTCGCTCCCGACGAGAGCTATGGGACACCGGAGGATCTGCGCGCTCTCGTCGACGCCGCGCATGATCTCGGCCTCGGGATCATGCTCGACGTGGTCTACAACCATTTCGGGCCGTCGGGGAACTATCTCCCGCATTACGCCGGCTCCTTCTTCACCGAGAAGACGAAGACGCCCTGGGGGGCGGCCATCGACCTCGCCAATCCCGTCGTGCGTGCCTTCTTCACCGAGAATGCGGCGATGTGGCTCGGCGAATACGATTTCGACGGGTTGCGGTTCGATGCCGTCCATGCCTTCCCCCCCGATGGCGGCGATGATCTCCTCGCGGACCTCGTCCGTGCCTGCCGGGCGGTGAAGCCCGATACCTGGCTCGTGCTCGAGAATGACGACAATGCCGCGCGCTGTCTGGTGCGGGAGGAGGGTCGGCCGCGCCACTTCACCGCGCAGTGGGACGACGACATCCACCACGCGCTTCATGTCCTCGCAACCGGCCAGACCTCGGGCTACTACGAGGATTATGCCGAGGACCCGACCGGGGCGCTCCTGCGCTGTCTGACGGAGGGTTTTGCCTATCAGGGCGAGCCGAGTCGCCATCGCGGCGGGATGCCGCGTGGCGAATCTTCCGCCAACCTGCCGCCCGACGCCTTCGTCAGCTTCATCCAGAACCACGACCAGATCGGCAACCGCCCCTTCGGCGACCGGATCGCCGCGACCATCTCGCCGGAGGAGCTCGCGGTCATCCATGGCATCGTCATGCTCTCGCCGCAGATCCCGATGTTCTTCATGGGCGAGGAGGCGGCGGTCACGACACCCTTCCCCTTCTTCGCGGATTTCGAGGGTGACCTCGCCGAGGCGGTGCGGGAGGGGCGGAAACGCGAATTCGCGGGGTTCTTCGCCGATCATGAAGGCAGTGTCGAAGATCTGCCGGATGCGCTTGAAGAGAGTACGGTGGCGAAGGCGCGGCTGGACTGGGGAGAGCTCGGCTCGGGGGAGCGGGAGACTGCGCTGGCGCGGTTTCGTGAACTCGCCACCCTTCGCCGCCGCCTGGTCTGGCCACTTGCCGCTTCGGGATATCGCGGGACCACCTGCGCGCGGGATGGTGGCGCGGTGCGCGTGACGTGGGATTTCGAGGCCGGTGCGCTCACGCTTGCAGCCAATCCGTCGGGCGAGCCGGCGCGGTTCGAGGGTATCGACACCCCGCCGGCCCATTCCCTCGGCGAAGTCCGGATCGCGGAGGGGGTCGTGCAGCTCGGCCCGTGGTCGCTTGCCCTCTGGAGCGATGCCGGATGAGGGAATTGCGCGCCACCTGCCGGCTCCAGTTCCACGCGGGTTTCACCTTCGCGGATGCCGAAGGTCTAGTTCCCTATCTTGCGGAGCTTGGCATCAGCCATCTCTATGCCTCGCCGGTCTTCGCGGCACGGCCGGGTTCGATGCACGGATACGACGTGATCGATCCGACGCGGCTCAACCCGGAACTCGGGACGGAAGCAGGTTTCGCCTCCCTCGTCGCCGCGCTCCATCGCGCGGGGATGGGGCTGATCATCGACATCGTGCCGAACCACATGGCGATCGCCCGCGGCAACCGGCTGCTGCAGGAGGCGCTCTGCCTCGGGCCGGAGTCGGAAGCGGCGCGGATCTTCGACATCGACTGGGGAGCGGAGCAGGTCGCGATGCCGTTCCTTGGCGGCCCGATCGAGGAGGTCCTGGGCGAGATCAGGCTCGAACGCGATCCGGACGGGCTCGTGATGGCGGTCTGTCACGACAATGCCTTCGCGCTGCGGCCGGGCAGCATCGCGCAACTCGCCGAGGCGGCCGGGCTCGATCCGGCACTGGCCGAAGGCTGGCGGGCGCTGGAGGAAAGCCCGGAAGCGACGGGCCTTGCCGACGCCATGCACGGGTTCGCGCAACTCGGGGCCGAGGCAGCCGCAGCACTCGACCGGGTGCTTGCCGCGGCGGACCTGGTGGCAGTTCTCGCCGAGCAGCGCTGGCGGCTCACCGACTGGCGGAGCGCGGCCGAGACCCTGAACCACCGACGTTTCTTCAACATCACCGAGCTGATTGGCGTCCGGGCCGAGGATCCGTGGGTGTTCGAGCGCACGCATCGCCTCGCGCTCGACCTCGTCCGCCGCGGCGACGTGGACGGGCTCAGGATCGATCATGTCGACGGTCTTGCCGATCCCGCCGGCTACTGCCGCACCCTGCGCGAGGCGGTGGGCCCGGACGTGCCGATCTTCGTCGAGAAGATTCTCGGTCCCCACGAGGTCCTGCCGGACTGGCCGGTGGACGGGACCACCGGCTACGAACGGCTGAACGAGATCAACCGCCTCTTCGTCGATGCCGGGGGTTATGCCGCGCTCGACGGCCATCTCGTCGCCTCCGGTTTACTGGGGCCGGAATTCCGCGCCCGCCTCGCCGCGGCCAAGCGCCAGGTTCTCGACGAGCTTTTCGCCCCGGAGGTCGCGGCACTCGCCGCGCTTGCGGCGAAACTCGGGACCGGGCTCGACCAGGGGGGGATCGGGGCCGCGATCCGTTCGCTCCTCGTGCATTTCCCGGTCTACCGCTCCTATGCGGGCGATGGCTGGAGCGCCGACGATACCGCGCACTGGCGCGAGGCGCTGACCCGGATCCTCGAGTTCGAGGGCGACGAGGCGGCGGCGCGCGCGCAGAAGATGTTCGATGCCCTCGGCGAGGGAGAGGCGGCGCGGGACTTCCTCACCCGCTTCCAGCAGCTCAGCGGGCCGGCGATGGCGAAGGGGCTCGAGGATACCGAACTCTACCGCTCGGTCGCACTTGCCTCGGTGAACGAGGTCGGGGGCGAGTCGGAAGTGCCGGCGGCAACGCCCGGGGTCGCCCACCGCGCCGTGGAGGCGCGGGTCGCGCGCGGTGACCGGAGCCTGATCCCGCTCGCCACGCATGACACCAAGCGCGGGCCCGAGACCCGCGCCCGGATCAACACGCTCTCCCATGACGCTGCGGCGTGGATCGGGACGAGCCGGCGCTGGTCGGAACTGGGCCGCGCGATCCGGACCTCGGACACCGCGCCCGATGCGCTCGACGAATGGCTGATCCACCAGACGCTGGTGGGCGCGTGGCCGATCACCGCCGACCGCCTCACGCAGTATCTCGAGAAGGCGATGCGGGAGGCGAAGCGGCACACGCGGTGGGAGGCGCCGGACGAGGCCTACGAGGGCGCGGTGCGGGCCTATGCCGAGGCGCTCCTGGAAGGGAAGGCGGGACGGCCGCTCCGTGATGCGGTAGCGGATCACGTCGCGGGGCTCGAGATGGCGGCGCGGACGAACGCGATCGCCCAGACCGTCCTCCAGCTCGCCTGGCCCGGCGTGCCCGACATCTACCAGGGGACGGAGCTCTGGGACCGGTCGCTGGTCGATCCCGACAACCGCCGGCCGGTGGACTGGGACCGGCGCCGCCGGTTGCTGGCGGAGGAGGGGATGCCGCCGCTCGCGGAGGATGAGGAGGGAGTGACCAAGCTCAGGGTGACGGCGTCGCTCCTCGACCTCAGGCGCCGGCATCCGGGTCTCCTCGTCGATGGCGCCTACCGGCCCCTGCCGCAGGGCGACGAGGCGGTGTTCGCCTTCCTCCGTGCCGGAGAGGGGCGGGAACTCCTGATCGCGGTGCCGCTCCGGGGCAGGGCGGCGCGGGTGGAGATCGCGGAGGATCTCGCCGGGTCCTGGGCGGACGTGGTGCGGGGCGGCGCGGTGGATCTGGCGGCAGCCGTGGACCTCGCGCCGGACTGGCCGTTCCTCATCCTCCTGCGCTGACGGCAGGCCGGCGCGGGCGTCGCAGTCGAAGCGTGGGCGAATGGCGCCCACGCGTGAAAACCCCATCAAGCTATTGATATTAAAGGGTAACCAGAGGTTAACCCAAGGTTAATCCGCCGTGGGCGGCGCCGTCGTGCTGGCGGTCCCGGTCCCCTCGGGGGCGGCTTCCGTGGCGACGGTGTCGGCGATCGCAGCGGGAATTTCCGCAGGCGGCGGCAGGGCGCAGCCGATCTCCTCGGCCTGGTCCTCGATCATGCCGCGCGTGGTCAGCCAGTCGGTATAGCGGTTGACGAGCCGCGAGCGGTTCACCGGCGCATGGGCATAGGCGATCTGCAGATCCTCGCAATCCATCTCCTCGACCCGCATCCGCCGCCCGGCATAGTCGAAGGTGGCGTTGCCGAGATAGGTCGCCCCCGCCGAGGTCGCCGCCCCCGCGACATACCCGGCCGCAGGCACGGCCGCGACGCAGCCGGGGAGGAAAAGGGCGAGGGCGAGGGGGGCGAGCGGGTTGGGCATGGCGGGCGAGGCTCTCTGATCGGCTGCAGGGGTGTGCCTGCAGGTTGGTGCTAGCGCGGGACGATCAAGAGGGGGAGAGGCGCGATAGTTCCGTCTTGAAGTTGTCGAGCAGAGCGGACCGCCAGCGTTCATGTTACGGATGACATCGCGTGCATCGCTGTGGCGAAGACTTTCGGCATCTTTTGGCGGATTAATCGAAGGTGATCGGTCCCAAGTTCATATAGGTGAGAGGACATCGCGTTTAGCTCGTCGACCCGAGCTCGAGTCTCGTTGGAAAAGAAGTCAGTCATTCGTTCTTCCGCCGAGCATATGATCCGAACACGGTTGCTGGCTTGTCCTATAGGCTCAAACTCTTCTATGAGGCGCCAAGTGAAGTTGGAGAGCTCGCTGTTGAACTTTGAAAATGAATCTTTCAGCTCCTTGTCTTCATACTCCCAGTGAGGTCCTCTCCAGCGGTCTGCCGCGTCCATCAGAAGGCTTTGTATGGAATATGGAAATGCAGCACCGAGGTCGTGCGCTCTTAAGAATGACTGAACCTCGGAGGAAAAGAACTGAAGAAAATTGTTAGAAATACTTATGTCGTTGGGGTGAGGTTCCGCCGGCGGGATCATGAGCTCCGAATTCGGCTGTGACGCCGTAGTATCATTGCCGCCAGTAAACTCGCGCCACAGCCAGATGCAAAGGGCAACAACGAACGAAAACGCGGGTTCTGGCTCCAAACCCCACTCCGAATCCGGCCAAAGCAACCACGCGAGGCAACCCATTGCTGCGAGGCCAAGGCCAACGCGTGGAAATGCGACCCGCATTATCACCCATCCATCTTCAGCGCATTGATGAACGCCTCCTGCGGGATCTCCACCCGGCCGAACTGGCGCATCTTCTTCTTGCCGGCCTTCTGCTTCTCCAGGAGCTTGCGCTTGCGGGTGATGTCGCCGCCGTAGCATTTGGCGGTGACGTCCTTCCGTAGCGCGGAGATCGTCTCGCGCGCAATAATTCTACCGCCGATCGCGGCCTGGATCGGGATCTTGAAGAGATGCTGGGGGATGAGTTCCTTGAGCTTCTCGACCATGGCGCGGCCGCGCATCTCGGCCCGTGCGCGGTGGACCATGGTGGCAAGCGCATCCACCGGCTCGTCGTTGACGAGGATCGACATGCGCACGAGGTCGTCCTGCTGGTAGCCGGTGATCTGGTAGTCGAAACTCGCGTAGCCCTTGGTCACCGATTTCAGCCGGTCGTAGAAGTCGAAGACCACCTCGTTGAGCGGCAGGTCGTAGACGACCATCGCGCGGCTACCCGCATAGGTGAGGTCGAGCTGGACGCCGCGGCGGTCCTGGCAGAGCTTGAGCACGTCGCCGAGATATTCGTCGGGGACGAGGATCGTCGCCTTGATCCGCGGCTCCTCGATATGGTCGACATGGACCGGGTCGGGCATGTCGGCGGGGTTGTGGAGCTCGATCATCGTGCCGTCGGTCTTGTAGACGCGGTAGATGACCGAAGGCGCGGTGGTGATGAGGTCGAGGTCGTATTCGCGCTCGAGCCGGTCGCGGATCACCTCGAGATGGAGAAGCCCGAGGAAGCCGCAGCGGAAGCCGAAGCCGAGCGCGGCGGAGGTCTCCATCTCGGCCGAGAAACTCGCGTCGTTGAGCTGGAGCTTCTCGATCGCGGAGCGCAGGTCCTCGAAATCGGCGGAATCGACCGGGAAGAGACCGCAGAAGACCACCGGCACCGCGGGCTGGTAGCCCGGCAGCGGCGCGGCGGTCTGGCGTTTCTCGTGGGTGATGGTGTCGCCGACGCGGGTGTCGCGGACCTGCTTGATCGAGGCGGTGATGACGCCGATCTCGCCGGGGCCGAGGGAGCCGGCATCGATCAGCGCCGGGCGGCGGTAGGCGACGCGGTCGACGGTATAGGTCGCCCCGGTCTGCATCATCCGGATGCGGTCGCCCTTGGCGAGGCGGCCGTCATGGATGCGGACGAGGACGACGACGCCGAGATAGGGGTCGTACCAGCTGTCGACGAGCATCGCCTTGAGGGGCGCGTTCTCGTCCCCCACCGGCGCGGGCAGGCGGTGGACGATCGCCTCGAGCACGTCGGGGATGCCGAGGCCGGATTTCGCCGAGATCTCGATCGCCTCCGAGGCGTCGATGCCGATCACGTCCTCGATCTGCTCCCTGACGCGATCGGGTTCGGCCGCGGGGAGGTCGATCTTGTTGAGGACGGGGATGATCTCGTGGTCGGCATCGATGGCCTGGTAGACGTTGGCAAGCGTCTGGGCCTCGACACCCTGGCTCGCGTCGACGACGAGGAGCGAGCCCTCGACCGCGCGCATCGACCGCGAGACCTCGTAGGCGAAGTCGACATGGCCGGGGGTGTCGATGAGGTTGAGGATGTAGGTCTCGCCGTCCTTTGCCTTGTATTCGAGGCGAACGGTCTGGGCCTTGATGGTGATGCCGCGCTCGCGCTCGATGTCCATGTTGTCGAGGAGCTGCTCCTTCATCTCGCGATCGGAGAGCGTGCCGGTCGCCTGGATCAGGCGGTCGGCGAGCGTGGACTTCCCGTGGTCGATATGGGCGACGATCGAGAAGTTGCGGATGCGGTCGGTCGGGGTCTTGCGGGAAGTGGTATCGGTCATGGGCCTGCCTCGGGCTCGGGGCGCTTGTGGAGGCAATAGACGAAGGACCGACGGGCGAAAAGGGGCGGCCGCTACCGGCGCGCAGGAGGCAGGGCGCGCGGGGGAGTGGCCGGGTCCCCGCGCGCCGCCGGTTCAGTTCCTGAGCGTGCGCGCGATCGCCCTGCCGATCTCGTCGGCGAGGCGTTCGAGGTCACGCATCGCGTCCGGGGCCGGCCTCTGCTCCGCCGGCGGCCCGGGGAGGCGACGCACCTCCACGGGAGCGGGCCCGACCGGCGGCGCATATGCGGTGGCGGCCGGCGACGGCGGAGGCGCAGGCTCGGCCTGTTGCGCCGGCTGGGCGCGGGAGGTCGCGCGGGGCTGGCCGGCGAGGAAGATCTCGACCGTGCCTGCCGAAGGCTGCGGACGGAAGCCGGTGAAGTCGCGCGCAACCGCCTCCTGTCCGGTTTCGGCGCGGATCGCCGCGGCCATCGCCTCCGCGGCGGCCCGGTCCTCGGGGTAGTAGTAGCGGATGTTGGTGCTGCCGATCGGGAAGCTGATGTCGATCCGCTGCGCCGTGTCGTAACCCGCGCCCCGGATGGCGCCGATCACCGCTTCCGCCGTCGGGCCGGGGAGCGCGGTGGGGACGTGGACAAGCACCCGCGACGGCACGCCGGTCGTCGCCGCCGGTACCGGTTCCTCCGGTGCCGTCGCTGCGCCGCCTTCCGTGGCTGCAGGCATCGGGTTCTCCTGCGCGGCCGCGGGGGAATCACCGGGCGTGCTCCCAGCGGTTGCCGCTGCCTCGGCGGGCGCGCCTTCCCCGGCGGCTGTCCCGGCGTCGGGGGGCGAGACCTCGGGGACCAGGGCGGCGAAATCGACCGGTTCCTCCGTCGCGTCGGTGGCGGGAAGATCGTTCGGGCGGCCGAGGGGACGGGCGAGGCCGAGGCTGTCGGGCGGGGCGGCGCCCGCCACCGCTTCCGGGTCGGGCGTTGCCGGCAGTCCGGGCGCATCGAGGGCCCCGGGCAGATGCGGTGCGGCGGCAAGGCCGGATGCACGGGGGGCGTCCGGGCCCGGAATCATCGTCGGGAGCGGCAGAAGCGCGGGCCCTGCGCTCCCGGAAACGGCGGGCGCAGGGGCGGGTTCGGCCGTCGCCAGCGGTTCGGTGGCGGGGCTGCCAGCGTCTCCCGCTTCCGGCGCGGCGGATTCGAGCGCAACCGCGGTTTCCTCCCCGATGTCCTCGCTGCCGGTCTCCGGCGTGGTGTCCGGTGCGCCGGAAGCCGCAGGTGCTTCGGCCACGGCCTGCTGCGCGGGAGCCTCCCCACTCGCGGGCAGGACGGCCTGAATCCGCTCGATCACCGGTCCGGAAATGGCGAAGGCGCCGATAAGGCCGAGGCCGAGACCCGCCGAGAAGACCGCAGCGATCCGCGCGCCGCTCCATCCCGCACGTCTCCGGCTGGCCGGACGCGACGGCACCGTCGGGGAACGGGGCGGGAAGGCGGCGCCGGCGGCCGGTTCCTCTGCCCACACGCCATGTGCGGTGTCGTCCTGGACCGCGTCATGGGCCGCCATCGTCCTGCCGGTGGCGAAGCCGGATGCGGGGGCCGACCTTGCTGCGGGTGACCGATGCCGGTTCTGCGCCGAATCGGCCTCTGTCGCCGGGCCGGGAGGATGGGAGGGCTCGGCGGCGGAGGAGGCGGGTGGAGCGGGGCGGAGGATCGAGGACAGCTCGGCTATCCGGTCACGCCCGGGCGGCTCCGGGGAAAAGGCGTCGGGAAGGGAATCGAAGGAGAACGCGTCGGCATCAGCCGGGGGCCGCGCAGGAGCTGCCGCTGCCTCGTTCTGCGCCGCGAGGTCGCGGATGCTCGGGCCGCCCGGGGTGGCAATGGCGGGACCGGTCGCCGGCCGGATCCGCATGTCGCCGGTGATGGCCGGGCGATCGGCGGCGGCATGTCCGGGGAGTCCGGCGGACGCAGGTCCGGGGAGTCCGGCGGACATCGGGGGCGGTCCCCCGCGTTCGGGGCGGAACGGGCGGCGGTTTCCCTTGCCGGCTCCCTTGCCCTCCCGGTTCGCAAGCGCTTCCGCGCGCCGGGCGCGCGCCTCCTGCAGCCGGCGTTCCCATGCCAGCGGATCGAGGAGCTGCGCCATCGTCGGCTCGTCCTCCGGCCGCGGCATCGGCCGGGCCTTCGCATCGTTCATCTCGTGCTCCGCCGCCTCCCCTGGGTCATGATCCCCGGGAGCGGCCCTGGCGCCACGCGGTTCGATCATGCCAGTCACTCACCCCTTGCCGACAAGGTTAACACCATTCCGCAGTCGCGAAAATGCCCCGGCGGCGACCGGCCATCCTCCGCTCACACGATCTCGACCAGCTCGATCTCGAAGACGAGGTCATGGCCGGCGAGCGGGTGGTTCGCATCCACCCTGACCGATTCCGCGCTGACCTCGATGACGGTGAGCGGGATCGTCGCGCCGTCCGGGCGCTCGGCCTGGAGGCGGAGCCCGGGTGCGAGCTCGATATGGGCGGGAAACATCTCGCGCGGGATGGACTGAACCGCCTCGGGGTGATGGGCGCCGTAGGCCTTCTCGGCGGGGATGGTGACGATCTCGCTGTCGCCGACCGACATGCCGGTGATCGCCTCGTCGAGGCCGGCGATGATCTCGCCGGCGCCGAGGCGGAATTCGAGCGGATCGCCGTCGCGCGAGGAGTCGAAGGCGGCGCCATCGGGGAAGCGGCCGGTGTAATGGATGCGCACGGTGTCGCCGGGGCTCGCCTGGGTCATGGGTTCTCCGCTGCTTGCTGCTGGGGCGCCGCACCGCGGCGAGCGGCGGCGCCGGTTTCGGATCGGCCGGCGGGGCGCCGGGCCGTTCGGGCGGTCCCGGACGAGTTAGGATGCTGGCAGCGAATGTAAACCCGCGCCGGGCGGAGGAGCCGCTTTCCGCCGCAAGACGTGAGCATCATCCTCCACCGGCCCGAGGGGGCCGGAACGGCTCCCCGATCGGGCGCGGAAGGATCAGTTGACGAGCGTCGCCTCGGTCTTGGCGCGCACCTCGTCCTCGGTCACGCCCTCGGCGAGCTCGACGATCTTCAGCCCGCCCTCGACGACGTCGAAGACGCCGAGATTGGTGATGATGCGGTCGACGACTCCCTTGCCGGTGAGAGGGAGGGTGCATTCCCTGAGGAGCTTCGGTTCGCCCGCCTTGTTGGTGTGGTCCATGACGACGACCACGCGCTTCACCCCGGCGACGAGGTCCATCGCGCCGCCCATGCCCTTCACGAGCTTGCCGGGGATCATCCAGTTGGCGAGGTCGCCGTTCTCCGCCACCTCCATCGCGCCGAGGATGGCGCAATGGATCTTGCCGCCGCGGATCATGCCGAAACTCGTCGCACTGTCGAAATAGGAGGTGCGGGCGAGTTCGGTGACGGTCTGCTTGCCGGCGTTGATCAGGTCGGGGTCGATCTCGTCCTCGGTCGGGAAGGGGCCGATGCCGAGCATGCCGTTCTCGGACTGCAGCGTGATCTCGACATCCTCGGGGACGTAGTTCGCCACCAGCGTCGGGATGCCGATCCCGAGGTTGACGTACATGCCGTCCTCGAGCTCCTGCGCGGCGCGGGCGGCCATCTGGTCGCGGGTCCAGGGCATTGCGGTCAGTCTCCGTTCAACTGGTTGGGTCGGCGCGGCGCTTCAGGCTGCCCGTATCGTCCGCTGCTCGATCCGCTTCTCGTGCTGGCCCTCGATCAGGCGGTGGACGTAGATGCCGGGGAGGTGGATGCAGTCGGGATCGAGCGAGCCGCGAGGCACGATCTCCTCGACCTCGGCCACGCAGACCTTGCCGCACATGCCGGCGGGCGGGTTGAAGTTGCGTGCGGTCTTGCGGAAGACGAGGTTGCCGGTGTCATCGCCCTTCCATGCCTTGATGATGGAGAGATCGGCGACGATGGCGCGTTCGAGGATGTAGGTCTCGCCGTCGAATTCCTTGTGCTCCTTGCCCTCGGCGATCACCGTGCCGACCCCGGTCTTCGTGTAGAAACCGGGGATGCCGGCGCCGCCCGCACGCATCCGCTCGGCCAGCGTCCCCTGCGGGTTGAACTCGATCTCGAGCTCGCCGGAGAGATACTGCTGCATGAAGAGGTCGTTCTCGCCCACATAGGAGGAGATCATCTTGCGGATCTGGCGGGTCTGGAGCAGGAGGCCGAGGCCGAAATCATCGACGCCGGCGTTGTTCGAGGCCACGATCAGGTCCTTCGTGCCGGCGTCGCGGATGGCGGCGATCAGGTTCTCGGGGATGCCGCAGAGGCCGAAGCCGCCCGCCGCGATCGTCATGCCGTCGAACAGGAGGCCGTCGAGGGCTTCCGCTGCGCTCGGATAGATTTTCTTCACGATTGCCTCGCTTCGGTCGCTTCGTCCTATCTGCATAGAAAAGGGACGAGCGAGTCAAGTGCAGTGCAGCAATCGCCGGGAGCGGGAGGGACGGGATGACCATCTGGCATTGCCATGTCGCCGTGAGCCTCGATGGCAGGCTCGCCCGGAAGGACGGGTCGGTGGAGGACTGGCTGGTGGCGGACTACACGCCCGACAGCACCGCGTTCGCGGGTTTCCTTGCCGGGGTCGACGCGATCCTGATGGGGCGGGACACCTTCGACGCGATCATGCGGATGGGGGAGTGGCCTTATCCGGGGAAGCCTGCGGTGGTGATGACGCACCGGCCGCTCGGGGATGATGCGCCCGAGGGCGTCGAGGCGCGGAGCGGCGATCTCGGCGCGGTGGTCGCGGAGCTGGAGGCGCGGGGCTGCGGGCGTGTCTGGATCGAGGGCGGGGGCAGGATCGTGCGCGACATGCTCGCGCTCGGCAGGCTCGACGTGCTGGAGATGGCGGTGATCCCGGTGGTGCTGGGCGAGGGGATACCGCTCTTTCCGGAGGGAACGCCCGAGACCTGGTTCGAACTCGAATCCGTGCGGCCGTGGGTCAGGGGCGCGATCTGGGTGGTCTACCGGCGTCGCGACAGCAACGGCAAGGGTGGCTGACCCGGCCGCATCTGCGGCGAATCGGCCGTATCCGATCGGAGGCCCCGTTCCGGGGCCGGAGTCGCTGTGCCCGGTCCTGCCCCCGGCCGGACCGGGCGGCGGGCGCCGGCGGCGGATCGCGGGCGTCCGGTCGGGGAAGCGCCTGTTCAGGAGGCGGCGAGGACCGCGTCGATCTCCGCGCGCAGCGCCGAGACTTCCTCCGCGGCGATCGAGCGGCGGGATATCTCCGGCGCGGTGCGTCCCTGCAGCAGCGATTGCGAGAAGGCGACCCGGTTGCCGAGGCAGCTGTCGAGGAGGAGGTCGCTGCGGGGGCCGAGGGCGGCGAGGACCTCCTGGATGGAGGTGGTGCGCGGCGGCACCCGGTTGAGGAGGATGCGCAGCGGCGTGCGCTGGCGCTCGGCCGCGGCACGGATGCTCTCGATTGCCCAGATGTCGAGGGCGGAGGGCTGGCAGGGGGCGATGACGAGCGTGCTTTCGCGCAGCGCCGCGTCGAGGAGGGTCGAGGCGGCGCCGGGGCTGTCGACGAGGACGACGTCATGCGCGCGGGAAGCCGAGCGCAGGTCGGAGGCCGCCCGGTAGTCGCGCGAGTCGATCAGGGCGAGATCCGGATCGTCGCGCAGGCCCGCCCAGCGGGTGAGCGATCTCTGCGGGTCGAGATCGACGAGGGCGACGCGCCTGCCTTCCGCCGCCCAGGCCACGGCGAGATGGGCAAGCACCGTGGTCTTGCCGGCACCGCCCTTCTGCTGGGCGAAAGTGATGATCTGGCCCATCTGGCCGTTCCCCCGGAAATACACGCAATATATTGAACGATACGCGCAAGGGAAGCGTTATCCGGCGACATGCGGCCCTCCCCGGTCCCGAAGCGGGAATGTGGCGGCTCAACCGTTCCGGGAGACGCCTTTAAGCGCTCGGTGATCGCGCTATCTTTCCTTTCCGGAGAGGCCGTTGACGGGAGTGTGGTTCGGTGGAAATGCCGATTGCGGATGCGCGGATCATGGCGCGGAAGGCGGCGATCGTGCGGCGCCTCTCCGCGGCGCTTCCAGGCGAGGCGGTGATCGACGATCCGGCGGAGCTTCGCGCCTATGAATGCGATGCGCTGACCGCCTATGCCTGCCCGCCGCTTGCCGTGGTGCTGCCGCGCTCGACGGCGGAGGTGGCGGCGGTGATGCGCATCTGCCACGAGGAGGGCGTGCCGGTGGTGCCGCGCGGGGCGGGGACGAGCCTCGCCGGCGGGTCGCTTCCCACGGCCGACAGCGTGGTGATCGGGGTGGCGCGGCTCACGGAGGTGCTCGAGATCGATTACGCCAACCGCTTCATCCGGGTGCAGGCGGGACGGACCAATCTCGCCGTCACCGGCGCGGTCGAGGCCGAGGGCTGGTTCTACGCGCCCGATCCCTCCTCCCAGCTCGCCTGCGCGATCGCCGGCAACATCGGCATGAATTCGGGCGGCGCGCATTGCCTGAAATACGGGGTGACGACCAACAACCTCCTCGGGGTCACCATGGTGCTGGTGGACGGGACGGTGGTCGAGATCGGCGGACCGAATCCCGATGCCGCCGGTTACGATCTCCTCGGGGTGGTCTGCGGCTCGGAGGGGCAGCTCGGGGTGGTGACGGAGGCGACGCTGAGGATCCTCCCCAAGCCCGAGGGAGCGCGGCCGATCCTGATGGGCTTTGCCTCGAACGAGGTGGCGGGCGCCTGCGTGGCCGACATCATCCGCGAGGGGCTGTTGCCGGTCGCGATCGAGTTCATGGACCGCCCCTGCATCGAGACCTGCGAGGCCTTCGCCAAGGCAGGCTACCCGGAGGTCGAGGCGCTGCTGATCGTCGAGGTCGAGGGATCGGAGGCCGAGATCGCCGAGCAGATGGCGAAGATCCGGGCGATCGCGGAGCGCCACGATCCGGATGCACTGCGCGAGAGTGGCTCGGAGGAGGAATCGGCGCTGATCTGGAAGGGGCGGAAGGCGGCCTTCGGGGCGATGGGGCAGATCGCGGATTACATCTGTCTCGACGGGACGATTCCGGTGAGCGAGCTCCCCTTCGTGCTGCGGCGGATCGGGGAGCTTGCGGAGGATTATGGGCTGCGGGTCGCCAATGTCTTCCATGCCGGCGACGGCAATCTTCATCCGCTCATTCTCTTTGACGCGAACAAGCCGGGGGATCTGCAGAAGGCCGAGGCCCTCGGCGCCGACATCCTGCGGCTGTGCGTCGAGGCGGGGGGCTGTCTCACCGGCGAGCACGGCGTCGGTGTCGAGAAACGCGACCTGATGACGGTGCAGTTCACGCCGGCGGATCTCGAGGCGCAGATGCGGGTGAAGGACGTATTCGACCCGCACTGGCTGCTCAATCCGGCCAAGGTCTTCCCGCTCGAGGCGAGTGCCGGCAGGCGGGGGGCGGCGGCATGAGCGTCGCGGGGGCGGCATCCTCCGTTGCCGCGCAGGAGGCGGCGCAGGCGACGACCGGTGGTTACCGGCCGGAGAGCGAGGAGGAACTCGCCGGGATCATCCGCGCGGCCGGACGCGAGGGCCGTCCCCTCCGGGTGATCGGCGGCGGCACGCGGGACATCGGGCACCCGGTGACGGGCACGCCGCTGCGCATGGGGGCCCTTTCCGGCATCCGGCTTCACGAGCCGGGGGCGCTGACGCTGGTGGTGGGGGCGGGAACGCCGCTTGCCGAAGTCGAGGCGGCGCTGGCGGCGGAGGGCCAGCGGCTGCCGTTCGAGCCCTGGGACGGGCGCGCTCTCCACGGCACCGGAGGCACGCCGACCATAGGTGGCGTGGTGGCGGTGAACGCTTCGGGACCCCGCCGTGTCGCGGTCGGCGCCTGCCGCGACAGCCTGATCGGCCTGCGTTTCGTCGACGGCACCGGCGAGGTGGTCAGGTCGGGCGGAAGGGTGATGAAGAACGTGACCGGGCTCGACCTGGTCCGGCTCCTCTGCGGCAGCCATGGCACGCTCGGCGTGCTGACCGAGGTCGCGTTCAAGGTCCTGCCGGCGCCCGCGACGACGGTGACGCTCGCCTTCGACGGGCTCACGGAGGCGCAGGCGCTCGCGGCGATGACGCTTGCCCTCGGCACGCCCTGCGAGGTGACGGGGGCGGCGCATGTGCCGAAGGGAATCGGGGACGGGCCGGTGACGCTGCTGCGGATCGAGGGTTTTGCATCCCAGGTGGAATATCGCGCCGAACGGCTGAGCGCGGCGCTTGCCAACTGGGGCACGCCGCGGCTTGTCGAGGGCGAGGGCGACTGGCCCGCCATCCGCGACGTCCGCCCCTTTGCCGGGCGGGAGGGCGATGTCTGGCGGTTCTCGGTGAAGCCGTCGGACGGACCTGCGCTCGCGGCATCGCTGCGGCGGATCGCGCCGGGCGCGGAAGTGATCCATGACTGGGGGGGCGGCCTCGTCTGGGCGCTGGTGCCCGAACATACCTACGGCCGCGAGGCGCTGAGGGGCATGGCCGGCCATGCGACCCTGGTCCGCGCCTCCCCGGCGGTGAAGGCGCGGATGGGGGTGTTTCACCCGCAGCCCGCACCGCTTGCCAGGATCGAGGCGGGGCTCCGCGCACGATTCGATCCGGGGGGCGTGCTCAATCCGGGGCGGATGGGCGGACGCGCGGATATGGGGAAGGCGGTCTAGATGCAGACGAATTTCACCGCCGAGCAGCTCCGCGACCCGCGGTTCGCGCGGTCGAACGAGGTGTTGCGCGCCTGCGTCCACTGCGGCTTCTGCACCGCGACCTGCCCGACCTACCAGGTGCTCGGCGACGAGCTCGATTCCCCGCGCGGCCGCATCTACCTGATGAAGGACATGCTGGAGAAGGGGCGTCCGGCCGACGCGAAGACGGTCAAGCATATCGACCGCTGCCTGTCCTGCCTCGCCTGCATGACGACCTGTCCCTCGGGCGTGCATTACATGCATCTCGTCGATCACGCGCGCGAACATATCGAGGAGACCTACCGCCGGCCGCTTGCCGACCGGATGCTGCGTGGGCTGATCGCCGCGATTCTGCCCTATCCCGCGCGGTTCCGCCTCGCGCTCCGCGGCGCGCGGCTGGCCAGGCCCCTTGCCGGGCTGATGCCGGGGCGGCTCAAGGGCATGATGGCGATGGCGCCGCCGCAACTGCCGCCGAAGAGTCCGCTCGATGCGCCGCAGGTCTTCCCCGCGGAGGGCGAGCGGCGGATGCGGGTGGCGCTCCTCACCGGTTGCGCGCAGACCGTGCTCAACACCGACATCAACGCGGCGACGATCCGGCTTCTGACCCGCCACGGCTGCGAGGTGGTGGTGGCGAAGGGCGCCGGCTGCTGCGGCGCGCTCACCCATCACATGGGCAAGACCGCTTCGGGGCGCAGGTTCGCGGCGCGCAACATCAGGGCCTGGATGGACGAGAAGCGGGGTGAAGGTCTCGACGCGGTGGTGATCAACACCTCGGGCTGCGGCACGACGGTGAAGGATTACGGCCATGTCTTCCGCACGGAGGCGCTGGCCGAGGATGCGGCGACGATCGCGCGGATGACGAAGGACATCACCGAGATCATGGCGGAGCTCGGGCTGGACCTGCGGGGCGCAGGCGAGGGGGCGACGCCGGTTGCCGCCGCCGGCAGTTCGGCGACGGTGGATCCCTCGCTCGCGATGGCGGGTGGTGACTGGGCGGACCGGCCGCAGGATGCGAAGGCGCAGGGTTACGACGCGGTCCGCACCGAGGCGGCCGAGGCTGCGCGGGCATCGGGCGAAGAGGCGATGCGGGTGCCCCTCGCCGCACCGCTCGACCCTGCCCGTCCGGATCCCCCGCCCGAAGCGGCGCGTGCGCCGCAGGGGATGCGCGTTGCCTATCACGCCGCCTGTTCGCTGCAGCACGGGCAGGGGATCACCGCCCAGCCGAAGGCGCTGCTCAGGGCGGCGGGATTCGAGGTGGTCGAGCCCGCCGATCCGCATCTCTGCTGCGGCTCGGCCGGGACCTACAGCCTGCTGCACCCCGCGATCTCCGGCGAGCTGAAGGCGCGCAAGGTACGCACGCTCGAGGCGACGCGGCCGGAGGTGATCGCCGCCGGCAACATCGGCTGCATGATGCAGATCGGCGGCGGCACCGGCATTCCGGTGGTCCATACCGCGGAACTTCTCGACTGGGCGACCGGTGGCCCGATGCCGGCGGCGCTGCAAGGGCGATGATCCGGCGGGCGGCGCGGCGGGCGGGGCGCATCGGCGCGGTCCGTGCTGCCCGCACCGCCAGGGCCTCCCGCGCGGTGCTCGAGGTGGTTGCCCTCATGGCCGCGAACGTCTGCGTGACATGCAGGGCGACGTGTCTGGGAGCGATCTTCGTCCTGGTCGCCGCCGCCCCCCTCGCCGCGCAGATTCCGCTGATGGGAGCCGGGCGCGCACCGGATGCGGCGGAGGAGATCGCCTTCCGCGGCGTCGGCCGGGTCACGTTCGCCGGGCGGGGCTTC
>JAJUJF010000054.1 GCA_029265455.1 Paracoccaceae bacterium | reverse complement strand
CGCCCCGACTGGCAGGGAGCCGCGCGCGATGGGCGGACACTCGTGTGGCCGAAGCGCGGTGGCGCGGGCTTCCCCTCCTGCTATCCGGACCCGCGAGAGGCGTGCGGCCGGAATGTGACAGGTTCATGCGGAATGCCGGAGGGGCGCGGAATCGGTATCGAGTGGCGCCGGATCAGTCAGCCTGGAGGAGAGCCCGGCCACCGCGTCTGGTGCAGGCGTGCGGATGACGAGATCATTCTCGTGAGTTCCGGATCGGCTGCCTGCGGCAATGCGCGGACGGCGGCCTTCGGCCGAACCGGCAGGCGGTTGTCGCGCCCGCTGACGGGCCGCCAGCGCCGGATCGGCGTCGGGAGATTGCTGCCCCGCCGCGTGAAGGTTCCCCGAACATGATGACCTCGCGGGGCCGGGGCTCGAGGCGGGACGGGCGGCGCCCGAAAGAAAAGGGCCCGGATGCATCCGCATCCGGGCCCCTGGACGTGCCTGCGGTCCTATTCCGCCGTGAGCAGCGGCGGCTTCTTGGAGGTGAGCCGCGGTGCGCCCGCGGGCTCGATGACGAGCTGGAGCTCGTCCTCCTTGACCTTCACGTGGACGACGCCGCCCTTGGCGAGCTTGCCGAAGAGGAGTTCCTCCGCGAGCGGCTTCTTGATGTTCTCCTGGATCACCCGGCCGAGCGGCCGCGCGCCCATCTTCTCGTCATAGCCCTTGTCGGCGAGCCATTCGGCAGCCGCCGGCGAGAGCTCGATCTGGACGTTGCGGTCCATGAGCTGCGCCTCGAGCTGGGCGACGAACTTGTCGACCACCTGCAGGATGACCTCCTTCGGCAGTGCGCTGAAGGAGATGACCGCGTCGAGCCGGTTCCGGAACTCCGGCGTGAACATCCGCTCGACCGCGGCCGTATCCTCGCCCTCGCGCCGCTGCCGGCCGAAGCCGAGCGCCTCCTTCGCCTGCTCCTGCGCGCCCGCGTTCGAGGTCATGATCAGGACCACGTTGCGGAAATCCACGGTCCGGCCGTTGTGGTCGGTGAGCTTGCCGTGGTCCATCACCTGCAGGAGGATGTTGTAGACATCCGGATGCGCCTTCTCGATCTCGTCGAGGAGCAGCACGCAGTGCGGGTGCTGGTCGACACCATCGGTGAGCATGCCGCCCTGGTCGAAGCCGACATAGCCCGGCGGTGCGCCGATCAGCCGCGAGACGGCGTGTTTCTCCATGTATTCCGACATGTCGAAACGCAGGAGCTCCACCCCGAGCGTGTTCGCGAGCTGCCGCGCGACCTCGGTCTTGCCGACGCCGGTCGGGCCGGTGAAGAGGTAGTTGCCGATCGGCTTCTCCGGCTCCCTGAGGCCCGCGCGCGCGAGCTTGATCGCCGAGGCAAGCGCCTCGATCGCGCGGTCCTGGCCGAAGACGACGCGCTTCAGGGACTGGTCGAGATCCTTGAGGACCTCGGCGTCGTCCTTGGAGACGTTCTTCGGCGGGATGCGGGCGATCTTGGCCACCACCGCCTCGATCTCCTTCGAGGTGATGGTCTTGCGCCGCTTGCTCTCGGGCAGCAGGTGCTGGGCCGCACCGGCCTCGTCGATCACGTCGATCGCCTTGTCGGGCAGCTTGCGGTCATGGATGTAGCGTGCCGAGAGGTCGACGGCCGTGCGGATCGCATCCGCGGTGTAGCGGACGGCGTGATGATCCTCGAAATAGGGCTTGAGGCCCTTGAGGATCTTGAAGTCGTACTCTACCTTGGGCTCGTTCACGTCGATCTTCTGGAAGCGCCGGGCCAGTGCGCGGTCCTTCTCGAAATGCTGACGGAACTCCTTGTAGGTGGTCGAGCCCATGCAGCGCAGGTTGCCGGCCTGAAGCGCCGGCTTCAGGAGGTTCGAGGCATCCATCGCGCCGCCCGACGTGGCGCCGGCGCCGATCACCGTGTGGATCTCGTCGATGAAGAGGATCGCGTTCGGATGCTGCTCGAGCTCCTTCATCACGGCCTTCAGCCGCTCCTCGAAGTCGCCGCGGTAGCGGGTGCCGGCGAGCAGCGCGCCCATGTCGAGCGAGTAGATCGTCGTCTCGGCGAGGACGGCCGGCGTGTCGCCGTCGACGATCTTCCGGGCGAGCCCTTCGGCGATCGCGGTCTTGCCGACGCCGGGATCACCGACGAGCAGCGGGTTGTTCTTGCGCCGTCGGCAGAGCACCTGGATGCAGCGCTCCACCTCGAGGTCGCGCCCGATCAGCGGGTCGACATCGCCGTTGCGGGCCTTGTCGTTGAGGTCGACGCAATACTTCTGCAACGCGGTCTCCTCACCCTCCTTTGCGGCCTGGGCCTGAGCACGGTTCTGCTCGACGGCTTCCTCCGCTCCCTTCACCGGACGCGCCTCGCCGTAGCTCGGATCCTTGGCGACGCCGTGGCTGATGTAGTTGACCGCGTCGTAACGGGTCATGTCCTGCTCCTGCAGGAAGTAGGCGGCATGGCTCTCGCGCTCGGCGAAGATCGCGACGAGCACGTTGGCGCCGGTGACTTCCTGCCGGCCGGAGGACTGGACGTGGATCGCGGCGCGCTGGATCACCCGCTGGAAGCCGGTGGTCGGCGCCGCCTCGGAGCCGTCAATGTCGGAGACGAGGGCATCAAGCTCATCGTCGAGGAAGGTGGTGATGTTGTTCCGGAGCTTCTCGATGTCGACGCCGCAGGCCTTCATCACCCTGGAAGCGTCCGGTTCGTCTAGGAGCGCGAGCAGAAGGTGCTCCAGCGTCGCCAGCTCGTGCTTGCGTGCGTTCGCCTGCGCGAGGGCGGCGTGGATTGCGGCCTCGAGGGTGCTCGTGAAAGAGGGCATGGTCCGCGTTCCTTCCAGTCAGATCGCCCCGGCGAGCCGGTGCGGGCGAGGGGGATCGGATCTATCCCCGACACCTTTAAACTTCGCTCATATCGAGTTTGCTTCAAGGGCAATTTTGGTTAGGCAGCCCTGGACACCCAAAAATATGCGTGACCGCATCTGTCCCGTCACCATGGGGCGCGGGCGCAGTCGCAAGACGGGAGGTTTCCCGTCTTCACCGGTCCCACTTGACGCTCAATATAGGTCGCGCCGGACGCCCGTGAAGGGGCGGGCGCACCACATCTCCGCGTGATCAGAAGGCGTCCTTGCGGCGGCGGATTTCCGTGAAGCTCTCGGTGTCGGAGACATCCCCGAGACCGAGGCGCGCCTTCATCTCCGGCTCCGCCGCCCGCAGGAAGGGATTGGTGCGCCGCTCCTCCGCGAGGGTCGGACCCATGGTGTCACGACCCGCGGCCCGGGCCGCGCGGATCGCCTCGGCCCGGGCCGCGAGGGCGGCATCGGGTTTGCCGAGCGAGAGCGCGAAGCGGAGGTTGCCCTCGGTATATTCATGGCCGGAGAAGAGCCGCGTCTCGGGCGGCAGCGCGGCGAGGCGGGAGAGCGTCTCCCACATCATCGCGGGCGTGCCCTCGAAGACACGGCCGCAGCCCATCACCATCAGGCTGTCACCGGCAAAGAGCGCGCGATCCTCGGGGAAGTGGTAGGCAATATGTCCGATCGTGTGGCCGGAGGCATCGAGCACCGAAGCGGTGGCGGCGCCCACCTCGACGCTGTCGCCCGGGCGCACGGCGAGGTCGAGCCGCGGCAGGCGGTGGCGGTCGGCCTCGGCCCCGATCACCCTGGAACCGAAACGGCTGCGAAGTTCGTCCACCGCCTCGACATGATCGCCATGATGATGGGTGACGAGGATGAGGTCGGGTTTCCAGCCGCGCCCGTCGAGCGCGCGGAGGATCGGCGCCGCTTCGGGCGCATCGACCAGGGCGACCGTGCCCGTTGCCTCGTCGCGCAGCAGATAGGCATAGTTGTCCGAGCGGCAGGGGATGGTGACGATCTCGAGCGGCATCGGGTTCCTCGACCTTTGCGGTGCGCGGGTTGGCGGCAGTCTCCGTGATCGGCTAGGATGATGCAATGCATCTGGACGTCGTGGACCTGCGGGAATTCTACTACCGGACCCCGCTCGGGGGCGCGGCGAAGCTCGCCCTTCGTGAAGCCGTGCGCGGGCTCTGGCCGTGCACGCGGGACATGACGGTAGCCGGTTTCGGCTTCACGGCGCCGCTGCTGCGGCCATATCTCGGCGAAGCGCGGCGGGTCATCGCGTTGATGCCCGCCCAGCAGGGGGTGATGCCGTGGCCGGAAGAGGGGCCGAATCTCAGCGCCCTTGTCGAGGAGACCGCCTGGCCGGTCGCGGCCGGGGTGGTCGACCGGATCATCGTCGCCCACGGGCTCGAGACCTGCGAACGTCCCGATGCGCTCCTCGAGGAGATCTGGCGGGTGCTGGCGCCGTCGGGCCAGGTGGTGTTCGTGGTGCCGAACCGCACCGGCGTCTGGGCCCGGCGCGACGCGACGCCCTTCGGTTTCGGCCGCCCCTACAGCCTCGGGCAGATGGAGAGCCTGCTGCGAAAGCACCGCTTCGTGCCGGAGCGCCATGCCGCCGCGCTCTACGGTCCGCCGGTGCATGGCGGTTTCCTGCTCCGGGCCGCGCCGGTCTGGGAGGCGCTCGGCCGCCGGTGCGAATGGCGGCTGCTCGCGGGCGCGCTCATCGTCGAGGCGAGCAAGCAGATCTATGCCCGCCCGCCTTCGGGCAGCAAGGTGAGCGTCCCCGGCCCGCTCGAGGTGTTCGACGGGCTCACCCGGCCACGGCCGGAGCCGGTTGCCGGACGGCGGACCCGGCACTGATATCATTCGGGATTTCCAGATTTATCCTTATTATCCGGGTATTTGCCCCGCCTGCCGCCGTGTCCGCCCGGCGTATTGCCACGCCCGGCGCCCTCTGCTATCACCGCGCCCACTCGCGGGGGGCTGAGGGACGGTCCGCGGCGATTTCCCGGGCGCCTGGCCGGAATTGAGGGTCGGGGTGCCATGAATGACAAGCGAGGGGTGAGTGTGTCCAGCGCAGCTTCACTGACCGCGGGCGTTGCTGGTCGTTATGCGACCGCGCTCTACGACCTGGCGCGCGAGACGAATTCGGTGGAGCGGGTGGAGGCCGACCTCCTCGCGCTTGAGGCGGCTCTCGGGGAGAGCGCCGATCTGCGGGATGCGATCTTCTCGCCCGTCTATCCCCGGACCGAGCAGGCGGCGGCGCTGAAGGCGCTTTCCGAGCGGATGGAGTTCGGGCCGGAAGTGACGAACACGCTCGGCGTGATGGCCATGCATCGCCGGCTCTTCGTGCTGCCGCGGATGATCGAGGCCATGAAGGGCCTCCTTGCCGAAGAGCGGGGCGAGGTGACGGCGGAGGTGACCTCGGCGCGGCCGCTCACGAAGAAACAGCGTGAGGAACTCGCCCGCTCCCTGCACGAGAAGGTGGGGCGCACGGTGAAGCTTGAAGAGAAGGTGGACGAGCGGCTGATCGGCGGTCTCGTCGTCAAGGTGGGCTCGCGGATGATCGACACGTCGATCCGCTCGAAGCTCGCCAAGCTGCAGAATGCCATGAAAGAGGTGGTATGATGACGATCCAGGCCGCGGAAATCTCCGCCATCCTCAAGGAGCAGATCAGGAACTTCGGCCAGGAGGCCGAGGTCGCCGAGGTCGGCCGCGTCCTTTCGGTGGGCGACGGCATCGCCCGCGTGCACGGGCTCGACAACATCCAGGCCGGCGAGATGGTCGAGTTTCCGGGCGGCATCCGCGGCATGGCGCTCAACCTCGAGGTCGATAACGTCGGCATCGTGATCTTCGGCTCCGACCGCGACATCAAGGAAGGCGATATCGTCAAGCGGACCGAGTCGATCGTTGACGTGCCGGTGGGCAAGGGCCTGCTCGGCCGCGTCGTCGACGCGCTGGGCGAGCCGATCGACGGCAAGGGGCCGATCGAGGCGGTCGAGCGCCGCATCGCCGATGTCAAGGCACCCGGCATCATCCCCCGCAAGTCGGTGCACGAGCCGATGGCGACCGGGCTCAAGGCGGTCGACGCGCTGATCCCGATCGGCCGCGGCCAGCGCGAGCTCATCATCGGCGACCGCCAGACCGGCAAGTCGGCGCTCGCGCTCGACGCCATCCTCAACCAGAAGAGCTACAACACCGTCGCGGGCGACGACGAGTCGAAGAAGCTCTACTGCGTCTATGTTGCGGTCGGCCAGAAGCGGTCCACCGTTGCCCAACTCGTGAAGAAGCTCGAGGAGACGGGGGCGATGGAATATTCCATCGTCGTCGCCGCCACCGCTTCCGAGCCGGCGCCGATGCAGTATCTCGCGCCCTATGCCGCCTGCGCGATGGCCGAATATTTCCGCGACAACGGCATGCATGCGCTGATCGTCTATGACGACCTGTCGAAACAGGCGGTGGCCTACCGGCAGATGTCGCTGCTGCTCCGCCGGCCGCCGGGACGCGAGGCCTATCCGGGCGACGTCTTCTACCTGCATTCGCGGCTCCTCGAGCGGGCGGCGAAGCTCAACGAGGATCACGGCGCGGGCTCGCTGACGGCGCTGCCGATCGTCGAGACCCAGGCGGGCGACGTCTCGGCCTACATTCCGACGAACGTCATCTCGATCACCGACGGCCAGATCTTCCTCGAGACCGGCCTCTTCTACCAGGGCGTGCGCCCGGCGGTGAACGTCGGCCTCTCGGTCAGCCGCGTCGGCTCCTCGGCGCAGACGAAGGCGATGAAGTCGGTCGCGGGCTCGATCAAGCTCGAACTCGCCCAGTACCGCGAGATGGCGGCCTTCGCGCAGTTCGGCTCCGATCTCGACGCGGCGACACAGCGGCTTCTCAACCGCGGCGCCCGGCTCGTCGAGCTCCTGAAGCAGCCGCAGTATTCGCCGCTCACCAACGCCGAGCAGGTGATCGTGATCTACGCGGGCACCCATGGCTATCTCGACAAGATCGCGGTCAACGACGTGACCAAGTTCGAGCGCGGCCTGCTCCGGCATCTGCGCAACAACCACCAGGACCTCCTCGAGGAGATCCGCACCAACGACCAGAAGATCGCCGGCGAGATCGAGAAGAAGATCGTGTCCGCCATCGACGGCTTCGCCAGGACGTTCGCCTGACGCGGACGGTTTAGGGACAGGCCAGACGGGGGACAGGGATGCCGAGCCTCAAGGACCTGAAGGTCCGTATCGAAAGCGTCAAGTCGACGCGGAAGATCACCAAGGCCATGCAGATGGTCGCGGCGGCCAAGCTCCGCCGTGCCCAGGAAGCGGCCGAGAACGCCCGGCCCTATGCCGAGCGGATGCGCGCCGTGCTCGGCAATCTCGCGGCTTCCGTGCAGGCGAGTCCGACCGCGCCGAAGCTTCTTGCCGGGACCGGCCGGGACGAAACGCATCTGATCGTCGTCGCGACGTCCGAGCGCGGCCTTGCCGGCGGTTTCAACGCGGCGATCGTCAAGATCGCCCGCTACCAGATCGACAAGCTCGTCGCCGAAGGCAAGACGGTGAAGATCCTCACCATCGGCAAGAAGGGACGCGAGATGCTGCGCCGCGATCACGGCAAGCGGCTCGTCGGCCATGTCGATCTGAGCGAGGTGAAGCGGGTCGGCTACGAGAACGCGGCCGAGATCGCCCGGCGCATCACCGACATGTACAACAACGGCGAGTTCGACGTCTGCACCCTCTATTTCAGCCGCTTCCAGTCGGTGATCAGCCAGATCCCGACCGAGCGCCGGCTGATACCGGCGGAATTCGAGGCACCGGAAGGCGAGGCCGGCCAGGCTGCCGCGAATTACGAATACGAGCCGGACGAGGAGGCGATCCTCGCCGATCTGCTGCCGCGGGGGCTTGCCACCGAAATATTTGCGGCGCTCCTCGAGAATGCGGCTTCGGAGCAGGGGGCGCGGATGAGCGCGATGGACAACGCCACGCGCAACGCCGGCGAGATGATCGACCGGCTCACCATCGAATACAACCGCTCCCGCCAGGCGGCGATCACCAAGGAGCTCATCGAGATCATTTCGGGCGCCGAGGCGCTCTGAGACAGGAGACTACGGCATGGCGGAAGCAGCTGTCGGCAGGATCACCCAGGTCATCGGCGCCGTCGTCGACGTGCAGTTCGAGGACCATCTGCCGGAGATTCTCAACGCGCTCGAGACCGACAACAACGGGCGGCGGCTCGTGCTCGAGGTGGCGCAGCATCTTGGCGAATCGACCGTGCGCGCGATCGCGATGGATTCGACCGACGGCCTCGTTCGCGGCGGCTCCGTCACCGATACCGGCAAGCCGATCCAGGTGCCGGTCGGCGACGGGACGCTCGGGCGGATCATGAACGTCGTCGGCGAGCCGGTGGACGAGAAGGGCGAGGTCAAGGCGACCGAATACCGGCCGATCCACCGCGAGGCGCCGAGCTTCTCGGAACAGTCGACCGAGACCGAGATCCTCGTCACCGGCATCAAGGTCATCGACCTCCTCGCTCCCTATTCGAAGGGCGGCAAGATCGGCCTCTTCGGCGGTGCCGGCGTGGGCAAGACGGTGCTGATCCAGGAGCTGATCAACAACATCGCCAAGGTGCACTCGGGCTTCTCGGTCTTTGCCGGTGTTGGCGAGCGTACCCGCGAGGGCAACGACCTCTATCACGAGTTCATCGAGTCGGGCGTCATCGACATCAACGACCTTTCCAAGTCGAAGGTGGCGCTGGTCTACGGTCAGATGAACGAGCCGCCGGGAGCCCGTGCCCGTGTCGCCCTTACGGGCCTGACGCTTGCGGAGCAGTTCCGCGACCAGTCCGGCACCGACGTGCTGTTCTTCGTCGACAACATCTTCCGCTTCACGCAGGCGGGTTCGGAAGTCTCGGCGCTTCTCGGCCGCATTCCCTCGGCAGTGGGTTACCAGCCGACGCTCGCGACCGACATGGGCGCGCTGCAGGAGCGGATCACCTCGACGCGGGCGGGCTCGATCACCTCGGTGCAGGCGATCTATGTGCCGGCGGACGACCTCACCGACCCGGCGCCTGCGACGTCGTTCGCGCATCTCGACGCGACGACGGTGCTGTCGCGCGCCATCTCCGAGCTCGGCATCTACCCGGCGGTCGACCCCCTCGACTCCACCTCCCGGATTCTCGAGCCGGGCGTGGTCGGCGAGGAGCATTACCAGGTTGCCCGTGACGTGCAGGGTATCCTCCAGCGCTACAAGAGCCTTCAGGACATCATCGCCATCCTCGGCATGGACGAGCTGTCGGAAGAGGACAAGCTCACCGTCTCCCGTGCCCGCAAGATCCAGCGCTTCCTGTCGCAGCCCTTCGACGTGGCACAGGTCTTCACCGGCTCGCCGGGCGTGCAGGTGCCGCTCGAGGTGACGATCGACAGTTTCAAGCGCGTGGTCGCCGGCGAGTTCGACCACCTGCCGGAGGCTGCCTTCTACATGGTCGGCGGCATCGACGAGGTGGTGAAGAAGGCCGAGCGCATGGCGGCGGAAGCGGCCTGAGCAGATGGCCGACACCTTCCAGTTCGATCTCGTCAGCCCCGAGCGGCGACTCGCCTCGGTGCAGGCGACGCGGGTGCAGATCCCCGGCTCCGAAGGGGATTTCACCGCGATGCCGAACCATGCCCCGTTCCTGACGACGCTGAGGCCCGGTTTCGTGACGGTGACGGCGGAGGGGCAGGTTTCGGAATATCTCGTCACCGGCGGATTCGCCGAAGTGACCCCGGAGGCGGCAAGCGTGCTGGCCGAGCGCGCCCTGCCGCGGGGCGAGGTCAATGCCGAGGTGATGGCCGAGATCGAGGCGGAGGCGCAGGCCGCCTTCGACTCCGCTCCGGAGGAAGGGCGGACCGCGGCTGCGCAGCGGCTGCGCGACGTGCAGGCACTCACGGCACGCCTGCGCGGATGAGTTTCATGCTGGGGGCCCGTCGGGCCCCCCGCATGCGCTCGCCGGAGCGGCAGTGGCTGCCGCTCCCTGATATGCCGGCAACTACCAGATATCCGAGACCTGTCGCCCGGCCAGAACCTCCGCGATCCGCGCCCGGGTCGCCGGGGTCGTGGCTTCGGGAAGGGCGTCCGGAGGATGGAATCCGGCATCACGGATCTCCAGTCCGTGGCGCGCTCCGGGATCATGCACCACCCCCCGGGCCACGAACAGGACGACATGATCCCGTCTCGCCAGCGCGGGATTGAAATAGATGCCGAAGGGCTCCGGAGGGGCGGGGCAGATCAGACCTCCCTCTTCGTGCGCCTCCCGTACGGCTGCTTCCCGGCAGGTCTCCCCCGGATCGACGCCACCGCCGGGAAGGTGAAATCCGGGCATGTAGGTCTGGCGGACGAGAAATATCCGTCCCTCGGCATCGAATGCGGCGAGGCGGACGCCAAGGGTGAGGCGCGGGCGGACCAGGTTGACGGCGCGGACCAGCAGACGGCCTAATTGCAGATGCAGCCGCTCCGCGAACGCCGCACCCTCCACCTGGTCCGGATCGGCCGGCAGTCTCGTCATTCCTGATGACTTTCGCTCCGCCGCGGCAATGGGAACCGCCCTCCGGATCATGAAACTCGAGGAACCCGGCGGAAAGGGCAAGCCCGGTGGGAGCGGGGCGGGAGCAGCCGCGGACGGCCCCTTGTTCAGTGCTCCTCGGCCGCACGCTGGCGGAGATGGCGAAGCTCGAGCGGAACGTCGCCTGCAGGCACTTCGAGATCACGACTGCGCCGCATCTCGGCCACGAACAGCCTGATGCAGCCTCCGCAATCAGGTGCCTTGCCGAGCACCCGATAGATCTTCCCGGGCGTGATCAGGGTATGGGGATCGGCAGCGCGCATCCACGAGATTGCCGCACGGATGTCGTGGGAGGAAATGCGCGTACAGGAGCAGACGATCATGGCCGTACCGCTGGTTCCGGGGTGGCCGACTCGTTTGCCGACCCGTTGCCCGAATGTGAGCAAAACAGTCGAGTATTGCAAGCATGTCGTTTCCGGAAACCGGGACCACGCGGGGGCCGTCTGCGGATAGGCGGCCGGGGGGAGAGGGCGGCTGAGCCGTTCAGCCGCGCGATTCGCCTTCCTCGTCCTCCTCGGGCCCGGCGTCATCGAGGTTGAAGAGCCGCTCGGCTTCGGCCTTGGCGTTCTCCCGGCTCGGCGCGTCGCGTCCGCTCTCCTCCCCGTCCCGGTTGCCGGTGAGGGAGAACGACTCGAGCCCGGCGATGGCTGACGGCAGCCGCGGCTCCGGCTCCATCTGGAGAGACTGCTCCGTCGAGACGAGACGCATCCGCTCGCTGTCGCTCATGACCTCCTCGGCTTTCGCCTTGGCGACGGCCTTGGCAACGGCGGCATCGAGTTCGGACTGCTTGCACAGGCCGAGCGCCACCGGATCGACCGGCTGGATATTGGCGATGTTCCAGTGGGTGCGGTCGCGGATCGACTGGATCGTCGGCTTGGTGGTGCCGACGAGCTTGCTGATCTGGCTGTCGGAGAGTTCCGGGTGGAACTTGACCAGCCAGGCGATCGCGGCCGGACGGTCCTGCCGTTTCGAGAGCGGGGTATAGCGCGGACCCTTGCGCTTCTCCTCGCCCTCGGCGGCAGGGTTCTTCATGAGCCTGAGGCGGGCCTTGGGATCGGCCTCGCAGCGTTTGATCTCCTCGGCGGTGAGCTGGCGGTTGGCGATCGGGTCGAAGCCCTTGATGCCCTGCGCCACCTCGCCGTTGGCAATGCCCTGCACCTCGAGCTCGTGCAGGCCGCAGAACTCGGCAATCTGCTCGAAGGTGAGCGTGGTGTTGTCGATCAGCCAGACGGCCGTCGCCTTCTGCATCAGGGGGAGTGCCATGGTCTACTAGCCCTTCTCGTCACGCCAATGTCTGCCCCGGGCCGAAACCGCGAGGCGAGGATGCGCGCTTCCAGTGGTCTTGGTGGGGAGTGGCAGGTTATATACGGGAGCTCCACCGCCGAATAAAGGGGCTTCGCGGTATGCGGCTTTTCCATGCCGTCGTCCTTCTCCTCGCGGCGCCCTTCCTCTGGGCGCAGGAAGCGGGCGATTTCGACTACTACCTGCTTGCACTGAGCTGGAGCCCGAGCTGGTGCGAGACCACCGGGGACGAGCGGGAGGCGCCGGAGTGCCGGCCCGGCAGCGACCTGGGTTTCGTGCTGCACGGGCTCTGGCCGCAGTACGAGGCGGGCTGGCCGGAGTGGTGCGATACGGCGAAACGCGATCCTTCGCGGCGCGAGACGGCGGCGATGGCTGATCTGATGGGGAGCGGAGGGCTCGCCTGGCACCAGTGGCAGAAACACGGGCGCTGCACGGGCCTCGATCCGGAGGATTACTTCGCCCTGTCGCGACAGGCATTCGGGACCGTCATCCTCCCGGAGCTGGAGCCCGGTCGGCTCACGGCAGAGGAGCTGGAGGAGGCGATCCTCGCTCTCAATCCCGATCTCGGGCCCGACGGGCTGATCGTAACCTGCCGCGAGGGACTGGTGCGGGAGGTGCGGATCTGCCTCGACCGGGACCTCGAGCCGCGCGACTGCGGCGTGGATGTCCTCGAACGCGCCTGTCCCGTGTATCGGGAACTCGCCCTGCCGCCGCCGCGCTAGGTGGCAGCCCGGTCTGCGCGCTCAGGTCATGAAGATCGTGTGCGTGAGCAGGCGGCCGTCCGGCGCGACGCGGTGAAGCTGGAATCCGGGTGCCTGTGGCTGGAGAACGGGAGGGGCGTCCTCGTGAAGGTCGAGCCTGATCTCCCAGGCGACCGCCGGGCAGATGGTCGCGGTCGTGCCGGCCCAGTCCGCGGTGACCGCCCGGTGAACATGGCCACAGACGACGCGGCGGATGTTGCTTCGACGGCGGACGAGGGCGGCGAGCGCATCGCCGTTGGCGCAGCCGATCCGGTCCATGCCGCCGATCCCGGTCGCGAAGGGCGGATGGTGCATGGCGATGAGCGTCGGCCGGTCTGTGTCCTCGTCGAGCCGCGCCGCGATCCAGTCGAGCCGTCTGTCGCAGAGGCTTCCGCCCGGCGGTAGCACGCCATTGACCGTATCGAGCCCGAGGATCCTGAGCGGGCCGGCCGTGAAGTCGAGCTGGAGAAATTCGCCGTCGCCGACGCGGGCGCCGAGGTCGAGCATCGTTTCCCGGAAGAGACGGCGTTCGTCATGGTTGCCCGGTATCGCCGCCATCGGCAGTTCAAGCGGCGCGAGCAGGTCACGGGCCTGCGCACAGGCCTCGGCTGTCCGGTTTCCGGTGACATCACCGGTGAGGAGAACGAGGTCGGGCCGCGGGTCGAGGGCGTTGAGCCGCGCCACCACGGCCGCGACCGCGCCGGCGGGTTCGTAGCCGCCGAACAGGATTTCGCCGGGGGCGCCGATATGGAGATCGGTGATCTGGGCGATGAGCATGGGTCACTCCGCCAGGGTACGGCGGAGATGACAGCATGAGTTGGCCCCGAAGTCGATGCCGGAGTCAGTCGAGATAGACGGCGCGAAGCGGCGGGAAGCCGTTGAAGCCGACCGAGGAGTAGGAGCTCGTATAGGCGCCGCTCGACAGGATCCGGATCAGGTCGCCATCGCGGAGCGCGAGCGGGAGCTGGACCGGGCGTTTCTCGTAGAGGACATCCGCCGAATCGCAGCTCGGACCCGCGAGGATGCAGGCGCCGGTCTCGCCGGTATGGGCGGTCTCGAACTGGTAGCGGATCGCCTCCTCCATCGTCTCGGCAAGGCCCGAGAACTTGCCGATGTCGAGATAGACCCAGCGGGCAAGCTCGCCCTCGGACTTGCGGGCAACGAGCAGGACCTCGGCGACGATGAGCCCCGCCTCCGCGACGAGGCCGCGACCGGGTTCGGCCATCACCGCGATTTCGTCCCCGAACCGGGCACGGACCATCGCCATGACCTCGGCCGCATATTCCTTTGTCGGTGGCATTTCCTGGCCGTAGAAGGCCGGAAAACCGCCACCGATGTTGAGGAGCCACAGCGAATGCCCGCCGGCCCGCGCATCGTTCCAGAGAGCGAGCGCGGCATCGAGGGCGGAGCGCCACATGGCGGGCTCGCGCAGCTGCGATCCGGCGTGGAAGGAGAGGCCCGCTACCTCGAGACCGAGGAACCGGGCAAGATCCATGAGGCGCAGCGCCTCGCGCGCAGGGGCGCCGAACTTGCGGCAGAGCGGCCAGTCGGCCTCGGATTCCTCGATCAGCAGCCGGACGAGCACCCGCGCGCCGGGGGCATGGGTAGCGACCTTGCGCACCTCCGCCTCGGCATCGACGGCGAACTGGCGCACGCCGATGGAATGCGCCCAGGCAATGTCGGCGGCACGCTTGATGGTGTTGCCGAAGGCGATGTGTTCGGCCGGCACCCCCAGCCCCAGGCAGAGCTCGATCTCGCCCCGCGAGGCGGCATCGAACCGGCTGCCGAGGGCGTGAAGGGTCGAGATCACCTCCGGCGCCGGATTGGCCTTCACCGCGTAATGGATGCTGGCGTCACCGAGACCCGCCGACAGCGCGCGGTACTTGGCGCGCAGGATGTCGAGGTCGAAGACCATCACCGGACCTTCGTACGGGACGGAACGGATATAGGCTTCCTGTTTCGGCGTCGCGACCGAATGTGCCGGATGAACGTGGCGCGCGGGGGATTGCCTCCCCGCAAGGGCGGCAGCGTCAAGCATGCGCATCTCCATCAGTCCCGGGCCTCGCCCGGAGTTCCAAAAGAGACGTTACCGTCGCTACGTGAGTCGCCCGTGTGCGGGTGAAATACCCGAGACAGTGGGACTTACAGAGGCGCGTGCGTTGGCGTCAGGGAATCTAATATGGAATCAACGCACCGGGTATGCAAGGCCCGTATCGACCCCATGCCGGGGCTCGATGCATCAGGGTGAATGCCGCCGGATCCCGGAAGCGCGGATCAGTGGTGCGAATCATGCTCCGGGTGATGGTCGCCGCCATGCGCCGCGGAAGGGGCAGCGGCGAGAGGGAGCGTGACCTCGACCTCGCCTGCCTGTTCGAAGACAAGGGTCACGGGGACCCCGTCCCCGCCCCAGGCGTCGGTCAGGCCGAGGAACATGATGTGCATCCCGCCCTGTTCGAGGGAAACGGTCTCGCCGGCGGGGAGGGGGATGCCGCTCTCGATCTCGACCATGCGGGCGATGCCGTCGTCGACGACATGATCGTGGAGCTCGACCCGCTCGGCCGCGGGGCTCGTGGCGGCGACGAGCCGGTCGTCCGTCTCGCCGGTGTTCGAAAGCGTGAGATAGGCCGCGCCGGAGCGGGCTGCCGCCCCGGCTGCGCGGGCGCTGCCGTCGGCAATGACGAGACCCCCGGCTTCCGCCAGCGTCTCCGCCACCGCAGGCGGGGCGAGGAGGACGAACAGGGCGGAAATTGCGCAAAGGGCTCTGGCAGGCATCGGATGCTCCCGAAACGACGGAACCGGTACGGTGACACCGCGCGGCAGTTGCCGGCGACTGCCGTCTGCCGGCGCGATCGCTCAGGCGGAGGCGCGGGCCTTCTCGATGTCGCGCTTGATCTTCAGCGCCTTCGGCGAGAGGTCGCGGTCGGGCTGCCGGGCGAGGAAGCCGTCGAGACCGCCACGGTGATCGACCGTGCGGAGCGTCGAGGCAGCGATCCGGAAGCGGAAGCTCTGGCCCAGCGTGTCGCTCGCGAGCGAGACGTCGTTCAGGTTCGGCAGGAAGCGCCGCCTGGTCTTGTTGTTGGCGTGACTGACGTTGTTTCCGGTCATCACACCCTTACCGGTCAGTTCGCAACGGCGAGACATGGCTGGAGTCCTTCAGGGTCGAAAGAGGAACAGGGGCCGCGCCGTGACGCGTCCACGATCGGGCGTTCCCTAACCGCGGTGCCGGCCCCCGTCAAGTCCCGACCCGGCTTGTGAATCCACGGGAAACAGGGGCGGGACGGGAAGCCGGCCGACCGTGGGCGCGAGGGTGCCCACGCGTGAAAACCAAGTCAAGTCACTGATTTAGAAGGGAAACAGAGTCTTGCCCAAGAGTTAATGCCCACGGTTCAGACATAGGCGATGAGCCGGCCGAGGGCGGCGACGACAAGCCAGAGGGCGAGCGAGGCGACTGCCGAAACGCGGAGGATGGCGGGAAAGGTCGGTCCCGGGCGGCGGAGGGCGATCTCCAGCATGGCGACATTGGCAAGCGCCGTCGCGATCGCGACGAGCTTGAAGAGGAAGAAGCGGTTATGGCCGATATGGGTGGCTTCCGGCAGGAAGAGCGCGGCGCCGCTCAGCGCCATCACCACGAGCAGGACCGCGGCGAGGGGGCGCAGGCGGGCAACCGCGCCCCGCGCCCCGGAGAGACCGCGGCTGTGCAGGAGGCGGAAGTCCATCGCGGCGACGGCGGCAAAGAAGCCCATCAGCGCGAGGACATGGACGACATTGGCGGCGGGGTAGAGCCAGGCCGACTGGCGCAGGATGGCGGCGGGGGAGGACGCCTCCAGCCAGGCGAGGAACTCGTGCACCGTGACGTCAGCGCAGCGGGATCCGCTCGTCCCCGACCTCGATCCATTCGGCGCGGATCTCGGGCGTGCCGTCGCGGCGCGGATAGCCGTAGGTCCTGACCGTCACTCCCGGTTGCAGCAGGTCCTCGCTGGCGCCGCGCGCCTGCATCCGCGAGGGCGGCGCGAGGATGACGAGCCAGGACTGCCCCTCGTGCTCGACCGTCATCTCGCCATGGGGGTTGCCGATGGTCACCGTCTCGATCGGGCCCTCGATGGTCATCGCGGCCTCGGAGTCGTAGCTGCCCCAGCCGTGGTGAGCGGCGGCCGGAACGGCGGCGAGAGCGGCCGTGATGGCCAGTGCAGTGATTCGCATGCGCAAGGTCCCCTGTTTGCTGCGGGCAGTTTAGGTCGGGGCGGGACGCGGGCAAGCCGGGCGGAGGTCAGCCTGCCGGCTCCGGATCGGGGAAGAGGTCGCGAACGAGTTTCTCGGCCGCGGCGTCGGGCGTGATGCGGCCGGCGGCCACGGCCTCGGCGAGGCGGGCCTCGGTCGCGGCCGCGCCGGGGGCGGACTTGAGCCGGGCCATCAGCTCGCGCTCGATCGCCTCGCGAAACCAGGCAAGCGCCTGGTCGCGGCGCTGCATGGCGTGGACGCTGTTCTCGCGCCGCCAGCGGTCGAGGGTCTCGATCGCTTCCCAGGCCCTTTCCAGTCCGTCGCCGGTCAGCGCGGAGACCGCGAGGGCCTTCGGAAATCCGGGCGGCTCGTCGCCGCGCCTGCGCAGGAGGCGGAGCGCGCCGGCGTAATCGGCGCGGGTGCGTTCGGCGGTGGCGCGGAGCTCGCCATCGGCCTTGTTGACGAGGATGAGGTCGGCACGCTCCATGATGCCGCGTTTCACGCCCTGAAGCTCGTCGCCGCCCGCCGGCGCGAGCAGGAGGACGAAGACATCGGTCATGTCGTAAACCATGTTCTCCTACTGGACGAAGCCCACCGTCTCGACGAGGATGACATCGGCGCCCCAGTCCTCGTCGACGAGGATCGTCTCGCGCGTGCGCCTTCCGACGCCGCCGAGGGCCTGTTGAGAGGGTGAGGGGCGGATGAAGACGTTCGGATGCCGCGAAAGCTCGCCCATCCGCGTCTTGTCGCCGAGGATCGAGCCGCCCGAGCGGCTCGAGGAGGGATCGACGGCAAGCACGGCGAGCTTCAGCCCGCGATCCGCGAGCATCATCCCCAGCCGCTCGATGAAGGAGGACTTGCCGACGCCGGGCGTGCCGGAGAGGCCGACCCTGAGGGGCCCGTCGCGCGTCCCCAGCATCGCGAGCAGCCGGGCGGCTTCGGCCCGGTGATCCGGCCGCGTCGATTCCACCAGCGTGATCGCGCGGGCGAGCGCGCGCCGGTCGCCCGCCTTAACCCGCTCGGCCAGATCCCGCATACGCACCTCCCAGGCAGCCTCGTCCGCGCCGGCACCTTTGCCGGTCGGGCGCTTCTCGCATATCAAGAGGCGGTTGTAACCTCTGCCTGCTGCCCGGTCGTGCCGGTGCGCGGGCTTCCGGCAGCGAAAGGCGGGCCCCATGCGAATTCGCCGGCTCATGCTCGGATCCGCCCTCGCGCTCGGGCTTCTCGCGGGGGAGGCCGGCGCGGAGAACCAGGTCTTCGGCGTCACCCTGTCCGGGCTGCCGGCGGGAGAGATCGTCCTTTCGGGCCGGCAGGAGGGGGGGCGTTACGAAGCCGGGAGCAGCATCCGGGCCATCGGGCTTCTCGGGGCGCTGGCGCGGCTCCGGTATGAGGGCACGACGGTCGGCCGGATCGCGGGCGACGGCAGTCTCGAGCCGGAGCGGCATCTTGCGGAGGCGCGTTCGCTTCGTTCG
>JAJUJF010000126.1 GCA_029265455.1 Paracoccaceae bacterium | reverse complement strand
CTGCCGCGCCGCCAAGAACCTCCTGAGCTCCAAGGGAGTGCAGTTCACCGAGATCAACGTGATGGCCCATCCCTCCCGCCGCGCCGAGATGACCCAGCGCGCGAACGGCCGCCGCACCGTCCCGCAGATCTTCATCGGCGAGACCCATGTCGGCGGTTTCGACGACATCGCGAGCCTCGAGCGCGAGGGCAAGCTTGACCCGCTCTTGGCGGACTGACATGCGCGCGGCCCTCGTCCAGCTTAACGCGAGCGACGACCCGCAGGAGAACGCCGTGGCCGCCGCCGCCCGCGTGCGCGAGGCCGCAGCCGGAGGGGCCACTCTCGTCCTCACCCCCGAGGTGACCAACATCATGAGCGGGAGCCGCAGCCACCAGCGCGTGGTCCTTGCCCATGAGGAGGAGGACGCGACCCTCGCCACCCTGCGCGAGACGGCGGCCGCCTCGGGCATCTGGCTCCTGATCGGCTCGCTCGCGCTGCTCACCCATGACGCGGACGGCCGTTTCGCCAACCGCTCCTTCCTCGTCGGGCCCGACGGCGAGATCCGCGCCCGCTACGACAAGATCCACATGTTCGATGTCGATCTCGCGGACGGCGAGAGCTACCGCGAGAGCGCGGGCTTCCGCCCCGGTGATCGCGCCGTGGTCGCGGACGCCGACGGGGTGCGGCTCGGCCTCACCATCTGCTACGACCTGCGCTTTCCCCATCTCTACCGCGACCTCGCGAAGGCGGGCGCGCAAATCCTGACGGTGCCCGCCGCCTTCACCGTCCCCACCGGCCGCGCCCACTGGCACACGCTCCTGCGCGCCCGCGCGATCGAGACCGGCTGCTTCGTCCTCGCCCCTGCCCAGACCGGCAACCACCGCGTGAGCCAGGGCCCTCCGCGCCGCACCTTCGGCCATTCCCTCGCCGTCACGCCCTGGGGCGAGATCCTCGCCGACGCCGGCAAGGAACCGGGCATCACCCTCGTCGATCTCGACCTCGCCGCCGTCGAACGCGCCCGCAAGGCCGTGCCGTCGCTCGGCCACGACCGCCCGTACGCCCCGCCACGAGCCTGATCGCGCAGTCAGTCCTCCGGCCGCACGCTTGCCGTCACGTAGTTCACGCTCAGATCCCGGTGCGACAGGCTCCATTCCCAGCGCAGCGGGTCGAAGACCATCCCCGTCCGGTCCACCGGATCGAGCCCCGCCGCCCGCAGGAGATCGAACAGCTCGTCGGGCGTGATGAACTTCCGCCAGTCATGCGTCCCCTTCGGCAGCCAGCGCATCACCCATTCCGCCCCGACGATCGCGAGAGCGAAGCTCCTTGCCGTGCGGTTGATCGTCGAGGTGATCATCAGCCCGCCGGGCCGCAACAGGTCGCGGCAGGCGCGCAGATAGGCGGGCGGATCGGCGACATGCTCCACCACCTCCATGTTGAGCACGACGTCGAAGATTTCGCCCGCCCTCGCCAGGGCCTCGGCCGTGGTGTGGCGGTAGTCGATCTCGAGGCCCGACTGCTCGGCATGGAGCCGTGCCACCGGGATGTTGCGCGCGGCCGCATCCGCCCCCACCACCTCCGCCCCGAGCCGCGCCATCGGTTCCGAAAGCAGCCCGCCGCCGCAGCCGATGTCGAGGAGCCGCAAGCCCGCGAAGGGCCGCTCCGCCTTCGGATCGCGGTCGAACTCGGCCGCCACCTGCTCGACGACATAGCCGAGCCGGCAGGGGTTGAGCATGTGGAGCGGCTTGAACTTCCCCTCCGGATCCCACCATTCCGCCGCCATCGCCTCGAACTTGGCGACCTCGGCCGCGTCCACCGTGCCGCCGCCCTCCGTTGCCTTCATGTCGCCAACCTGCGATTGTCCCTTCCTGCAAGGGTGATACATAGTAGGGGCATGAAGGAAAACCTCGGCCATTCCGGCGCTGGCCCCCGTGGCCTCTACCCGCCCACGGAACCGTTCCGCCAGCAGGTACTCGAAGTGCCGGGCGGCCACCGGATCTACATCGAGCAATGCGGCCGCTCCGACGGCCGCCCCGTGGTCGTGCTCCATGGCGGGCCCGGCGGCGGCTGCTCCCCGGGAATGCGGCGTTTCTTCGACCCCGGCCATTACCGCACCGTCCTCTTCGACCAGCGCGGCTGCGGCCGCTCGTCGCCGCATGCCAGCGTCGAGAACAACACGACCTGGGATCTCGTCGCCGATATCGAGCGCATCCGCCAATCCCTCGGCATCGAGCGCTGGATCGTCTTCGGCGGCTCCTGGGGCGCCTGCCTCGCCCTCGTCTATGCGATCACCCATCCCGAACGGGTCGAGGCCCTGGTGCTGCGCGGCGTCTTCACCATGACCCGCGCCGAGCTCGACTGGTTCTACGGCGGCGGCGCCGGGGCCTTCTGGCCCGAACACTGGCAGAGGTTCGTCTCGCTGGTGCCGGAGGAGGAACGCGACGACCTGATCGCCGCCTATCATCGCCGCCTGTTCGGCACCGATTCGGTCGAGCAGACCCGTTTCGCCCGCGCCTGGGCGGGATGGGAAAGCGCGCTTGCCGTCCTCGATCCGGGCGACGGGCGCGGCTACCCGTCGAACGCCTATGCGCTCGCCTTCGCACGCCTCGAGAACCATTATTTCACCCACGGGGGATTCCTCGATGGCGATGGCTGGATCCTGCGCAACATGCATCGGGTGGCGCAGATCCCCGGCTGGATCGTCCAGGGCCGCTACGACATGATCTGCCCGCCGCGAACCGCCCATGCGGTCCACCAGGCCTGGCCCGCCTCGCGGCTGCGGATGGTGACCCATGCCGGCCATGCACTCTCCGAGCCCGGCATCACCGCCGAACTCGTCGCCATCATGGACGGGCTGCGGGCGGCGGGATGAGCGGTCTCGAGCGATTCGTCACGGCACAGGACCGTGTCTGGGCGGAGGTCGAGGCCGAACTTGCCGCCGGGGCCAAGCGCACGCACTGGATGTGGTTCGTCTTCCCCCAGATCGAGGGTCTCGGCCGCAGCGAGACCGCCCGGCGCTACGCGATCCGGGACATTGACGAGGCACGCGCCTATCTCGCCCATCCGGTACTCGGCCCGCGGCTGCGGCAGGCCTGCGATCTCATGCTCCGCCACCGCGGCACGGAAGCGGAAGCGATACTCGGCAGCATCGATGCCCTGAAGCTGCAGTCCTCGATGACGCTCTTCGAACGCGCGGACCCCGGCGAGCCGCGTTTCCCGGCGATCCTCGACGCATTCTACCAGGGCCGCCGCTGCGCGCGTACCCTCGAACGCCTCGGCGGATGACGCGCCGAAAGCCGTGGGCCCACGGGCCGTTAACCCATGGGTAATCTCTTCTTTCGCTGCAAGGTCAGTGACTTGGTGGGGTTTTCACGCGTGGGCGCCTCCTGCCCACGCTTCCGCCTTTGCCCCGGACTCGACCGGAACCGGTGTCTCGGGCTATTGGGTTCGCGGCCCGGCACGCGCTAGCCTGCGGCAAGGGCGAGGAGGAATCGCGGAATGACAGGCACCGTCTTCGTGCTGAACGGGCCGAACCTGAACCTGCTCGGGAAGCGCCAGCCCGACATCTACGGGACCGAGACCCTTGCCGATGTCGAGGCCGCCTGCCGGCGCCTCGCCGGGGAACTCGGCCTCGGGGTCGAGTTCCGCCAGTCGAACGCCGAGCACGAGATCATCGACTGGATCCACGAGGCCCGCGAGCGGGCAGCCGGCATCGTCATCAACCCGGCCGCGCATAGCCATACCTCGGTCGCGATCCTCGATGCGCTGAACGCATTTGAAGGGCCGGTGATCGAGGTCCATATCTCCAACATCCACCGGCGCGAGAGCTTCCGGCAGCATTCCTTTGTCTCGCTGCGCGCGGACGGGGTGATTGCGGGTTGCGGCACACAGGGCTACCTCCTTGCGCTCCGGCGCATGGCGGAGCTCACCGCCACCGGCTGACGTGTGGGTCGGGCGACCGACGGGACCAGGAGCGGGGCACGATCTTGTCGTTTCTTGCCGATCTGAGAAAAGCGCTGCGCGGCTTCGTGCGGGTCGCCGGCCGGCCCGTGCGCAAGGCCTGGGGCAAGGGCGGCGTCGTGCTCCAGCCCTATCGCGGCTACGGCTCGCGCAAGCGGGTCTTCGTCATCGGCCGGGTGTTCCGACAGAGCAGCACGAGCCCGGTTCGCGGCCCCTGGGACCTCCGCCGCCAGCTTCGCGACGTCTGGCGGCGCCTGATCCGCCGCTCGATCCCGGGCGTGCATGTCCGGGGCACGATCTTCGGAACCGAGGCCGAGGCCGTCACCGACGCCGACGGCTACTTCCGGCTGGAATGGGAGATCGACGGCCCGGTTCCCGAGGGGCGCTGGCACGCCGCCGACCTGCGGATCGAGGAGCCGGCGCAGGTCAATGCCGTGGCCGAGGTCTACATCGCCCCGGAAGCCTCGCGCTTTGCCGTGATCTCCGACATCGACGACACGGTGATGCATACGGGTGTCGCCAACAAGCTCGGGATGATGTGGCGGCTCTTCGTGCAGGATTCGAAGAGCCGCACCGCGTTCCCCGGCGTGAGCGCGCTCTACCGGGCGCTGCATGCCGGCGCGTCGGGCGACGACGGCAACCCGATGCTCTACGTCTCGCGCGCGCCCTGGGGCATCTACGACGTGCTCGAGGAATTCTTCCGCCGCCATGGCATCGCCGAGGGGCCGATCCTGATCCTGCGGGAATGGGGCGTGAGCTGGCGCAACCCGGTGCCGCGCCGGGCGGAGGATCACAAGCGGGTCCTGATCGAGGCGATCATGGACCTCTATTCCGACCTCCCCTTCGTCCTGATCGGCGACAGCGGCCAGCATGACCCATGGGTCTACCGCGAAGCGGTGGAACGCCATGGCGATCGGATCCTCGCCGTCTACATCCGCGATGTCACGCCGAAGGATGCCCGCATCCGCGCCGAGATCGACGCGATCGCCGCCGCCATCCGCGAGGCGGGATCCGACCTCGTGCTCTCGGCCGATACCGCCACGATGGCCGAACACGCCGCGCGACGGGGCCTCATCCTCTCCGATGCCGCCGAGGCGGTGCGTGTCCGCCAGGCCGAGGCGCTACGGGAAGCGAAGGGCCGCCGGCCCGTGAAGACCCAGCCGTCCTGCTGATACGGAATCGGCCCGGCGCATCACGGAAGCCCGCTCACCGGCGCCCGCCTCCCTGCCGACGCCGCCATCGGGTCCAGGCGAAGAGACCGATGCCGGTGGCCGCGAGCGCGGCCCAGGCGCTCGGCGGGACCGACAGGGCAACGCGCTTGGCGAAATGGGCCGCCCGCCGCTCGGCATGCGCGGCACGTTCGGGATCGGCAAGCTGGGAATCGGCAAGCGCCTCCGCAGGCTCGCTCACCTCGCGGATGGGGATCGGCCGCAGCGAGCGGCCTTCCGGCCGCAGCAGGGCGCATACCGCGGCGAGGACGGAGCCTTCGCGTGCCACGGCCTCCGTCACCGCCTCGCGCTCCACCCCGAGATGCTCGGCGAGGAGGTCGTCGCGGATGGCCGTGATCGCGCGACGGTCCTCCTCGTCCTGCACCTCCGCCGCGACATCGCATTCACTGTCGAATCCCATCGAGCGGTTGTTGATGTTGGAGGAGCCGACCCGCACCAACCGGTCGTCGATCACGAGGACCTTGGCGTGCACGTAGATCGGCTCGCCCTCAACATTCACCGGATAGAACATCCCGAACCGGCCGTGCGCGTCGTTCTCCGTGATCGCCCGGAGCCGCATGTCGCGCGCCGTGCCCATCGTGGTCTCCTCGAGCCAGCCTTCGGTCTCGAGCGGGTTGATGACGATCACCTCGGGCCCGTCATCCTCGCGCAGTCGGGCGATGATCTCCTCGCAGATCCGGGAGGAGGCGAAATACTGGCTCTCCAGATAGATCGTCCGGCGGGCCGCCCGGATCGCCGCGATGTAGAGCTGCTCGATTTCCCGGATCTCCGGCCGCCCGTCATGGGCCGGCATGGTCCGGGCGATTCCGACATCGACATCGCGCAGGTTCGGGGCCCGGCTCCCGGGCCAGAGGTCGCGCCCGCCCGTGACCGGACGCAACCGCCGCCCGGTCGCGCGCAACCAGCGCTCCCGGGCAAGATCACCGAGCGCCCGCGCCGCCTCGCCGTCCACCATTGCCGTGGCGTCGTGCCACGGGCCCGAGATCCCGCCGTCCGGCCGCCGCCGCCGCTCGTCCTCGGGCAGGTGATCGCGGCTGTCCCAGCGGTTGGTCGTCATGTCGATGCCGCCGCAGAAGGCGAGCACATCATCGATCACCACGATCTTCTGGTGATGGGCGGCGGTCCAGGGATGCGCGCTGTCGAAGCGGAGGCGGATGCGGCGCAGGGAAGTCAGCTGCCGGGCGAAGAGGCCGAGCACGCCGCCCCGGAAGCTGCTGTAGAACACCGCCATGTCCCATTTCAGGATCCAGATGCGCAGGTTCGGGTTGCATCGCACGATGTGACACAGGAAATTCCCGAGTTCCTGCGGGGCGCCGTCGCCGCATGCATCAGGCACCAGCTTGATCCTGAGATCGAAATCCCAGCCGATGAGCAGGATCGACTGCTCGGCCCGCAGCATCGCCTCGCGCGCGATCGCGAAGTAGTCCGCGGCATCGACGATCACCGCGAAACGGTCGGCGCGGGCGATCCGCCAGCAGGTGTCACCGGGCCTGAGCAGTGGACCGGCCTCGGTTCCACCTGCATTCCCTTCCGAAATTCCGGCAGCCTTTCCGGTCACCTCGCCCCGCTCCCCAGCCCGTGCTTTCCGAGGCAACGGCATGAAGGGCGGACAGGTTCCAGCTCGGCCGGTCCATGGCCGTTCCGGATGTCACGATGTCGCGGTGTGCCGGCCGGAACCGTGTGCAGCGGTCCCGGTTAAGGGAAGGCGCAGGCAGGAGGACGACTCGCTTGCGGATGCTCCTGCAAGGCAACACTCACCCACCGGAAGGGAAATGCTCGATGTCCGATCTCGACCTCGCCCGCAACGATCCCGAGGCGCTGCTCTGGCGTGAACTCGACGAAGTCCATGCCGGAATGCTCGGCATCGAGGGCAGCGGCCAGCACCTGCAGCCGATGGCGCACCGGAGCGACCGCGAGCGACGGCGTCTGTGGTTCTTCACCAAGCGTGACACCGATCTCGTCAAGGCCCTCCAGCCGGGCACGAAGGCCCATTTCGCGATCATCTCCAGGGCCCAGGACTTCCACGCCTGCATGAGCGGCACCCTCCGCGAGGAGATGGACCGCGAGGCCATGGACCGCTTGTGGAATGCCCATGTCGCCGCCTGGTTCAAGGGGGGGAAGGAGGATCCCGATCTCGTGATGCTGGCGATGGACCTCGAACACGCGCGGATCTGGGCGTCGACGAAGAACGTGCTCGCCTATGCCTGGGAACTCGTGAAGGCGAACACCAACGCAGAGGTGACGCCGAATGTCGGCGTCCGCAACGAAGTGACCTTCCGCTCCTGAGCGCCGGCGCAGGCGGAAACCACGTGCGGTTCCGCCTCTCACTGGCAGGGGTGGATCCGGGTCCAGGGGAGCGTGATCCAGGGTGTTCGGCTCTGCCGCGCCGATGGCCTCGGCAGAGACGGGTGCGACCCCTTGATGAAACCGCCCATCGCCGACGGCGCCGCCGAGGGTCCGCCCGCTATTCTGCCGCGTGGACGCCGCGCCGCTCTTCCTCGGGATCCATCCCCGCGTCGAGCGGGCCCAGCAGGGCTGCAGCCTCGTGGGCGGGCACTGCCTCGACCTCGCGCAGCCGGCGCTGGATCGCGCGCTCACGCACACCGGCCTGATCGATCGTGTTCGAGGCTTCCTG
>JAJUJF010000082.1 GCA_029265455.1 Paracoccaceae bacterium | reverse complement strand
CCTACCGCATCCGGCTCGACAACGGCCGCAAGGTGAAGGCGTCGAAGCCCAACCTTGTCCGCCATGACGAGGACGCGATCTCCTGGGACGAACCGGTGTGGCTGAGCTGGGACGACACCGCCGGCGTGGTGCTGACACAATGACGACGAAGACGTGCCGCCGGCATGGCGGAGCAGGGGAGGGCGCGCGGGCCTCCGGTCGTGGTCGCGCGCCCCATGGCATCGCGGCGGCTTCCGTTCCGGAAGGGGACCGGCGAGGGGGGCGGACGTGAAAGGGGGGCTCGCGCGGCGCCTGGGCCTTGGCGGGCGGGGGGCGGTGATCGCCGTGCCGCTCTTCTGGCTTCTCGTCTTCTTCCTCGTCCCCTTCCTCGTCGTCGCCAAGATCTCGCTCTCGGAGGCGCTGATCGCGCAGCCGCCCTTCGCGCCGCTCGCCGAATGGGACGGCCTGCGGCTCATGCTCCTGCTCAACTTCGAGAATTTCGCCTATCTGTGGCAGGATCCCCTCTATCTCCGCGCCTACGGCTTCTCGATCCTGATTGCCTTCATCGCGGCCTTCGCCTCGCTCCTGATCGGCTATCCGATGGCCTACGCCATCGCCCGCTCGCCCGAGCCGCGGCGCACGATCCTGCTGATGCTGGTGATCCTGCCGTTCTGGACGAGCTTCCTGCTCCGGGTCTACGCGTGGCAGGGCTTCCTGCGCTCGACCGGCACCGTGAACGGTTTCCTCATCTGGACCGGGATCATCGATGCCCCGATCCAGATGCTCCAGACCAATTTCGCGGTGCTGCTCGGCATCGTCTACATGTATCTCCCCTTCATGATCCTGCCGCTCTACGCCAATATCGTGAAGCTCGACGAGAGCCTGCTTGAGGCCTCGGCCGATCTCGGGGCGCGGGCTTCCGTGACGTTCCTGCGGGTGACGCTGCCGCTGACGCTCCCCGGCATCGTTGCCGGCTTCATGCTCGTCTTCATCCCCGCGATCGGCGAATTCGTCATTCCGGAGCTCCTCGGCGGGCCCGACACGCTGATGATCGGCCGCGTCCTCTGGAACGAGTTCTTCGCCAACCGCGACTGGCCGGTGGCGGCGGCGGTCGCCATCGCCATGCTCGTCGCGGTCGTCGTGCCGATCATGTTCATGCGCACCCTCGGCGAGCGGCTGGAGGCGGGCCGCTGATGCGCAGGATCGGCTTCACCACCGTCATCGCCGTGATCGGCTTCGTGTTCCTCTACGCGCCGATCCTGTCGCTCGTCATCTATTCCTTCAACGCGAGCCGGCTCGTCACCGTCTGGGGCGGCTTCTCGACGCGCTGGTACGGCGAGCTCCTGCGCGATCCGCAGATCCTCCGCGCCGCCTGGATCAGCCTGCAGATCGCCGTGGCGACGGCGACCATCGCCGTCGTGCTCGGCACGCTCGCCGCCTTCGTGCTGATGCGCTTCGGCCGGTTCCGCTCGCGCGCGCTGCTGTCGGGGATGGTGACGGCGCCCCTCGTCATGCCGGAGGTGATCACCGGGCTGTCGCTGCTCCTCCTGTTCGTCTCGATGGAGCAGATCATCGGCTGGCCGGCCGGGCGCGGGCTCACCACGGTCATCATCGCCCATGTCACCTTCGCCATGGCCTATGTCGCCGTCGTCGTGCAGTCCCGCCTCGCCGGCACCGACACGAGCCTCGAGGAGGCGGCGATGGACCTCGGTGCGCGGCCGGTCCGGGTCTTCTTCGACATCACCCTGCCGGTGATCGCGCCGGCGCTGGTTGCCGGGTGGCTGCTTGCCTTCACCCTTTCCCTCGACGATCTGGTGATCGCGAGTTTCGTGACCGGGCCCGGCGCCTCGACCCTGCCGATGGTGATCTTCTCCAAGGTGCGGCTCGGCGTCAGCCCCGAGGTCAACGCGCTCGCCACCATCGTCATCGCCATCGTGGCGCTCGGGATCGGCATCGCGGGCTGGCAGATGCGGAGGCGGAAGGATGGATGAGAACGGCAGGGACGGCGACAGCGCCTTCCGCGCGGAGAGCTACCGCGAACACTGGCCGGAGATGACCTATGGCGGCGCGGTCTCCTTCCTGCGCCGGCGCTACACGCGCGACCTCGCCGGCGTCGATGTCGCGGTGATGGGCTTTCCCCATGACGCCGCCGTCACCTACCGCCCCGGCGCGCGGCTCGGGCCGCGGGCGATCCGCGCCGCGTCCGTCCAGCTTGCCGAGCTCAAGGCCTTCCCCTTCGGCTTCGATCCCCTTACCGCGCTCGCCATCGTCGACCGCGGCGACGCCATGCTCGACCCGCATCACCCGGAGACCGTCGCCCCGGCGATCGAGGCGGCGGCGGCGGAAGTCCTCGCGAGCGGCGCGAAGCTCCTCGCGCTCGGGGGCGATCATTTCACCGCCTGGCCGCTGATTCGGGCACATGCCGCCAGACACGGGCCACTCGCCCTCGTGCAGTTTGACGCGCATGGCGACCTGTGGCCGGACGATCCGGGCCGGATCGACCACGGCACGATGATGGGCCGCGCGATCCGCGAGGGGCTGATCGACGTGGACCGCTCGGTGCAGGTCGGCATCCGCACCTTCCATGACGAGACCATGGGACTCGAGGTGCTGACAGCACCCTTCGTCCATCGCGAGGGCGTGGGAAGGGTGATCGAGATCATCCGTGACCGGGTAGGGGATGCGCCGGTCTACGTCTCCTTCGACATCGACATCCTCGATCCCGCCTTCGCGCCCGGGACAGGCACGCCGGTACCGGGCGGCCTCGCCTCGTGGCAGGTGCTCGAACTCGTCCAGGGTCTGCGCGGCCTTGACCTTGTCGGCATGGATCTTGTCGAAGTCGCACCACCCTACGATCATGCCGAGATCACGGCACTTGCCGCGGCGCATGTCGCGTACAACTGGCTCTGCCTCCTCGCGCTGAAGGCCGGAGCCGCTCCGCTGGCAGTGGGCCGCCTCTGAGGAAATGGACATGCCGCCGCTGCCCACCGATTTCACCGACCGCCTGCCGCAGGCCTTCCGCGACTGGCTCGCCGACCGCCGCATAGAGGAGGTGGAATGCGTTGTCGCCGACATCGCCGGCATCTCCCGGGGCAAGGCCATGCCGGCGATGAAATTCGCCAAGGAGGACCGGCTCTACCTGCCGACCTCGATCTTCTACCAGACGATCTCCGGCGACTGGGTGTCGATGCCGATCGAGAACCAGTGGACCGAGAGCGACATGGTGCTGGTGCCGGACTGGGACGCCGCCACCGCCGCGCCCTGGGCCGAGGACGTGACGCTCCAGATCATCCACGACTGCCTCGATCTCTCCGGCAACCCGGTCGAGGTCGCGCCCCGCAACGTGCTCAAGCGGGTGGTGTCCTTCTACGAGGCCGAGGGCTGGAAGCCGGTCGTCGCGCCGGAGATGGAATTCTATCTCATCAAGCCCAATCTCAATCCGAACGAGCCGATCGAGCCGCCGGTGGGCCGGACCGGGCGGCAGATGGCCGGGCGGCAGGCCTATTCCATGTCGGCCGTCGACGAATACGGCAAGGTGATCGACGACATCTACGACTTTGCCGAGGCCCAGGGTTTCGAGATCGACACCATCATCCAGGAGGGCGGCGCCGGCCAGGTCGAGATCAACCTCCTCCACGGCGATCCCGTCCATCTCGCCGACCAGGTCTTCTTCTTCAAGCGCATGATCCGCGAGGCGGCGCTGAGGAACAACTGTTTCGCCACATTCATGGCGAAGCCGATGCAGGACGAACCGGGTTCGGCCATGCATATCCACCAGTCGGTGGTCTCGGTCGAGACCGGGCGCAACATCTTTACCGAGGAATCGGGCGCGCCCTCGGAGCATTTCTTCCACTTCATCGGCGGGTTGCAGCGGCACGTGCCCTCGGCGGTCTGCATCTTCGCCCCCTACGTCAATTCCTACCGCCGCTACGTCGCGGGCGGCGCAGCCCCGATCAATCTCGAATGGGGGCCGGACAACCGCACCACCGGCATCCGCATCCCGATCTCGCCGCCCGAGTCGCGCCGGGTCGAGAACCGCGTCGTCGGCATGGACTGCAATCCCTATCTCGCGATCGCCGCCTCGCTCGCCTGCGGCTATCTCGGTCTCAAGAACCGGATCAAGCCGCGCGAGGCGCTCGCAGGGGAGGCCTACCACCGGCCGCGGGCGATCCCGCGCGACCTCCTCGCGGCCCTCGACCTGTTCGAGGAATGTCCCGAGATCACCGGCATCCTCGGCCCGAACTTCTGCCGCACCTACAAGGCGATCAAGCGCGACGAGGTCGAGACCTTCCTCCAGGTGATCTCGCCCTGGGAGCGCAACCACCTGTTGCTGAACGTGTAGCGCGGCCACCCGCCACGCGGGTCGGCAGCGCGAGCGCATGCGGGAAAGGCCGCCGATGGACCTCCTGACCGCCAACGACCGCCCCGGCGAATACCCGCCGAGCTGGTACGCCGCCGCCACGCCGGAACTCGCGCCCTTCCCCCCTCTCGCGGGCGAGGAAAGGGCCGATGTCGCGATCATCGGCGGCGGCTATACGGGACTCTCGGCGGCGCTCCACCTCGCGGAGCGGGGATATCCGGTCATCCTCCTCGAGGCGCATCGCGTCGGCTGGGGGGCTTCGGGCCGCAACGGCGGCCAGGTCGGATCCGGGCAGCGCCAGGATCAGGACTGGCTCGAGGCCGCCTTCGGCAGGACCCGTGCGCGCGCTCTCTGGGAACTCGGGGAAGAGGCGAAGGCGACGGTAAGGGAACTGATCGCCCGCCATGCCATCGCCTGCGACTGGCGCGACGGCATCGCCTATCTCGCGCACAAGCCATCCCATCTCGCCGCCTACCACGCCTATGCCGAGAGGATGGCGCGTGACTACGGCTACCCGTTGCAGCCGCTCGACGCCGCCGGGGTTGCCGGTCTCCTCGGCACCGAAGCCTATCCCGGCGGTTATCTCGACCCCGGCGCCGGCCATCTCCAGCCGCTCGCCTTCGCGCTCGGTCTCGCCCGTGCCGCCTCCGCCGCCGGTGTGCGCATCTTCGAGCAGAGCCGCGTCGTGGCGATCGACGGCACCACCGCGCGCACTGACCGGGGCAGGGTGGTCGCCGACCACCTCGTCCTTGCCGCCAACGGCTATGTCGGCGGCCTCTCGCGCGAGGTGGCTTCGCGCGTCATGCCGCTCAACAACTTCATCATCGCCACCGAGCCGCTCGCTCGCCCGCCGATCCCGAGCGGCATCGCGGCCGCCGATTCACGTTTCGTCGTCAACTACTGGCGGCAGAGCCCCGACAACCGCCTGATCTTCGGCGGCGGCGAGAGCTACGGCCACCGTTTCCCGCGCGACATCGCCGCCAGGGTCCGCCGCGCCCTCACCAGGGTCTATCCCGACCTCGCCGATGCGCCGGTGAGCCATGCCTGGGGCGGCACGCTGGCGATCACCGTTGATCGCCTTCCGGTGTTCCGCCGGCTGGGAAAGGGCGTCTGGTCAGCCTCCGGCTATTCGGGCCACGGCGTGGCGATGGCCACCCTTGCCGGCAAGCTGATCGCCGAGGCCGTGGCCGGCGAGGCCGGGCGGTTCGACTTCATGGCGTCGCTGCCGCAGCCGACCTTTCCGGGAGGGAGCCTCCTGCGCGCGCCGCTCCTTGTGCTCGCGATGAGCTGGTACGCGCTCCGCGACCGGCTCTGAGGCCCGCCGCGACCCGGAATCCGGTGCCGGAGGGGCCGCGCGGACAATCGCCGTGCGGATGGCAGGATTCCCGACGTTACGTGTCAACTTCTGGTCTATCAAGGTTGTCTTTCTCGCGATAACCGCGCAAATGGGAAGCCTCAATCTGGAATCATTCAAAAAGGGAACTGCGCATGTCCGACAGGAACACCGGCCGCCCCTCCGGTGGCACGCTCACGAACCGTCAGGGCCATCCGATCACCAACAACCAGGCGCAGCGGACGGTCGGCTCGCGCGGGCCGGCGACGCTCGAGAACTACCAGTTCCTGGAGAAGATCACCCATTTCGACCGCGAGCGCATCCCGGAGCGCGTCGTCCATGCCCGCGGCTTCGTCTGCTATGGCGAGTTCGAGGCGACCGGCAAGATCGGCGACGAGCCCGCCTCCAGGTACACCCGCGCCAAGCTCTTCCAGGAGGCCGGCAAGAAGACCCCGGTGGCGATCCGCTTCTCGACCGTGATCGGCGGGCGCGACTCCTCCGAGGTCGCCCGCGATCCCCGCGGCTTCGCCGTCAAGTTCTACACCGAGGACGGCAACTGGGACCTCGTCGGCAACAACCTCGCGGTCTTCTTCATCCGCGACGCGATCAAGTTCCCGGACGTGATCCACGCGCTGAAGCCCGATCCGGTAACCTTCCGCCAGGAGCCGAACCGCATCTTCGACTTCATGAGCCAGACGCCTGAATCGATGCACATGCTCACGCATCTGTTCAGCCCGCGCGGCATCCCGGCCTCCTATCGGCACATGGAGGGTTTCGGCGTCAACACCTACAAGATGGTGAACGCCGAAGGTGACACCGTCCTCGTCAAGTACCACTGGCACCCGCGCGAGGGCGTGGCTTCGCTGACCCAGGAGGAGGCGGAGAAGGTCCAGGGCAAGGATCTCGGCTCGGCCTCGAAGGATCTCTTCCTCGCGATCGAGAACGGCAACTATCCCCAGTGGGATTTCTACGTTCAGATCATGGAGGACCACGAGCATCCCGAACTCGACTGGGATCCGCTCGACGACACCAAGATCTGGCCGGAGGACCAGTTCCCGCTGCGCCATGCCGGCGTGCTGACGCTGAACCGCAACGTCGAGGACTTCTTCAACGAGAACGAGCAGATCGCGATGGGGACGGGCGTCCTCGTCGACGGGCTCGACTTCTCCGACGACAAGATGCTGGTCGGCCGCACGTTCTCCTATTCGGACACCCAGCGCTACCGGATCGGCACCAACTACCTCCAGCTCCCGGTCAACCAGGCGAAGAACGCCAAGGTGGCGACCAACCTCTCGGGCGGCACCATGTCATACCGCCGCGATCTGGCGCCGGGGCAGAACCCGCATGTCAACTACGAGCCGTCGATCCACAACGGCCTGACCGAGTCCCCGCGCGAGGAGCCGATCAACGGGCCGGAGATCCGGGGCAGGCTCACGCGCTCGGTCATCGAGCGGCGCAACGACTACGTGCAGGCGCGCGGGCGTTACAACACGATGATGGACTGGGAGCGCGACGACCTCGTCCTCAACATCGGCTCGGCCCTGCAGCAGTGCGAGCGCGACGTGCAGGAGCGGATGCTCTGGCACCTCTTCCTCATCCATGACGACTACGGCAGGCGCGTCGGCGAGATGATCGGCATGACCGCCGACGACGTGAAGGGGCTCGATCCGCTGCCGGGTCAGGTGCTGACCGAGGAGGACGAGAGGCGCCGCGCCAATCTCGGCAACAACGGCGACAAGATCGACCCCTCGGCCTGGGGCAAGTGGACCTCCTCGGTGAAGAACCGCAAGGCCACCGCCGAGGAAGTCCTCGCCGGCATCCCGAGCACGAAGGAGATGAAGGCGGCGGAGTGATCCCGCCTCCGCCTCGACAGGGGAGCGCCCGGCCATCGTGCCGGGCGTTCCGATTCACGCCTTGTGGATCACGATCTCCAGATATTCGCCCGGCACCACCATCGTTCCGTCCTCCGCGCGGTTGAGCGAACGGATGAGCGCGAGGATGTCCCCGGCGAGCGCATCCCGCCCCGCCTCGTCGAGCGTCGCGAAGGCCTTGAGCGTCGGGCCGTACCAGGTACGGAAATACTCGAGCCAGTATTCCGGCGACGGGTAGCGGAAGACGAAGTTCACCGGCCGCGCCTCCATCGCGCGCGCCTCCGCACCGAACATCCGGTCGAGCCATTCCCGTGTTCCCCAGAGGGACGGCGGCCGTGCCCCGGGCGGCGGCGGCACATGTCTGCCGAGCACGCGGAACAACTGGCCGATGAAGCCCTCGGGCGTCCAGTTGGCCATGCCGATCCGGCCTCCCGGCCGCGTCACCCGCAGCAGTTCCCGCACCGCCCGGTCATGATCGGCGGTGAACATGACGCCGAAGGTCGAGAGGACAACATCGAAACTGCCGTCCTCGAACGGCAGATCCTCGGCATCGGCGACGCGAAACTCCTCGACATCGATCCCGTCGGCCGCCGCACGCGCCGCCGCGCGTTCGAGCAGGGCCGGGACATAATCGGTGGCGACGACGCGGGCGAAACGCCGCGCGGCGGCGAGCGTCGCGTTCCCGTTGCCGGCGCAGACATCGAGGACCCGCTCGCCCGAATGCAGGTCGACGGCCTCGCAGAGGGTCTCGCCGACGATCTGGAGCCGGCTGCCGATGGCCGCGTAGTCCCCCGAGGACCAGGCTGCCTGCTGGCGCGCCTTCAATGCGCCGAGATCTGCCGCGGCCGCCTCGGGTGGTGCGGTGATGGTGGACATGGGTCGCCTCTCTGATGGCGGCCGGCGCGTGGCGCCGCGGCCGCTGCAATCACGAACGGGATCGAATGCGAAGGCGAATTCGGGACAAGATGCGGGCAGGCCGGCACGGGGAGCGTCGGCGGCGACCCGCGGACTCACTCACTCTGGCGCGGATTATCGTCAAGGCAGGCATTCCGCGCAACGCAAACATCCCGCGCGACCGGCTGGCAGCCCCCGCCACCCGCTGATAATGTCGCGCCGATGCAGTGGAGCGGAATGGCCAGGGCGGGCGGCGGAGGCACGGCGTGAGCCGACGGTCGGCCTATGTCTGCCAGTCCTGCGGCGCCACCTACGCGAAATGGGCGGGGCGCTGCGACAATTGCGGCGGCTGGAACACGATCGCCGAGGAGCCGGAGCGGCCCGCCGGCCCGCGCCCGGCGGCGCGCGGACGCAGGATCACCCTTACCGGCCTCGAATCGCGCGAGGCGCCGCCGCCGCGGATCGCGAGCGGCATCGATGAGCTCGACCGGGTGCTCGGCGGCGGCCTCGTCGCCGCCTCGGCGGTGCTGGTCGGCGGCGATCCCGGCATCGGCAAGTCGACGCTGCTCCTCCAGGCCGCCGCCGCCCATGCCGCGGCGGGCCAGGGCGTCGTCTACGTCACGGGCGAGGAATCGGCGGCCCAGGTGCGGCTTCGCGCCTCGCGCCTCGGCCTCCAGGGCGCGCCGCTGCAGCTCGCCGCCGCCACGGATCTGAGCGACATCATCGCCACGCTCGAGGCCGAGCGCCCGGCGGTCGCCGTGCTCGACTCGATCCAGACCCTCTGGGCCTCGCATGTCGAGAGCGCGCCGGGCTCGGTCGCGCAGGTCCGCGCCGTCTCCCACGAACTCGTCTCCTTCGCCAAGCGGCGGGGAACGGCGGTGATCCTCGTCGGCCATGTCACCAAGGAAGGCCAGATCGCCGGCCCCCGCGTCGTCGAGCACATGGTCGATACCGTCCTCTATTTCGAGGGCGAGCGCGGGCACCAGTTCCGCATCCTGCGTTCGGTCAAGAACCGCTTCGGCCCCGCCGGCGAGATCGGCGTCTTCGAGATGACCGGCGGCGGGCTTCGCGAGGTCGCGAATCCTTCCGCCCTCTTCCTCTCCGAACGCGACGAGCCCGCCTCGGGCTCGGTCGTCTTCGCGGGGGTCGAGGGCACGCGGCCGCTTCTCGTCGAGATCCAGGCACTGGTCGCGCCCTCGCCCCTCGGCACGCCGCGCCGGACGGTGGTCGGCTGGGATTCGGGGCGGCTTGCCACCATCCTCGCCGTGCTCGAGGCGCGGCTCGGCATCGGCTTCGTCGGCCGCGATGTCTATCTCAACGTCGCGGGCGGGCTGCGGGTCAGCGAGCCGGCGGCCGATCTCGCGGTGGCGGCGGCGCTCATCTCGGCGCGCCAGGACATCGCCCTTGCCCATGACGCGGTCTTCTTCGGCGAGGTGAGCCTCTCCGGCGCGCTGCGACCCGTCGCCCAGGCCGACGCACGGCTGAAGGAGGCCGAGAAGCTCGGGTTCCGGGCCGCCTGGACCCCGGCCGGCGGGGCAGCGGCGCAACAGGCCGCGAACGGCGGCCGCAGCATCGGCCTGCTGCCGGTTGCGCATCTTGCCGAGTTCGTGGAGAAGGCCTTCGGCGCCCTGCCGGAATAGGAGCTAGCATGGACGGTTTCACGGTGGTCGACGGCATCGTGCTCGCGGTCGTCGCGCTCTCTGCGATCCTCGCCTACAGCCGCGGATTCGTGCGCGAGCTACTCTCCATCCTCGGCTGGGTCGGCGCCGCGGTCGCGGCCTTCTTCTTCGCTCCCGCCGCCGAGCCCCTGATCCGCGAGGTGCCGGTGCTGCGCGACATCGTCGGCAGTTCCTGCGAGCTCGGGCTTCTCGCCGCCTTCATCGCCGTCTTCGCGGTGGCGCTCATCCTCTTCTCGATCTTCACGCCACTCCTGTCGGGCGTGGTCCAGAACTCGGCCCTCGGACCGGTCGATCAGGGTTTCGGCTTTCTCTTCGGCGTGGCGCGCGGGGTCCTGCTCGTGCTGATCGCCTTCCTCGTCTACGAACAGGTGTTCGGTGGCAGTTCCGGCATTGCCGCGGTCGATCAGTCGCAAAGCCGGATCCTCCTCGCCGATCTCGGCGGCGAGCTTGCCGAAGGCGTCCCGTCCGAGGCCCCGGGCATGATCGCCCGCTACTATGAAACCCTCACCTCCGTCTGCCAGTAACCCCCCGCGCAAGGCTCCGTGAACGGCGTGTTGCGGCAGCGTGACATTCCCGCGCCACCCGCCTATACCGCGCTGGCGCGGCCCGCGAGAGTTCTGCCAATGGCGAATTTCCCTTCTCGACATCCCTTCGACCCGGAAGACGACAAGCCCCGCGAGGAGTGCGGCGTCTTCGGCGCCATCGGCGCCCAGCACGCGGCGACCTTCGTCGCCCTGGGTTTGCATGCGCTCCAGCATCGCGGCCAGGAAGCGGCCGGGATCGTGAGCTACGCACCGGACGTGGGTTTCTCCGCGTCGCGCCGCTTCGGCTATGTCCGGGACAATTTCACCTCGAAGGCGGTGATCGACCGGCTGCCGGGCAATCTCGCGATCGGTCACGTGCGCTATTCCACCGCCGGCTCCAAGGGCCACGCCCAGCTGCGCGACGTGCAGCCGCTGTTCGCCGAATTCGCGATGGGCGGCTGCGCCATCGCCCATAACGGCAATCTGGTGAACGCGGTGTCGCTGCGCGAGGAACTGATCGGCCGCGGCTCGATCTTCCAGTCCTCCTCCGACACCGAATGCATCATCCACCTGATGGCGCGGTCGATCCAGACCTCGATCCCGGAGCGGATGAAGGATGCGCTCCGCCGGGTCGAGGGGGCCTTCTCCATCGTGGCGATGACCCGGACCAAGCTCATCGGCGTGCGCGACCCCCTCGGCGTCAGGCCGCTCGTGATGGGGCGGATCGGCGAGGGCTGGGTGCTCGCTTCCGAGACCTGCGCGCTCGACATCATCGGCGCCGACTTCGTGCGCGATGTCGAGCCGGGCGAGATGGTGATCTGCACCGCCGACGGGGTGGAGTCGTTCTTCCCCTTCGAGCGGAAGCGGCCGCGGTTCTGCATCTTCGAACATGTCTATTTCTCCCGGCCCGACAGCGTGATCGGCGGCCGGTCGGTCTACGAGACCCGGCGACGGATCGGCGTGGAGCTTGCGCGCGAACATCCGGTCGAGGCCGATCTCGTCTGCCCGATCCCCGATTCCGGGACGCCGGCGGCCATCGGCTTCGCCCAGGAGAGCGGCATCCCCTACGTGATGGGCATCATCCGCAACCAGTATGTCGGCCGCACCTTCATCGAGCCGGCCGAGAACATCCGCAACATGGGCGTGCGGCTCAAGCTCAACGTCAACCGCGCGGTGATTGCCGGCAAGCGCGTGGTCCTCGTCGACGATTCGGTCGTGCGGGGCACCACGAGCCGGAAGATCCGCGAGATGGTGATCGACGCGGGCGCGGCGGAGGTGCATTTCCGCATCGCTTCCCCGCCGACGACCTGGCCCTGTTTCTACGGCGTCGACACGCCCGAGCGCGAGAAGCTCCTCGCTGCCGGCATGAGCGAGGAGGAGATGCGCCACCATCTCGGCGTCGATTCGCTCAAGTTCGTCTCGCTCGATGGCCTTTACCGTGCCGCCGGCGAGGAGGGCGGGCGCGACGGCACCCGGCCGCAGTTCTGCGATGCCTGTTTCTCGGGCGACTATCCGGTGCGGCCCGCCGACCAGATCGAGCGCGGTTTCCGCATGCAGGACCCCGGGCGGCGGGACATCTGCCGGGACGATACGGGCCGGCATGAGGTGGGCCGGCATGACGTGGGCCAGGACGACGTGGCATGAGCACGACCGGACTTCCCGGGGACGAGACGCCCCGCTCCATCGCCCTCGTCACCGGCGCGTCGCGCGGGCTCGGCTTCGCGGTGGCGCGCGCGCTCGGGGCCACCGGCTGGCAGGTGGTGGCGCTTGCCCGTACCGTCGGCGGGCTCGAGGAACTCGCCGATGCGGTGGTGACGGCGGGCGGGCCGAACCCGACGCTGGTGCCGCTCTCGCTCACCGATGACGGCGGCATGCAGCGGCTCTGCCTCGCGATCCACGAACGCTGGGGCAGGCTCGACCTCGTCGTCCATTGCGCCGCATACGCGTCGCCTCTCGCGCCTGCCGACCATGTCGCGCCCAAGGACTGGACGCAGGCGGTGGAGGTCAATCTCGCGGCGACCGGACGCCTCCTGGTGATGACGGCGCCGCTTCTCAGGGCGTCACCCCGCGGCGGCACCTTCGTCTTCTGCGCCGACAGTCGCGGGGGCCAGCCGCTCTTCGGCAGCTACGGCGCGACCAAGGCCGGGGCCGAGGCCCTCGTCCGGTCCTGGGCGGCGGAAAGCGAGCGGCTCGGGCCGCGGGTCATGACCTTCCATCCCAACCCGATGCCGACTGCCCTGCGCGCCCGTTTCTACCCCGGCGAGAACCGTGACGGCCTCACGCCGACCGAGACCGAGGCGGAGCGGCTTCTGGCGATACTCGAGGCAGAAGCCACCACCGCCTGACGACCCTCACGGCGTGGGCCGGTTCACGAAGAACCGGGACCTGCATGGGGATCATTGAAAACCGGGGTGGAGGCTGGTTCACTCGTCCTGCGCGGGAGGGAGTCGCAACGAGGCCCTGCGGCATGTCGCTGTCCCTGCCGGTACCTCCGGGGCTTTCCCGTCGGAGATCCCGTGCCGGGGCCGGGCCCTGAAGTTCCTTTCCGACCGTCGTCCGGAAGGGAGTGGCGGGGGAGAAAGCCATGACCTGTCTCGGCATCGATAT
>JAJUJF010000009.1 GCA_029265455.1 Paracoccaceae bacterium | reverse complement strand
GCGGCACGGCAAGCCCCGCCAGGAGCAAGGCCGAATAGGGATCGCGCGGGAGCTCCGGCTCCCAGGCTCTTCTCCCAGCCGAGGCGATCCGGGTTGGCTGCACGAGCCCGTCCGCGAGGGCGGGCCCAGATGAATGGCCGCCGCCGGTTCCGGAAGGGCCGGCACAGAATCCGGCTTACAGGCCGTCCGCGCGCATCGACGTGAACGGGAGGTGGCGGTTCATGGGAAACCGCCCCACCAGCACGCGATTCGAGCGGTTCCGGTGTCTTTTGCGCCGCCAGGAAGCGCTTCTGCAGCCTCCGGACGAATTTTTTTGCACCTGTTGCGATTAACAAATCCGCACGCCGCAACCCATGCGTGTTCCAGATATAGTGGCAATCCTGTGGCAGCGACGCAACTTCTTCGGGGCGTTGAAGTCCATCTTGTGGAATTCCTTAACGGAAGTCGATGAACCTGTGCGATGTCCGCGTGTTTGCCCACAGAATCCCGTTGTTTCCCATGGCCTCCCATGGTACACCCTTCGCAGAGAAGGGAAGCGGTCGGCTAAGACGGGCACCAGACTCGCCAAGTCGAACTCAGGCAGGTTTCATACAGGCCCGCTGAACTTCCATACAGAACGAGACCCGACACGGACAGGCCGAGCAGTCCATAGAACAAGTCGTTGTCGGGCGGGCCCACGAGGGACGTAACGGCGGGTCGTGCCCGAGGCAGCACGGCCCGCCGTTCGCGTGTGAGGACAGGAGTAGGCCGGAGTTGGCCAGGGTGTTCAGGGGCGAGTCGACCCACAAGGTCGATGGCAAGGGCCGGGTCTCGATCCCCGCCTCGTTCCGTCGAGCCCTCGAGAAGAACGACCCTGACTGGAAGGAAGGCCTGCTGCCGCAGTTCGTCATCGTCTACGGCTGGGTGAAGAAGAAGAAGTGCCTCCTGTGCTTCTCGATGGCGGAAATGGAGAGGATCGACCGGAAGATCGCGTCGATGGAGCGGTTCACCAAGCTGCGCGATGCCTTCCACCGGATCTTCCACACCCAGTCGGTCGAGGCGACGGTGGACGACACCGGCCGGATCGTCCTTAGCCAGCGGCTGCGGGAGCTGATCGGCATCACCGGCGAGGCCGTCTTCGCCGGCATGGGCGAGCATTTCGAGATCTGGGAGAACGACGCCTACCGGGCCGATCAGGCCAGGCTGGAGGAGGCGATCGACGAGGAGCTGGGCGAGGACGGCGACCTTCTCGCGCTGCTGGATACCTTCTCGAGGTCATGATGATGGTGGTGGCGCCGCCGCATGTTCCGGTGCTGATCGGGCCGCTGCTGCGCGCGGTGGAGCCGGTCACCGGCGTGTGGGTCGACGGCACTCTCGGCGCGGGCGGCTATGCGCGGGCGCTCATCGCGGCCGGCGCCGAGCGGGTGATCGGGATCGACCGCGACCCGGACGTGATCCGTGCGGCGCAGGACTGGGACGAGGAACAGCTCACTGTCGTCGAGGGCCGGTTCGGTGCGCTCGACCGTATCGCGGCGGAGGCGGGTGTCGAGCAGGCGGCGGGGGTGGTGCTCGACATCGGCGTCTCCTCGATGCAGCTCGACGAGGCGGAACGGGGCTTCTCCTTCCTGCGGGACGGGCCGCTCGACATGCGGATGGAGCAGGCTGGCCCCTCGGCCGCCGATCTCGTCAACCGGCTGCCGGAGGCGGCGCTTGCCGACATCCTGCATTTCTACGGCGAGGAGCGGGCGGCGCGGCGGATCGCGCGGGCGATCGTGCGCGCCCGCACGCAGGTGCCGATCAGCACGACGCTCGGCCTCGCGCAGATCATCGAGGGCGTGCTGCCACGGCAGAAATCGGGGCAGGTCCACCCGGCGACGCGGAGCTTCCAGGCGTTGCGGATCGCGGTGAACGACGAACTCGGCGAGCTTGCGCGCGGACTCGCGGCGGCGGAGCGGGTGCTGGCGCCGGGCGGCGCGCTCGCGGTGGTGACGTTCCATTCGCTCGAGGACCGGATCGTGAAGCGGTTCCTCCAGCTCCGCTCGGGCATGGCGCCGGGCGGCAGCCGGCATCTGCCGGCGCCGGAGCGGGAGGCGCCGCGGTTCACGCTGATCAACCGCAAGGCCGTCGATGCGGATGCGGAGGAGGTCGCGGCCAATCCGCGGGCGCGGTCGGCGCGGCTGCGTATGGCGCGACGGACGGAGGTGCCGGCGGGTCCGGTCGATCCGCGCACGCTCGGGATGCCGGCACTGGCGCTGGAGGCCCTGGCGTGAGGCTGCTCCTCTATCTTTCCGGACTTGTCCTGCTCGTGGCCGCGGCGACCTGGGCCTACCGGGTGAATTACGCGACGCAGGCAACGCTCGACCGCGTCGCCGCGCTCCGGCACGAGATCGCGCGCCTTCATGAGGCGGTCTCGGTCCTCGAGGCGGAATGGGCCTATCTGAACCGGCCCGACCGGCTCCGGGCGCTCGCCGAGATCCACGGGCCGCGCCTCGACCTCCAGCCGATCGCGCCCGAACAGTTCGCCGATCCCGATGAAATTCCATTCCCGACCGCCGAGGTGGCCCTGCCCGGAGGAGAGAACGAATGATCCGTCGTCCGCTGCGCCCGCTTGCCCGCATCCTGACCGCCCGCGCCAAGGGCGAGAATCCCGACATCATCGAGGCCGAGGAGCGCGCCGCACGGCTGCGGGCGATGCAGCAGGCCGAGCGGCAGCGGGCGGAGGCGCGGCTCCTGCTGCTCGGCGCCGTCTTCGTGATCGCCTTCGGGACGGTGGCGGGAAAGATGGCGATGCTTTCGGCCGCGGTGCCGAGCGAGCCGCCGGCGAGACATGCCGTCGAGCCGATCCGGGCGAAACGGGCCGAGATCGTCGATCGCGGCGGCGAGGTCCTCGCGACGAATCTCGTCACGGTGTCGCTCTATGCGCATCCCGCGGAGATGGTCGATCCGAAGGCGGCAGCGGAGGGGCTGGCACGGATCTTTCCCGATCTCGACGCGGAGGCGCTGCATCAACGCTTCACCGACGGGCGGAAGTTCCTCTGGGTGAAGCGGACGATCTCGCCCGAGCAGCAGCAGCTCGTGCACGATCTCGGCGAGCCGGGGCTGCTCTTCGGTCCACGGGAGACGCGGCTCTACCCGAACGGTCCGGTGGCGGCGCATGTCCTCGGCGGGGCTTCCTTCGGGCGCGAGGGGGTGCGCGCGGCCGAGGTGGTGGGGACGGCAGGCGTGGAATTCGTGTTCGACGAGCGGCTGCGTGATCCCGAACGCGTGGACGAGCCGCTGCGGCTCTCGCTCGACCTCGGCGCGCAGGTGGCCCTCGAGGAGGTGCTCGCGTCGGGAATGGAGCGGATGCACGCCAAGGGCGCCTTCGGCATCCTGATGGAGGCCGATACCGGCCGGATCCGGGCGCTGGCGAGCCTGCCCGATTTCGATCCGAACCGGCGTCCGGCGCTGCCGGCGAGCGGCGATCCTGCCGACAGCCCGCTCTTCAACCGCGCGGCGCAGGGGCGCTACGAACTCGGCTCGACGATGAAGATCTTTCCCGTCGCCCAGGCCCTCGAGACCGGGCGGGTGACGCCCGACACGCTGATCGACACCAAGGGGCCGATGCGTTGGGGCCGCTACACGATCCGCGATTTCCGCGACTACGGGCCGTGGCTGACGGTCGAGGACGTGATCGTGAAATCCTCGAACATCGGCACGGCGCGGATCGCGATCGAGCAGGGCAGGGAAGCGCAGCAGGAATTCCTGCGCCGGGTCGGCTTCTTCGATCCGGTGCCGGTCGAGCTCGTGGAAGCGGAGCGGACGAAGCCCCTGCTGCCGCCGCGCTGGTCGGACCTGACGACGATGACGGTCTCCTACGGGCACGGGATCGCGCTCACGCCGCTTCATCTTGCCTCGGCCTATGCGGCAATGGTGAACGGAGGCATCCGCGTGACGCCGACGCTTCTCGAGGACGGAGCGGTGACGGGCGAGCGGGTGATATCGGAACGGGTGTCGCGGCAGGTGCGCGACATGCTGCGCCAGACCGTGAGCCGCGGCACCGCGAGTTTCGCCGACATCGAGGGCTACGAGGTCGCGGGCAAGACCGGCACGGCCGACAAGCCGCTGCCGACGGGGGGCTATGCGAAGGACAAGGTGATCGCCACCTTCGTCGGCGCCTTCCCGGCTTCCGATCCCGAATATGTCCTCCTGATCGGCCTCGACGAGCCCGAGAACCGCGAGAACGCCCAGGCCTTCCGCACCGCGGGCTGGACGGCGGTGCCGGTCGCGGGCGACGCGATCCGCCGCCTCGCGCCGCTGCTCGGCATGCGGCCGATCGAGAAGCGGAAACTGCCGGAGCCGCTTCTTTACACGATGGCGGGAAACGACTAGCCCCGGACCCACCGCGGCAGGAGGCGGCGAGGTCGCAATGGGCTCCCGGGATCGCAAGGACATGCTGATGGGATTCGAGGCGCTGGGGCTCCTCGCGGGCGCGAGCCGGGCGGGCGACTGGTCGGGAAGCCTTCCCGGGATCACCGGCCTTTCGGTCGACAGCCGGCTGACGCGGGCGGGACATCTCTTCGCGGCGCTGCCGGGGACGCGGGTGCATGGTGCGGAATTCGTCCCCTACGCGCTCAGGATGGGGGCGGTGGCGATCCTCACCGATCCGCGCGGCGTCGAGATCGCGGAAGCGGCGGCGGGTCCGCTCCGGGTGCCGGTCATCGTGCAGGAGGACCCGCGCCGTGGCCTCGCGATCGCGGCATCGCGGTTCTACGGCCGCCAGCCGGAAGTGGTCGTGGCGGTGACGGGGACGAACGGCAAGACTTCGGTTGCTTCCTTCACCCGCCAGATCTGGGAGGCCCTCGGCGAGCGGGCGGTGAACTTCGGCACCGTCGGCGTCGAGGGGGCGGTCGCGCAGCCGCTCACCCACACCACGCCCGAACCGATCACGCTCCATTCGCTCCTCGCCGATCTCGCGGATCAGGGCGTGACCCATGCGGCGATGGAGGCATCGAGCCACGGGCTCGAGCAGCGGCGCCTCGACGGGGTGCATCTCGCGGCGGCGGCGTTCACCAACATCACCCGCGATCATCTCGACTACCATCCCGATTTCGAGGCCTATTTCCGGGCGAAGCTCGGCCTGTTCGAGCGGGTGCTGCCGCGCGGCGCGGCGGCGGTGATCAATCTGGGCGACCCCCATTCGGCGCGCTTGCGGGAGGTGGCGGAGGCCCGCGGCGCGCGGGTGATCGGGATCGGCGGAGCGGCGGAGGCGGCGATCCGGATCGAGGGCCGGCGGTTCGACGCGGAGGGGCAGGAGGTCCTGTTCTCCCATGGTGGCGAGCGGCACAAGGTCCGCCTCGAACTGATCGGCGGCTTCCAGGCGGAGAATGCGCTGGTGGCGGCGGGGCTGGCCATCGCGACCGGCATGGAGGCGGAAGCGGTCTTTGCCGCGCTGCCGGCGCTCGAGGCGGTGCGCGGCCGGATGGAGCGGGCGGCGGTGCGGGCGAACGGCGCGGCCGTCTATGTCGATTACGCACATACGCCGGATGCATTGCGGACGGCGCTCGAAGCGCTGCGGCCGCATGTGATGGGGCGGCTCATCGTCCTCTTCGGCGCAGGCGGCGACCGCGATCGCGGCAAGCGGCCGCTGATGGGCGAGGCCGCGGCGGCGGGAGCGGATGTCGTCTATGTCACCGACGACAATCCGCGCACGGAAGACCCGGCCACGATCCGGGCGGCAATCCTCGCCGGCTGTCCGGAAGCGAACGAGATCGGTGACCGGGCGGAGGCGATCCTCGCGGCGGTCGATGCCCTGCAGCCAGGAGATGCGCTCCTGATCGCCGGCAAGGGCCACGAGACCGGCCAGATCGTCGGCGACGCGGTCTTTCCCTTCGACGACATCGAGCAGGCGAGCGTGGCGGTGGCGGCGCTCGATGGGCTTGGCGCATGAGGGAGCTCTGGACGCGCGACGAGGCGGTGGCGGCGACCGGTGGGCGCTCGGAGCGGGACTGGGTTGCCCGCGGGGTCAGCATCGACACACGCCGGTTGCAGCCGGGCGATCTCTTCATCGCGCTGCGCGACGTGCGGGACGGGCATGACTTCGTGGCGGACGCATTCGCCAGGGGAGCAGCGGCGGCGCTGGTGTCGCGTGTGCCGGACGGCGTGGCCCCGGATGCGCCGCTCCTCGTCGTGCCGGAGGTGATGGCGGCGCTCGAGGCGCTCGGCCGGGCGGGACGGGCGAGATTCGGCGGGCGGGTGATCGCGGTCACCGGCTCGGTGGGCAAGACCGGCACCAAGGAGATGCTGCGCACCATCCTCGGCGCCCAGGGCGAGGTCTCGGCCGCGGAGCGGAGTTTCAACAACCACTGGGGGGTGCCGCTGACGCTGGCTCGGCTCGACCCGGAGGCCGCCTGGGCCGTGATCGAGATCGGGATGAATGCGCCGGGCGAGATCGAGCCGCTGGCGCGTCTTGCCCGGCCACATGTCGCCATCGTCACGACGGTGGCGCCGGTGCATCTTGCGGCCTTCGGGAGCGTGAGCGGGATCGCGGTTGAGAAGGCGGCGATCTTCCGGGGGCTCGCGCCGGGGGATGTCGCGGTGATCAATGCCGACATTCCCGACACGACGATCCTTCTTCGCGAGGCGGAAGCGGCAGGGGCGAAGCCGGTGCGGTTCGGCGTGGCGAAAGACGCCGACTACCGGCTGATCGACGCCCATGTCGCCGGCCGCGTGACGGCGGTCAGGGCCGTTGCGCGCGGACAGGAGGTGATGTTCCGTCTCGGCGCACCGGGGCGGCATCTGGCGCTGAACGCGCTCGGGGCGCTGGCGGCGGCCGAGGCGGCTGGGGCCGATCTCGCGCGCGCCGCGCTCGCGCTCGGCGAATGGCAGGCGCCGATCGGACGCGGGGCGATGATCGAGGTGCCGCTCGGCCCCGAGGACGACGACGGGATGCTGATGCTGATCGACGAGAGCTACAACGCGAATCCGGCGGCGATGGCAGCGGCCTTCGAGGTCCTTGCCGCGACCGAGCTGCCGGGGACGGGCGAACTGCGCCGCTCGGGACGGAGGGTGGCCTTCCTCGGCGACATGCTCGAACTCGGGCCGGACGAGGCGGCGCTCCATGCGGGGCTCGCGGATCTGCCGGGGATGGAGGCCGTCGATGTCGTGCATTGCGCGGGGCCGCGGATGCGTTCGCTGCACGAGGCGCTGCCGCCTTCGCGCCGGGGAGAGTGGCACGAGACGGCAGAGGCCCTCGCGGCGCGGGCCGGGCGGCTGGTGGGCCCCGGCGATGTCGCGATGGTCAAGGGCTCGAACGGGTCGCGGATCGCGATGGTGGTCGAGGCGCTGCGGCGGCTCGGCTCGGCGCGGCCGCCGGCCGGCACTGGGAACTGATCGTACATGTTCTACTATTTCGCGGAGCTGTCGCAGAACGTCAGCATCTTCAACCTGTTCCGCTACATCACCTTCCGGGCCGGCGGGGCATTCTTCACGGCGCTCGTTTTCGGCTTCCTGTTCGGCCCGCCGCTCATCAATCTCCTGAGGCTGCGACAGGGGCGGGGCCAGCCGATCCGGGAGGATGGCCCGGCGAGTCATCTCCTGACCAAGGCCGGCACGCCGACGATGGGGGGGCTGCTGATCCTCTCCGCGGTGGTGGTGGCGACGCTCCTCTGGGCGCGCTGGGACAACGGCTATGTGTGGATGGTGCTGTTCGTGACGCTCGCCTTCGGGCTGATCGGCTTCGCGGACGATTATGCCAAGGTGACGAAACAGACCCATGCCGGCGTGTCGGGGCGGCTGCGCCTGGCGATCGGCTTCGGCGTGGCTCTGGTGGCGGGGGCCTGGGCGATGTGGCTCCATCCCGAACCGCTGACGGGGCAGCTCGCCTTTCCGGTGTTCAAGACGCTGCTCCTCGACCTCGGCTGGGCCTTCGTGCCATTCGCGATGCTGGTCATCGTCGGTTCGGCGAATGCGGTGAATCTCACCGACGGGCTCGACGGCCTCGCGATCATGCCGGTGATGATCGCGGCGGCGTCGCTCGGCATCATCGCCTATGCGGTGGGCAGGGTGGACTTCACCGAGTATCTCGACGTGCATTACGTGCCGGGCACCGGCGAGATCGCGGTCTTCGTCGCGGCGCTCCTCGGCGGTGGCCTCGGGTTCCTCTGGTACAACGCGCCGCCGGCGGCAGTGTTCATGGGGGATACCGGCTCGCTCGCGCTCGGGGGTGCGCTCGGCGCGATCGCGGTGGCGACCAAGCACGAGATCGTGCTCGCGATCGTCGGAGGCCTCTTCGTGGTCGAGGCGCTGTCGGTCATCATCCAGGTGCTCTATTTCAAGCGGACGCAGAAGCGGGTCTTCCTGATGGCGCCGATCCACCACCATTTCGAGAAGAAGGGCTGGGCCGAGCCGCAGATCGTGATCCGGTTCTGGATCGTCTCGATCATCCTCGCGCTGATCGGGCTGGCCACGCTCAAGCTGCGGTAGGCAGCTTAGTGCAGAATAAGTATAATGGTATCTACAACTTCATTACTCGGCGCGGCAGGCGAGCACTATGTTATGTCGGAGCTACTGAGGCGTGGATACATAGCAGCTCTTGCGCCTGCGGGTGTGCCCAACATGGACATCATCGTTGCTGATACCGAGGGGAACTGTTTGTGCTCAATCCAAGTCAAGACTCGCTCGGGTCGAGGCGGAGACGGAGGGTGGCACATGAGCGTCAAGCACGAGCGTCTCTGCTCTGACGCACTATTCTACTGCTTTGTCGACTTTGGGGGCACCGAACGGGAGCGACCGGAAATATATGTCATCCCGAGTGCCATGGTTGCCGAGGTTGTCAGCAGGAGTCACGCGGTTTGGCTTAGAAACCCCGGACGCGATGGCCGCACCCGAAGAGACAGCAACGTCCGTCGCTTGCTGCCAAATTATGATCGAGTTTTTCGGCCAGAACCGAATCCTTACCCTGAAGGATGGCTGGCGCCTTATCGAAATGCCTGGCACCTTCTGCCCGTGCACGAACAAGCGGAAACTTCTGAATGATCCCGGTCCGCGGTTATGCCGGCGACAGGGTCGCGGTGCTCGGCCTCGGGCGGTCGGGCCTGCCGGCGGTGCGGGCGCTGCGCGAGGGCGGCGCGGAGGTCGTCGCCTGGGACGACCGCGAGGCGGCGCGCGAGGCGGCTGCGGCGGAGGATACGGAGATTCGCGATCTGCGCCGGGCGAACGCGCTCGAGGGCGTCAAGGCGCTGATCGTCTCGCCGGGGATCCCGCATCTCTACCCCGAGCCGCATCCCGTGGTTGCCGCGGCCTGGGAGGCGGGGGTCGCGGTCGACAACGATGTCGGCCTCTTCTTCCGCTCCTACGCGACCGAGGCCTGGGCGGAGTTCGACCGCACGCCGCAGGTGGTGGCGATCACCGGGTCGAACGGCAAGTCGACGACGACGGCGCTTCTCGCCCATGTCCTGCGCGAGGCCGGGCGGCCGGTGCAGATGGGCGGCAACATAGGCCGCGGTGTCCTCGACCTCGCTCCGGCGGAGGACGGGCAGGTGACGGTGCTCGAGCTCTCGTCCTACCAGATCGAGCTCGCCCGCGCGCTGCAGCCCGATATCGCGGTCTTTCTCAATCTCTCGCCTGATCATCTCGACCGCCACGGCGGGATCGGCGGATATTTCGCGGCAAAGCGGCGGCTCTTCACGCAGGGGGGGCCGGGGCGGTCGGTGATCGGCGTCGACGAGAAGGAGGGACGGTTCCTCGCCAATGTCATGCGCGAGCAGGCCGGAAGCGGCGAGCCGGTGATCCGGGTGGCGACGCGCAAGCTCGCGGATGGCGGCTGGAACATCTTCGCGCGCCGGGGCTTCCTCGCGGAGTGGCGCGGCGGCCGGCAGATGGCGTCGATCGATCTGCGGCCGATGCTGGCGCTGCCGGGGATGCACAACCACCAGAACGCCTGCGCCGCCTATGCCGCGGCGCGGGCGCTCGGCCTCGGCCCGCGGCAGATCGAGCCGGGGCTGGCCAGTTTCACCGGCCTGCGGCACCGGGCGCAGACGATCGCGACCGTGAGGGGCGTGCGGATCGTCAACGACTCGAAGGCGACCAATGCCGATTCGGCGGCGAAGTCGCTCGGCACGTTCGAACGCGTGCGCTGGATCGTGGGCGGGGAGGCGAAGGCGGGCGGGATCGAGAGCCTGCGGCCGCTCTTCGGGCGGGTGGCGAAGGCCTACCTGATCGGCGCGGCGGCAGAGGAGTTCGCGCGGACGCTCGGCGAGGTGCCGCATGAGGTGAGCGGAACGCTCGATGTCGCGGTGGCGCGGGCTCTCGCGGAGGCGGAGGAGGGCGAGACCGTATTGCTTGCGCCTGCCTGCGCGAGTTTCGATCAGTTCACGGATTTCGAGGCGCGGGGCGAGGCCTTCGAGGCGCTGGTGCGCGCGCATGTCGAAGGCTGAGCCGGGGACGCCGGGAGAGATCCCTGAGGTCTATGAACGGGTGGCCCGGGAATGGGACCGGGGCCGGACGCGCGTCCTCTTCGAGCGGAGCTGGCTCGAGCGGTTCCGCGCACGGGTGGCGCCGGGAAGCGCGGTGCTCGATCTCGGCTGCGGCTCGGGCGAGCCGATCGGGCGCTGGCTGATCGATGCCGGCTACCGGGTGACCGGGGTGGACATCGCCGAGGCGATGCTCGCGATCTGCCGCCGGCGCTGGCCCGGGGGCGAGTGGATCAGGGCCGACATGCGGCATCTCGATCTCGGCCGGCGCTTCGGCGGCATCATTGCCTGGGACAGTTTCTTCCATCTCGCCGCCGACGACCAGCGGGCCATGTTCCCGGTCTTCGCCCGCCATCTCGAGAGGGGGGGCGCGCTCCTCTTCACGAGCGGGCCGGACGCGAGCGAGGCGGTGGGCAGTGTCGGCGGACTGCCCGTCTATCATGCCAGTCTGTCGCCTGCGGATTACGCGGGGGTGATGGAGGAGGCCGGCCTCGTCGTCCGCGCCTTCATTGCCGAGGATCCGGACTGTGATCGCCATTCGGTGTGGCTTGCCGAGCGGCGCTGAACCCGCGCGACAGTGCTGCGGTGGCCGCCGGACCTCGGGCGGGCGGGGCCGCAGCCTCGCAGGGGCGGGCCGGAACAACGGTGCACGAGGAACGTGCGGAATTTTCGGCGAATCTCCGCTTCCCGCGTGAAATGCTGGCGGAGCCGGCGGAAAAGGAATAGGGTACGTCCAAAATCCCGCGCCGGCGGCAAGTTCGGGCGGAACCGAGGCACGAGGCAGATGAGTACTTCCCGATGACCGAAATGGTCTTCCGCGCCCAGCCGGCGCGGCAGGGCGAGGCGATCCTGCCGGAATGGTGGCGCACGATCGACCGCTGGTCGCTTGCGGCGATCTTCGGCCTGTTCCTCGTCGGCATGCTGCTCGCGCTCGCCGCCTCGCCGCCGCTGGCGGTGAGGAACGGGCTCGACCATTTCCACTACGTCTACCGGCAGGCGTTCTTCGGCCTTGCCGCCCTTGCCGTGATGGTGTCGGTGTCGATGCTCGATCCGGTGAGGATCAGGCGCGGGGGCGTGATCATCTTCGCCGTGGCGGTGCTGGCACTCGTCTTCCTGCCGGTCTTCGGCACCGATTTCGGCAAGGGCGCGGTGCGCTGGTATTCGCTGAAGGTGATTTCGGTGCAGCCATCGGAATTCCTCAAGCCCGCCTTCGCGATCTTCACCGGGTGGGTGCTGGCGGCAAGCCACGATATCGACGGACCGCCGGGACGGGCGATCTCGCTCGTGGTGGCGGTGGTGCTGACGGCGCTTCTCGCGGTGCAGCCGGATTTCGGTCAGGCGGGCCTCGTGATCGCCACCTGGGGTCTGATGTATTTCGCGGCCGGCGCCTCGCTCCTCCTGCTCGGAGCGGTGGGCGGCAGCGTCCTCGCCTTCGGCTGGGCCGCCTACCAGAGTTCCGAACATGTGGCACGGCGGATCGACGGCTTCCTTACCACCGAGGTCGATCCGCGCACCCAGATCGGCTACGCGACGAATGCGATCCAGGAAGGCGGCATCTTCGGCGTGGGCGTCGGCAACGGCACGGTGAAATGGACGCTGCCGGATGCCCATACCGACTTCATCATCGCCGTTGCCGCCGAGGAGTTCGGCCTCCTCCTCTGCGTGCTGGTGATGGGGCTCTATCTGACCATCGTCGTGCGTTCGCTGGTCCGGCTCGTGCGCGAGCGTGACACCTTCATCCGCCTCGCCGGGACCGGGCTTGCGGTGCTCCTCGGCATGCAGGCGCTGATCAATCTCGGCGTCTCGGTGCGGCTGCTGCCGGCGAAGGGAATGACGCTGCCGCTTGTCTCCTACGGCGGCTCGTCGCTGATCGCGGCGGGGCTCGGCCTCGGCGCGCTGCTTGCGTTGACGCGGCGGCGGCCGCAGCATGACCTTCACGAACTGCTGGGGGTGCCACGGTGAACATTTCCCGTCTCGACATGCGCCCGCAGGGCGGGGCCGGGCCGGAGCCCCGGGTCTCGTCAGTGCCGCGTCTCGGCCGCCGGGCGGATGCCCCCCTTCTCGTCCTCGCGGCAGGCGGCACCGGCGGACACATGTTCCCGGCGCAGGCGCTTGCGGAGGAGATGCTCCTGCGCGGGTGGCAGGTTCGCCTCGCTACCGACGCGCGGGGCGCGCGATACACCGGAGGCTTTCCGGCGGCGGTCGAGCGGCAGGTGACGGCGGCGGGATCCTTCGCGCAGGGATCGCTCTGGCGGCGGGCGATGGTGCCGGGCCTGGTCGCGGCCGGGATCGCGTCAAGCGCCATGGCGATGCGGCGCGAGCGGCCGGCCTGCGTCGTCGGATTCGGCGGCTATCCGGCGCTGCCGGCGATGGCGGCGGCGACTCTCCTCGGGCTGCCGCGGCTGATCCACGAGGCGAACGGCGTGCTCGGCCGGGTGAACCGCTGGTTCGCGACCCGCGTTGATGCGGTGGCCTGCGGTACCTGGCCTACCGACCTGCCGGAGGGGACGGCGGGCGTGATCACCGGCAACCCGGTGCGTCCGGATGTGCGGATGCGCGCGGGCGCGCCCTACGAGCCGCCCGAAACGGGACCGCTCCGGCTCCTCGTCATCGGCGGCAGCCAGGGCGCGGGCCTCTTCGCGCGAGTCGTGCCCGAGGCCGTGCGGGCGCTGCCGGAGGAGATGCGGCAGCGGCTCCTCCTCGCGCAGCAGGTCCGGCCCGAGGACATGGGTCGCGTGCGCGACCTCTATCGGGAGATGGGGGTGCAGGCGGAACTGAGGTCCTTCTTCGAGGACGTACCCGAGAGGCTCGTCGCGGCGCAGCTCGTGATCAGCCGGGCGGGTGCCTCCTCGATCGCCGACATCACCGCCATCGGCCGGCCGGCGATCCTCATTCCCTACCGGGCGGCCGCGGACGACCACCAGGCGGCAAATGCGCGGGGCCTCGTCGAATCGGGTGGCGCCTTCATGATCCGCGAGGAGGAATTGACCTCCCCAGGCCTCGCGGGGCATATCGCCGCGATTCTCGGCGACCCGGAAGGGGCGGCGGCGATGGCGATGGCGAGCGGGGCGGAGGGACGCCCGGACGCGGTCGAGGAACTGGCGGCGCTTGTGGAGCGGCTCGCCACACGGGAGCAGAGATCATGAACGGCGAGACGCGGCTTCCTCATGACATCGGGGCCATCCACTTCGTCGGCATCGGCGGCATCGGCATGTCCGGCATTGCCGAGGTGCTGATCAACCACGGCTTCACCGTCCAGGGCTCCGACCTGCGCGAGAGCGCGATCACCGAACGCCTCGCCGAGAAGGGCGCGCGGATCTTCATCGGTCAGAAGGCGGAGAACCTCGAGAACGCGCAGGTGGTGGTGATCTCCTCGGCGATCCGGCCGGGCAATCCCGAACTCGACGCGGCGCGGGCGCGCGGTCTCCCGGTGGTGCGCCGGGCCGAGATGCTCGCCGAACTCATGCGCCTGAAATCGAACGTCGCCGTCGGCGGCACACATGGCAAGACGACGACGACCTCGATGGTCGCGGCGCTGCTCGATGCGGGGGGGATGGACCCGACGGTGATCAACGGCGGCGTCATCCATGCCTACGGGTCGAACGCGCGGATCGGGACAGGCCAGTGGATGGTGGTCGAGGCCGATGAATCGGACGGCACCTTCGTGAAGCTGCCGGCGACGATCGCGCTCGTGACCAATATCGATCCCGAGCATCTCGACCATTACGGCTCGTTCGAGGCGGTGCGCGCGGCCTTCGACCAGTTCGTTTCCAACATCCCCTTCTACGGCCTTGCCGTCTGCTGCATCGATCATCCGGAAGTGCAGGCTCTCGTGCGGCGGATCAGCGACCGACGGGTCGTGACCTACGGATTCTCGCCGCAGGCGGATGTGCAGGCGCGCGCCATGCGGACCGAGGCGGGCTGCGCGGTGTTCGACGTTTCCCTCAATACCGAGGGGCGGGTGATCGAGGGCGTGTCCCTGCCGATGCCGGGCGAGCACAACGTCCAGAACGCGCTCGCGGCGATCGCGGTGGCGCTGCATCTTAAGGTGCCGGTACAGGCAATCAAGTCGGCGCTCGCGGGTTTCGGCGGCGTCAACCGCCGCTTCACCCGCGTCGGCGAGTGGAACGGCGTCACGATCATCGATGATTATGGTCATCACCCGGTGGAGATCGCCGCGGTGCTGAAGGCGGCGCGGCAGGCGGCGGAGGGCCGGGTGATCGCCGTGCACCAGCCGCATCGGTTCACGCGGCTTCGCGACCTCTTCACCCAGTTCTGCGACTGTTTCAATGACGCCGATGTCGTCGCGATCACCGACATCTATGCGGCGGGCGAGACGCCGATCGAAGGGGTAAGCCGTGACACGCTGGTGGGCGGGCTGATCGCGAACGGCCACCGGCGTGCGCTGGCGCTTGTCGGGGAGGAGGGACTCGCGGAATTCGTGCGCGCCGAGGCGCGGCCGGGCGACATGGTGGTCTGCCTCGGGGCAGGCTCGATCTCGGCCTGGACGAATGCGCTGCCGGCACGGCTTGCGGGATCGGGCCAGGACGGGACGAAGGAGCGGATCCCGGCGTGAGGGACCTGCCTCCCGTGCGCGGTACGCTCACGCAGGGCAGGCCGCTTGCGGAGCTCACCTGGCTCCGGGCGGGCGGCCCGGCGGACTGGCTGTTCCAGCCGGCGGACGAAGATGATCTCGCGGATTTCCTTGCAGCCCTGCCGGCAGATGTGCCGGTGTTCCCGCTAGGCGTGGGTTCCAACCTCATCGTCCGGGACGGCGGCCTCCGGGGTGTGGTGATCCGGCTCGGGCGCGGGTTCAACGCGGTCCGGATCGAGGGGCGCCGGGTGATCGCCGGGGCTGCGGCACTCGATGCCCATGTGGCACGGCAGGCGGCGGCAGCGGGAATCGACCTCGGCTTCCTGCGCACGATCCCCGGAACGATCGGCGGCGCGGTGAAGATGAACGCCGGCTGCTACGGCACCTATCTCGCCGATGTCTTCGTCGAGGCGCGGGGCGTGGCGCGAGACGGCAGCCCCATCGTGCTCGGGCCCGGGGAGATGCGATTCGGCTATCGCTCCTCGGCGGTACCGGAAGGGGCGGTGCTGACGGAGGCGGTGCTGGAAGGACCCGAGGATGCGCCCGAAGCGATCCTGGCGCGGATGGAGGCCCAGGTCACGAGACGGGATGCGACGCAGCCGGTGAAGGAGCGCTCGGCGGGATCCACCTTCCGCAATCCGGCGGGGTTCTCCTCCACCGGGCGCGAGGACGATGTCCATGATCTCAAGGCCTGGAAGCTCATAGACGAGGCGGGGATGCGGGGCGCGCGGCTCGGCGGGGCGATGATGTCGCCATTGCATCCGAACTTCCTCGTCAATGCCGGAGGGGCGAAAGCCGCCGATCTGGAATCCCTGGGCGAACTTGTGCGAAAAAAGGTTTTGGAAAGCACCGGAATAAGTCTAGAGTGGGAAATCATGCGGGTCGGTGAACAATGAGAGCCCGCAAATAACCAGGCTTCGGGGCAATGTACCCCGGGGCGACGAACGAGGCGGGCATGTCGAGCAGGACACGCGCCCGTATCGCAGTGCTCAAGGGCGGCCGGTCGGCCGAGCGCGAGGTATCGCTCGTCTCCGGACGCGAATGCGCGGCTGCGCTGCGGGGTGAAGGATTCGACGTAGTCGAGATCGATGCCGGGCAGGATCTGCCCGAGGTGCTTTCGCGTGCCAGGCCGGATGTCGTCTTCAACGCGCTGCATGGTCGCTGGGGCGAGGACGGATGCGTCCAGGGCATCCTCGAATGGCTGGGGATTCCCTACACGCATTCCGGCGTGCTCGCCTCTGCCCTGGCGATGGACAAGGCGCGGGCGAAACAGGTGTTCGCGGCGGCGGACCTGCCGGTTGCGGAAAGCCTGCTGACCAGCGCCGAAGCGGCGCGAAGCGGCCATCCGATGTCGCCGCCCTATGTCGTCAAGCCTGTCAACGAAGGGTCTTCGGTCGGCGTCTATCTCGTCCACGAGGCGGCGAACGCTCCGGCGCAGCTCGGGCCGGAAATGCCGGAAACGGTGATGGTCGAGAGATACGTGCCGGGGCGGGAGCTGACGACGACGGTGATGGGAGATCGGGCCCTTGCGGTCACCGACATCGTTGCCGACGGCTGGTACGATTACCACGCGAAATATTCCCCGGGCGGCTCGCGCCATGTCGTGCCGGCGGCAGTGCCGGAGGAGGTGGCCGCCGCCTGTCTCGATTATGCGCTTCGCGCACATCGCGCGCTCGGCTGCCGCGGGGTGAGCCGGGCGGACTTCCGCTGGGACGAGAGCCGCGGCGTCGAGGGGCTCATCATCCTCGAGGTCAACACCCAGCCAGGCATGACCCCGACCTCGCTCGCGCCCGAGCAGGCGGCGCATTGCGGGATCGGTTTCGGGGAGCTGGTGCGCTGGATGGTGGAGGATGCCTCGTGCGGCCGCTGAGGGGGGAGCATCGCATCGGACGGGAGCAGGTCCTGCCGCGTTTCCGGCGGGATCCGGAAGCGGCGCGGCTGCGCCGCGATCCGGCACCATCGCGGCTGCGCTACAGGCTCACACGCTTCTGGCTGCGGCCGGGGGTGCGGCGGTTCGTCAACGTGGTGCTGCCGGGGGCGGCGCTGATCGCCGGGGGCTGGACGCTGGCGGTCGAGTTCGACCTGCGCACGCGCGCCGAGGCGGCGGTGGCATGGGTGCGAGAGGCGGTGGTCGAGCAGCCGCAGTTCACCATCGCGCGGTTCGACATTCCCGACGTCAGCCCCGAGCTTGCCGAGCAGATCCGCGAGGCGGCCCTCGTCTCGCTTCCTGCCAGTTCGCTCGAGGTCAATGTCGCCGCCGTGCGCGAGCGGGTCGAGACCCTGGCCGCGGTCGAGCGGGCGCGGGTGCGGGCATTGCCCTCGGGCGCGCTCGAGATCCGGGCGGTGGAGCGGATCCCGGTGGTGCTCTGGCGCTCCGCCGGAGGGCTCCTGCTGCTCGACGGCGAGGGAGTGCGCGTGGCCGAGGTCGACAGCCGGCTCAGGCGCGCCGACCTGCCGCTCATTGTCGGTACGGGCGCGGATCAGGCGGTGCCGGAGGCGCTCGCGCTGCTGGCGGAGGCCGCGCCGGTCATGGACCGGATCCGCGGTCTCGTGCGGATGGGCGGGCGGCGCTGGGACCTCGTCCTCGACCGGGACCAGCGGATCAAGCTGCCGGCGGAAGCACCGGCGGCGGCTCTCCGTTACGCGATGGCCATGCAGGAGGGGAGCGCGCTTCTCGACCGGGACGTGACGGTGATCGATCTCCGCGACATGCGCCGGCCGACGGCGCGGCTGACCGAATCCGCCAGGGCCGGGTTCCTCGCGCGGCGCGATCGTGACCAGGGAGACAATGCATGAGGCGGAAGCTCTACGAGATCCAGCGCGGCATGCGCGCACGTCGCGAAGCGGCGCTGAAGCGGGGCGTGATCGCGGTTCTCGACATCGGCAGCTCCAAGGTCGCATGCCTCGTGCTCCAGTTCGTGCCGGGGGAGCCCGATGCCGACGGGCGCACGGTCCACGGCGTCTTCCGGGTGATCGGCGCGGCGAACACCCGCTCGCGCGGGGTGCGTTTCGGCGAGATCGCCGAGATGGAGGAAACCGAGCGCGCGGTGATGACGGCAATCCAGGCCGCGCAGAAGATGGCGAATATCCGTGTCGATCACGTCATCGTCGGCTTCTCGGGCGGGCGGCCGCGCTCCTACGGCGTGACCGGCGCCGCCGATGTCGACGGCAGCGCCGTGCGTGAACGCGACATCGGCGAAGTGCTCGCCGCCTGCGAGCTTCCCGATTACGGGGCCGACCGCGAGGTGATCCACGCGCTGCCGGTGAATTTCGTCCTCGACGGGCGTACGGGGCTTACCGATCCCCGCGGCCAGGTCGGCCGGCGGCTCGAGGTGGACATGCATCTGCTGACGGTCGGCGCCACGGCGATCCAGACCGTGCTCCACTGCGTCCGGCGCTGCGATCTCGAGGTGGCGGGCATTGTCTGCGCCCCCTATGCCGCCGGGCTCGCCGCGCTGGTCGAGGACGAGCAGGAGCTCGGCGCCGCCTGCATCGACCTCGGCGGGGGCGCGACCGGCATCTCGATCTTCGTGCGGCGGCAGATGATCTATGCCGATACGGTCCGCATGGGCGGGGCGCATGTCACTTCCGACATCTGCCAGGGGCTTCAGGTATCGATGACCGACGCCGAGCGGCTGAAGACCATGCACGGCGGCCTCGTCGCAACCGGCCTCGATGATCGCGACATGATCGAGCTGCCGTCGATCCTCGGCGACTGGGACCATGACCGCCGTACGATCTCCCGCACCGAGCTGATCGGGGTGATGCGGCCGCGGATGGAGGAGATCCTCGAGGAGGTGCGCGACCGGCTGGAGGCGGCGGGGTTCGACGATCTCCCCTCGCAGCGGATCGTGCTCACCGGGGGTGTTGCCCAGACGCCGGGGCTCGAGACGGTGGCAGGACGCATCCTCGGCCGGCAAGTACGGATCGGCAAGCCGCTGCGGGTGCAGGGGCTGCCGCAATCGACGACCGGCACCGCCTTCGCCGCCACCGTCGGCCTCGCGCTCCACACCTCGCATCCGCATGACGAATGCTGGGATTTCGAGATGCCGGCCGACCGGATCGGCACCCGGCGGGTGGCGCGGGCGCTGCGCTGGTTCAAGGACAACTGGTAAATTGTGGTTAATCGGGAGGATATCCGTTCATCTTGCGATCGTCCACAAGATATTGCGGTCGGATTAGCATAAAGGGTGGCCTTACCCGTTGATTTCGTTAAGTTCGAATCACAAGAACAGCGAAGCCGACGGTTCAGGGGCACGCGAGAGGCAGATCAACAAAGCAGGCGGGCAGTAACATGGCACTTACACTGAGTATCCCGGTCTCGAACGACCTTACGCCACGGATCACCGTGATCGGCGTCGGCGGTGCCGGCGGCAACGCCGTCAACAACATGATCGAGAACCAGCTCGAGGGCTGCGAGTTCGTCGTCGCCAATACCGACCACCAGGCGCTCCAGCAGTCTCGGGCCTCGAACAAGCTCCAGCTCGGCGCCCGGGTGACCGAGGGCCTCGGCGCCGGCGCGCGGCCGGAGGTGGGCGCTGCCGCTGCCGAGGAATCGATCGAGGAGATCGTCGACCGGCTCGTCGGCAGCCACATGTGCTTCATCACCGCCGGCATGGGCGGCGGCACCGGGACCGGGGCGGCGCCGATCATCGCCCGCGCCGCCCGCGAGATGGGCATCCTCACCGTCGGTGTCGTGACCAAGCCCTTCCAGTTCGAGGGCGCGCGCCGCATGCGCCAGGCCGAGGGCGGGCTCGAGGAGCTGCAGAAGCAGGTCGACACCCTCATCATCATCCCGAACCAGAACCTGTTCCGGCTGGCCAACGAGAAGACCACCTTCACCGAGGCCTTCGCGCTCGCCGACGACGTGCTCTACCAGGGCGTCAAGGGCGTGACCGACCTCATGGTCCGGCCCGGCATCATCAACCTCGACTTCGCCGACGTCCGTTCGGTGATGAACGAGATGGGCAAGGCGATGATGGGCACGGGGGAGGCGGACGGCGATGACCGCGCGGTGCAGGCCGCCGAGAAGGCGATCGCCAACCCGCTCCTCGACGAGATCAGCCTCAAGGGCGCGAAGGGCGTGCTGATCAACATTACCGCCGGCCCCGACCTCACCCTCTTCGAACTCGACGAGGCCGCGAACCGCATCCGCGCCGAGGTCGACCCGGACGCCAACATCATGGTGGGTTCGACCCTCGACCCGGAGATGACCGGGATGATGCGGGTCTCGGTCGTCGCGACCGGCATCGATGCGCTCGAGCGTTCGGAAGCGATGCCGCTGCCGAAGCGGGCGGATGCCGAGCCGGTGGCGGAGCCCCAGCCGGTGGTCCGCCCGGCCGAGCCGCGCCCGGCCCCCGTCCAGCAGGCGGCCTATGTCCCGGTCCAGCAGGCCCGGTCGCAGCCGCAGCAGGGCGTGCATCCCCAGGATGCGGCCTACGAGGAACCCGAGGCCGCGCCGGTGGCCCACCCGGTCGAGGACGGCGAGCAGCCCGTGGCACCGGCCGCGGCCTCCATGCGTCGCGGCGAGCCGTCGCCGGAGGCGCTGGCGCGCCTGCAGCGGGCCGTCCACAACATCCCGAAGGCCGAGCCGGTCCGTCCCGCCTCCCATGTCCAGCCGGCGCCGCAGCCGGAGCGGTCGACGCGGCTCACCATCAACAGCCTGATCCATCGCATGACCGGCCATGGCCGCGACCCCGAGGCGCCGCGCGTACGCCCTGAGCCGGGGACTCCCGCACCGCGGCAGGCCCGGCGTCCCGAGCCCGATTTCGAGGATGCCGAGCGCGATCGGGTCGAGATCCCGGCCTTCCTGCGTCGCCAGGCCAACTGAGCATAAAGCCGGCGGCCCGCCGCCTCGGGCCATCGGGAGAGGCATCCGGAGGGATCCGGATGCCTTTTTCGTTGCCGCGGAGATGCTTCCGTCACCCCTTTGTCGCAAACGGACATAAAGCTTGATTTGATTGCACGCGTGGGGATGCGTATCTCAGCCTCGCAACCAGCGGGAAGAACCCGCCGCCTTCAAGGCGTTACCGAGGTGAGTTCGATGCAGTACACGCTCAGCCAGGCCGCAAGCCTCGTCGGGACCGGTCTCCATTCCGGTCGGCCGGCCCGGATCACCTTGCGCCCGGCGGCGGAGGGAGGCATCCGGTTCCATCGCACCGACGTGAGCGATCGGGATCCCGTGATTCCGGCGCGGTTCGATCACGTCGTCGACACCACGCTCTGCACCGTCATCGGCAACGCCGACGGTGTCACCGTTGCAACGGTCGAGCATGTGATGGCAGCTCTCGCGGGGCTTGGCGTGCATCACGCGGTGGTCGAGATCGACGGGCCGGAAGTGCCGATCATGGACGGGTCCTCGCGGCGGTTCGTGGCGGCGATCATGGGGGCGGGGCTGAGGCCGGTGGCCACTTCGATCGAGGTGATCCGCATTCTCGCGCCGATCCGCGTCGAGGAGGGCGAGGCGTCGGCGGAACTGCGGCCGGCCGACCGGTTCGAGATCGCATTCACGATCGATTTTGCCGAGGCCGCGATCGGGCGGCAGGAGAAGGCGCTTGATCTTGCGAACGGCACCTTCCTTCACGAACTCGCCGATTGCCGGACCTTCTGCCGGCTGGGTGATGTCGAGATGATGCAGGCGCGTGGCCTGGCGCTCGGCGGCTCGCTCGAGAACGCCATCGTCGTCGATGGCGCGACCGTCCTGAACCCGGGCGGGCTCCGGCGCAGCGACGAGTTTGTCCGGCACAAGATGCTCGATGCTGTCGGCGACCTCGCGCTCGCGGGTGCGCCGATTCTCGGCGCCTATCACGGCGAGCGGGCAGGGCATGGCGTGACCAACCGCCTGCTGCGCAAGCTCTTCGCCACCGAAGGCGCCTGGGAGCGGGTGACGCTCGAGGCGGCCGGGTCCGAAGTTCTGCCGGACGTCGGTGTCGAGCTCGCGGCGCTTCGTCGCGCAGGTTGACGATCCGCACGGGGAGCAGCGATCCGGGGTGTGACAGGCCGGAAGCTTGTGCTACATGGGCTCCGGCCCCGGCGAGGGGCATGCGCCAGGGCAGCAGGAACGACCGAAGGACGCGATGAATTACGGACGCTGGGCGAGCCGGGGGATAATCCTCGCGTTACTGGTTCTCGTTGCGGGCTGCAGTGGCGCCAAGGAGCCGCCGGTCGAGTCCCGCACTCCGCAGGAAATCTATCTCGATGCGGAGGCGCTTCTCGAGAGCGGCAAGCCGCGCCAGGCGGCCGAGCTCTTCGCCGAGGTCGAGCGGCTCTATCCCTATTCGGAATGGGCGAAACGCTCGATGCTGATGTCGGCCTATGCCTATCACCAGGCCGGGCGGCATGAGGAATCGCGCGCGGCCGCGAACCGCTTCCTCGACTTCTTCCCTGCCGACGAGGACGCGCCGTATGCGCAGTATCTCGTCGCCCTCTCCTATTATGACCAGATCGTCGATGTCGGACGCGACCAGGAGAACACGCTCGAGGCGCTGCAGGAGCTGCGCGACATCATCGAGCGCTATCCGGACAGCGAATGGGCGGCCTCGGCGAAGATGAAGTTCGATCTCGCGCTCGATCACCTCGCCGGCAAGGAGATGGAGATCGGCCGCTATTACCTTGCCCGAGGGCATTACACGGCGGCGATCAACCGCTTCCGGGTGGTGGTGCAGGACTACCAGACCACGACCCATACGCCGGAGGCGCTGCACCGGCTGGTCGAAGCCTATCTGTCGCTCGGGCTCGACGCCGAGGCACAGACGGCTGCCGCGATCCTCGGCCACAACTTCCGCGGCACCCGGTGGTACCAGGACAGCTACGCGCTCCTGACGGGTCAGGGCCTGCGCCCGGAGGATGCCGGCGGCGGCTGGCTCAGCCAGATCTACCGACAGGTCGTTCTCGGCCACTGGCGATAGAGATGCTCCAGAGCCTGCGCATCCGCAATCTCGCACTGATCGAGGCGGTGGACATGCGGTTCGAGCCCGGGCTCAACGTGCTGACGGGCGAGACGGGAGCGGGAAAGTCGATCCTGCTCGATGCCCTTGCCTTTGCCCTCGGCTGGCGGGGGCGGGCCGGCATGGTGCGGCCGGGCGCGGAGCGGGGCGAGGTCGAGGCGGTCTTCGGCCTCGATCCCGGCCATGCCGCGGAGGCGGTGCTGGAAGCGGCGGGAATCACTGCGGAAGGCGAACTCATCCTGCGCCGGACCGTCAGCGCCGACGGGCGGGCGACGGCCTTTGTCAACGACCGGAGGGTGGCGGCGGAGACGCTGCGGATGCTCGCGGACGGGCTGGTCGAGATCCATGGGCAGCATGACGAACGCGGCCTCCTCGACCCGCGCGGGCACAGGATGCTGCTCGACGCCTTCGCGGGGGCGGAGGGACTTGTCGCCGAGGTACGGACGGCCTGGAGCGCGTTGCGGGCGGCGGAGGCCGCGCTTGCGGCGGCACAGGATGCATTCGCCGCAGCTGCGCGGGATGCCGACTACCTGCGCCACGCCGTGGCGGAGCTCGATGCCCTCGACCCCCAGCCCGGCGAGGAGCCCGAGCTCGATGCGCGACGCCGGGCGCTGCAGGCGGCGGCGCAGGTGGGCGAGGATCTCGCCGCCGCTGCCGGCGCATTCTCGCCTGACGGGGCGGAAGGGGTGCTCCTCGATGCGCTGAAGCGGCTCGAGGCGGCGACGGTCCGGGGCGGTGATGCGCTCGAGGAGATGCTGCGCGCGCCGATGGATGCGGTGACGCGCGCGCTTGCCGAACTCGCCGAGGCCGAACGCGGGCTTGCCGACTGCATGGCCGCGCTCGATGCCGATCCCGGCGAGCTCGAACTCGTCGAGGAGCGGCTCTTCGCGATCCGCGGCCTTGCCCGCAAGCATGGCGTCGCTCCCGATGATCTGCCGGTGCTCGCGGTGGAGTTGCGGGCGCGGCTCGAGGCGCTTGATGCGGGAGAGGAGGCAATCGGCGCACGGGAGGCAGAGCGTGCGGCGGCGGAGGCCCACTACCGCGCGGTGGCCGGACGGCTCGGCGAGGCGCGGCGTGCGGCGGCGGCGCGGCTCGATGCGCGCATGAGCGAGGAGCTCCCGCCCCTGAAGCTCGAGTCGGCGCGGTTCGTGACCGAGGTCGCAGACGCCGAACCCGGGCCCGAGGGCATGGATCAGGTGACCTTCACCGTCGCCACCGGCCGCGGCCTGCCGCCGGGGCCGATCAGCCGCGTCGCCTCCGGGGGCGAGCTCTCGCGTCTGATGCTGGCGCTCAAGGTCTGCCTCACCGGGCGCGGCGAGGGGCTCACCATCGTCTTCGACGAGATCGACCGGGGCATCGGCGGCGCGACGGCGGACGCAGTCGGGCGGCGGCTGTCGCAGCTTGCGGAAACCGCGCAGGTGCTGGTGGTCACGCACTCGCCACAGGTGGCAGCGCGGGGGGCGCATCACTGGCTGGTGGGCAAGACGGTGGATCGCAGCGGCGTGCGCACGGACATCCTTCGCCTCGATGCGCGGGCGCGCGAGGCCGAGATCGCGCGGATGCTGGCAGGGGACACGGTGACGGAGGAGGCGCGGGCGGCGGCGCGCGCCCTCATGGCGGGCTGATCCGGCAGCCCCCGTTCGATCCGGCCGACTGCCGGCTCAGACTTCCTCGACGGTGACGCGGTCGGGATGGAAGGCGATGTAGCCGGCGATCTCCTGCGCCTCCGGGTTGGGTTCGTCATAGGACCAGCCGGCGTCGAGGATCGGGCCGCTCTTGGCAATGATGTTCCAGTAGGTCGCCTTTCCCTTGAACGGGCAGACGCTCTGCGTCTCCGAGGGTTCGAGGAAGGCCATCGCGAGGTCCTCGCGCGGGAAGTAGATGACCGGATCGTGGCCGGCTTCGTCGAGTTCGAGTGCACGCGAGGTCTCGCCGATGACGGCTCCGCCGGCCCGGATCGTCCAGGGCCGTTCCGCAGGGCGGATGGTGATGCGTTTGCCCTCGATCATGATCATAATGACTCCTTTCCGAACTTCCGGTGGGAGAGCGGCCGCTGGCCGGCTCAGATGGGCAGGCAGGCGCGGGCGAGCCACTCGGCGGTTTCCGGTTCCACCAGCGGGCAGAGGCTCATCCGGACGTGATCGTGATAGGCGTTGAGCCAGTCGCGTTCCGGCCCGGTGAGAAGCGTGACATCGACAAGGCTGGTATCAACAGGAGCAAGCGTCAGCGTCTCGAAGGAGAGCATGGCGCGGTCACCGCCCTCGGGCAATAGCGGGGTGCGGACGGCGAGCAGATTCTCGATGCGGATGCCGAAGGCGCCCGCGCGGTAGTAGCCGGGCTCGTTCGAGACGATCATGCCGGGGCGCAGCGGCTCGACGGAGCGGCGCGAGATCGCCTGCGGCCCCTCGTGGACGCCGAGGAAGGCGCCGACGCCGTGGCCGGTCCCGTGGTCGAAGTCCAGTCCCGCCTGCCAGAGGGCGGCGCGGGCGATGGCGTCGATGTCGCGCCCGGCGAGGCCTTCGGGCCAGCGCAGGGTGGAAAGGGCGATCATGCCCTTGAGGACGCGGGTGAAGGGGCCGATGGCGGAGTGGTCGGGTGGCCCGATCGCCACCGTGCGGGTGATGTCGGTGGTGCCGTCCGGATACTGGCCGCCGGAATCGATCAGGAGCAGCTCGCCGGGCTTCACCTGGCGGTTGGTCGCCTCGCTCACCCGGTAATGGACGATCGCCCCGTGCGGGCCGGCGCCGCAGATCGTGTCGAAGGAGATGTCGTGCAGCCTGCCGGTGTCGCGGCGGAACTGTTCGAGCCTGCGCACGACGTCGATCTCGGTCAGTTCGCCGCCGGGGCCCGCGCGATCGAGCCAGGCGAGGAATTCTGCCATCGCCGCCCCGTCGCGCAGATGGGCGGCACGGGTGCCGGCGAGCTCGGCTTCGGTCTTGGTCGCCTTGGGAAGGATGCAGGGATCGCGCATCCAGACGCGTTCGGCCCCGCCATTCGCGAGTTCGCTGGAGACCTGGACAGGGGCGGTGTCGCGGTCCACGCCGACCTTCCCCTCGAGCCTTGTGAGGGAGGGGCCGAAGGCGGGCGGTGGCCGGAGACGGATATCGGGGCCGAGATGCGCCTGCACCGCGTCGTCGACCCTGGCGGGGTCGATGAAGAGATCGACCGAGGCATCGGCATGGAGGATGGCGAAGGCGAGGGCGACCGGCGTGCGCGGGATGTCGCTGCCGCGGATGTTGAGGAGCCATGCGATGGAGTCGGGGAGGGTGAGGATGCAGGCCGCGATGCCCTGCCCGCGCAGCTCCCCGGCGATGGCGGCGCGTTTCTCGGCCGAGCTGCGGCCGGCGAGGCTGTCGGGATGGACCATGACCGGCGCCGCCGGCGGGGGCGGCTGGTCGGTCCAGATCCCGTCCACGAGATTTCCGGAAGGGACCAGCGTCAGGCCGGACCCTTCGAGATCGGCCTCGAGGGCGGCGATCTGGCCGTGGGTATGAAGCCAGGGGTCGAATGCGACCCTGCCTCCTTCCGGGAGGGCCGCGCGGAGCCAGTCGGCGAGCTTCTCCTCCGGGTGACGGCCGATCTCGAAGGCCGTGCCCTCCACCTCGGCCTCGACCTGGAGCCGGTAGCGGCCGTCGACGAAGACCACGGCGCGATCTCCGGTCACGGCGGCGAAACCCGCCGATCCGGTGAAGCCGGTGAGCCAGGCGAGCCGCTCGTCGCGGGGGGCGACGTTCTCGCCCTGATGGGCGTCGGCGCGGGGGACGAGGAAGGCATCGACACCGGCCGCCGCCATCGCCTCACGCAGCGCTGCGAGACGGGCAGGGCCGGTCTCGGGCGTGGTGCGGCGGCGGAAGTCCTGGAACATGGTCGCGAACTCGTGAGCGAAGGTGGCGGATGTTTTCCACCGATTAACCGTCCCGGGTCAACGCCTGCGAGCGCCGAAAAGAGCCGTGGGCAGGAGGCGCCCACGCGTGAAAACCCCCTCAAGTCATTGATCTGGAAGAAGAACAGGAGGTTAATCGGGCGTAAACGCGTCAGCGTGCCCGGCGCAGGAATGCGGAAGGAATCGGGCGATCACCGGGGGAAACCCGGTTTCCGGCCCATGAGTCGCCCCGCGCGAGCCGGGAAACGCGCGGCCGGCGCGGCTTGAAGGGCGGCGCTGCCGGCCGGTCAGGCGCGCAGGCGTTGCCGGGCGGTGCGGGTCACACGGACAGGATCGTTGTCGAAGAGGGCGGCCAGCTGCTCGGTCATGGCGCCGGCGAGCTGCTCGACATCGGTGATGGTGACGGCGCGGGAATAGTACCGGGTCACGTCGTGGCCGATGCCGATGGCGATGAGCTCGACCGCGCGGCGGCGCTCGATCATCGCGATGACATCGCGGAGATGCTTCTCGAGGAAGGTGGCCGGATTGACCGAGAGCGTGGAGTCATCGACCGGCGCCCCGTCGGAGATCACCATCAGGATGCGGCGCGACTCGGGGCGGTTCTGGAGCCGCCGATGCGCCCATTCGAGGGCCTCGCCGTCGATATTCTCCTTGAGAAGGCCTTCCTTCATCATCAGGCCGAGGCTTGCCCGTGCCCGCCGCCACGGCGCGTCGGCGGGCTTGTAGATGATGTGGCGGAGATCGTTGAGCCTGCCCGGCCGTGGCGGCCGGCCCTCGGCAAGCCACGCCTCGCGCGACTGCCCGCCCTTCCACGCGCGGGTGGTGAAGCCGAGGATCTCGACCTTGACCTGGCAGCGCTCGAGCGTGCGCGCCATCACGTCGGCGCAGATCGCCGCGATCGAGATCGGCCGGCCGCGCATCGAGCCGGAGTTGTCGATCAGGAGCGTCACCACGGTGTCGCGGAACTCGGTATCGCGCTCGATCTTGAAGGAGAGCGGCGTCATCGGGTTCGCGACGACGCGGGCGAGGCGGCCGGCGTCGAGCGTACCTTCCTCGCGGTCGAATTCCCAGGCACGGTTCTGCTGGGCCTGGAGGCGGCGCTGCAACCGGTTGGCAAGGCGCGCGACCGCGCCCTTCAGCGGCTCGAGCTGCTGGTCGAGATAGAGGCGCAGCCGGTCGAGCTCGGCGGGATCGGCGAGATCCTCGGCCCGCACCTCCTCGTCGAATTTCGTCGTGTAGACCCGGTATTCGGGATCGGCCTCGGAATGGGGCGGGGGCGCGCGTTCGGTGACCTCGGCCTCGTCGGTCTCGACCTCGTCGGCGTCGGCGTCGATCTCGGCCTCGACCTGCTCGGTGAAGGAGGGATCGGGCTCGCCCCCCATCGCCGCCTCCTGCAGCATCTGCTGGTTGCCGGAGGGCTGGCTCTCGTCGCCCGGCTGCTCCTCGGAATCGCCGTCGCTGTCGTCGGTCTCGTCCTCGTCCTCGGTCTCGACGTCGTCCGTGTCGGGATCGTCGCCGAGCTGCTCGCCGAAGCCGAGATCCTCGATGACCTGGCGGGCGAAACGGGCGAAGGCGCGCTGGTCGTCGAGCAGCGCACCGATATCTTCGAAACCGCCGCCGGTTGCTTCCAGCCGGTCCCGGACAAGATCGAGCAGGTTCTGCGCCGGTGCGGGCAGCGGCCGCCCGGTCGCGCGCTGGCGGACGAGATAGCCGACAGCGGCAGCGAGCGGCACCTTGTCGGGATCGGTGATCTCGCCGTAGCCGAGGCGAAGGGCCTCGTGGGCGATGCGCGCGTCGATGTTGCCGGCGGTGCCCGGCATCGCGCGCGCGCCTCGCGCCTCGCAGCGCGCGGTTTCCATCGCCTCGAAGAGCTGGGCCGCGGTCTCGCCCCGGGGGGCGTAGCGGCGGTGGGTGGCGTCGTCGTGGTAGCGCAGGCGCAGCGCGTAGGCGTCGGCGGTGCCGCGCGCGAGCAGGACCTCCTCGCGCGTCATCCGTCGCGTGATCTGCGGCAGCCGCATCGTCCGGTTGGAGACGCCCGGCGGATCGACCGAAAACGCGACCTCGAGCTCGGGCTCGTTCGCCATGGCCTTGGTCGTCTCGGCCAGCGCCTTCTTGAACGGGTCGGCAGGGTTGTCGGAGGGCTTCGCCACGTCAGCCGAGGCTCATGCTTACCGCGCTCTCGGGCAGTTCCTTGTCGAAGCAGCGCTGATAGAATTCGGCGACGGTCTGGCGCTCGAGCTCGTCGCATTTGTTGAGGAAGGTGAGGCGGAAGGCGAAGCCGATGTCGCCGAAGATCCGCGTGTTCTCGGCCCAGGCGAGGACCGTGCGCGGGCTCATCACCGTCGAGAGATCGCCGTTCATGAAGGCCGCACGCGTCAGGTCGGCCACCGTCACCATGCGCGAGACGATCTTGCGCCCTTCCTCCGTGTCGTATTCGGGGTATTTCGCGAGCACGATCTCGGCTTCGGCATCATGGGGCAGGTAGTTCAGCGTCACCACCATCGACCAGCGGTCCATCTGGCCCTGGTTGATCTGCTGGGTACCGTGGTAGAGGCCGGTGGTGTCGCCAAGGCCGATGGTGTTGGCGGTGGCGAAGAGGCGGAAATAGGGATGGGGCCGGATCACCCGGTTCTGGTCGAGAAGGGTGAGCTTGCCGTCGGTCTCGAGCACGCGCTGGATCACGAACATCACGTCCGGGCGGCCGGCATCGTATTCGTCGAAACAGATCGCGACAGGATTGCGCAGGCACCAGGGCAGGATGCCTTCCTGGAACTCCGTCACCTGCTTGCCGTCGCGGATGCGGATCGCGTCCTTGCCGAGGAGGTCGATCCGGCTGATGTGGCTGTCGAGGTTGACGCGCACGCAGGGCCAGTTGAGCCGGGCAGCCACCTGTTCGATATGGGTGGACTTGCCGGTGCCGTGATAACCCTGGATCATCACGCGGCGGTTAAAGGCAAAGCCGGCAAGGATCGCGCGCGTGGTGTCCGGGTCGAAGCGGTAGGTGGGATCGATATCGGGCACGCGCTCGCTGGCTTCGGCGAAGCCCTTCACGGTCATGTCGGTGTCGATGCCGAAAAGTTCGCGCACCGAATAGGTCACCGTAGGTTCCGCGGGCATCTCCAGCGCGCCGTCGGGCATCGGTCAAACTCCAAGCTTTGCCCCCTTGGGGCGGGATCACGGGTTATGTGTCGCAAAAGGTGGTGCCGCGCAAGGCGGCGGCCCCGCGGAATGTGCAGGCGCGCGGCTCCACACGGGAACGTGCGCCGGGATCGCGGCGCATTCCCCGACGCGCGCGGGCGGCTTGACGCGCGCCGCTCAGTCGGGGAAACTGCGGCTCGCCTTGATCTGCTCCCAGGCCCAGACCACCTCCGCCAGCCGTGCCTCGTCAGCGCGGCTGCCGCCGTTCATGTCGGGATGGAGATCCTTGACGAGGGTCTTGTACTGCTTGCGGATCTCGGACTTGGTCGTAAGGTCGCGGGCGTCGAGGATGTCGAGTGCCCGCCGTTCCGTGGGCGGCAGCCGGCGCTCGGGCCGCACCGAGGCCGCCCGCCCGTCGCGGCCGGGGTTGAGCGTGGCCTTTTCGCCGAGGAGGTCCAGCGGATCGTCAAGGCCGAACCGCGCCCAGGCGCGGCCCTCGGCATGGGGAGAATAGCCGGCGCTGCGGATGCTGTCCCGGAAGGGCCGGGTCGGGCGCTCCCAGACCCGGTCTGCGGCAAACTGGCGCTCGAGCTCCTCGTCGGAACAGCCCTCGAAGAAGTTCCACTTCTGGTTGTACTCGCGCACGTGGTCGAGGCAGAACCACCAGTACTCGTCAAGCAGGTCGGGCGATTTCGGGGCGCGGAACTTCCCGGGTCTGCCGCAGCCCGGCTTGTCGCACTGGCGCGAGGAGGTTTCCACCGCGCCCGACATGCCGCGGCCACGCGCGCGGCGGCGCTTGTCCGCGGAGACGGAAATGTCGAAGTCGAAGGGCGAGCGGCGCTGCATGGACGTTCGGGACCTCAGGCTTGCGAGTCGAGCGACGTAGTTTAGTGTCTGGTTCCTGGGAACCAAGATGCCGTCGGCAGGGAAAGACGAATGTGATGGCGGGAATGGCCGAGCGTATCCGGACCAAGCTCGAGGCGGCCTTTGCGCCCGACCGGCTCGAGGTGATCGACGAGAGCGAGAAGCACCGCGGCCATGCCGGCTGGCGCGAGGGCGGGGAGACGCATTTCCGTGTCGTCATGCGCGCGGAGAGCCTCGGGGCGATGAACCGGCTCGCACGCGCGCGCGCCGTGCACAGGGTCCTGGCCGAAGAACTCGCGGAGCGGGTGCATGCCCTTCAACTCGACCTCGGCGGCAGCGGCGGCTGACGTCTCAGGACCTGTCGTCCGGCGTGTGCCGGGGCACCGGCCGCAGCAGCGGCGGCGTCCGGGAACGCATGGCGTCGGGCACCGGACGCAGTGAATCTCCACGTGCCTCGGAGGCGGCAGGACGGTTGCGCTCCGCCCCAGGCACGACCGGTGCGGGCGCGGCTTCGCGTCCCGCGGTCCTGCCGGCACCCGAGAGAGGGGGAACGGCGGACTCCGGCGTCCTGTCGTGACCGGCGGGGGCGCGGGCGAGCAGCGGCTCCGTCGCTCCGGCACCGCGAAGCTGCGGCGTCGACGGGCGGGGGCGGCGGAAGATCATCATCGTCTCCTCGACGATCCGGCCGCGCCGCAGCCAGCCGGAGGGACCTTCGGCCGTCATCGATTCGCTGCGGACATATTCCCAGCCCTGCCGCGCCTCGGCATTGATGGCATCGGTCAGCGTCGTCGCGAAAAGCTCGGGGGTGGAGCGAACGCCCTTGATCTTCCTGAGCCGCCTCGGGGCGGGAACCACGCGGTATTCGTATTCCATCGGCACCCCTCCTGTCGTCCGGGCGTTTCCGCGAAAGTGCATACGACTTTCCGGCATGGAAAACGCGGCAACTCGCTAGCCGATCCCGAGTTTCTTCCGCACGATCTCGTTGACCGCCTGCGGATTGGCGCGGCCGCCGGTCGCCTTCATCACCTGGCCGACGAACCAGCCAGCGAGCGAGGGCTTGCCGCGCGCCTTCTCGACCTGGGCGGGGTTGGCAGCGATCACCTCGTCCACGGCCTTCTCGATCGCGCCGAGGTCGGTCACCTGTTTCAGGCCGCGTTCCTCGACGATCCTCGCGGGGTCGCCGCCTTCGGTCCAGAGGATCTCGAACACGTCCTTGGCGATCTTTCCGGAGATATCGCCTTTCGCGATCAGATCAAGAAGGCCGCCGAGCTGGTCGGGCCTGATCGGGCTGTCCTCGATGCCGCGGCCTTCCTTGTTGAGCCGGCCGAAGAGTTCGTTGATCACCCAGTTCGCGGCCTGCTTGCCGTCACGGCCCTTCGCCACCGCCTCGAAATAGTCGGCGGAAGCGGGTTCGGCGGTAAGCACGCCCGCGTCGTATTCGGTCATGCCGTACTGGGTGACGAACCGGGCCTTCTTTTCGTCGGGAAGCTCGGGCAGGCTTGCCGCGATCCGCGCGATCCATTCCTCCTCGAGTTCGAGCGGCAGGAGGTCCGGGTCGGGAAAATAGCGGTAGTCGTGCGCCTCCTCCTTGGAGCGCATCGAGCGGGTCTCGCCACGTGCGGGATCGAAGAGGCGGGTCTCCTGCTCGACCGTGCCGCCGTCCTCGAGGATGGCGATCTGGCGGCGCGCCTCGGCCTCGATCGCCTGCATGATGAAGCGCATCGAGTTGAGGTTCTTGATCTCGCAGCGGGTGCCGAGTTCGGTCGAGCCCCTGGGGCGCACCGAGACGTTGACGTCGGCCCGGAGCGAGCCCTCCTGCATGTTGCCGTCGCAGGTGTCGAGATAGCGCATGATCTGGCGGAGCTTGCGGACATATTCGGCCGCCTCCTCGGGGCCGCGGATGTCCGGGCGGGAGACGATCTCCATCAGCGCGACGCCGGTACGGTTGAGGTCGACGAGGCTGCGTGTCGGGTCGAGATCATGGATCTGCTTGCCCGCATCCTGTTCGAGATGGATGCGCTCGATCCGCACGCGCCGGGCGATGCCGGGCTCCATGTCCACGAGCACCTCGCCCTCGCCGACGATCGGGTGGTAGAGCTGGCTGATCTGGTAGCCCTGCGGCAGGTCGGGGTAGAAGTAGTTCTTGCGGTCGAAACGCGAGAAGCGGTTGATCTTCGCCTTGAGGCCGAGGCCGGTACGCACCGCCTGCTCGACGCAGAAGCCGTTCAGGACCGGAAGCATCCCCGGCATTGCCGCATCGACGAGCGAGACGTTGGAGTTGGGCTCGGCGCCGAATTCGGTCGAGGCGCCGGAGAAGAGCTTCGCCTTCGACTTCACCTGGGCATGGACCTCGAGCCCGATGACGAGTTCCCAGTCGCCGGTGGCGCCGGCGATGATCCTGGGATCGGGCTCGCGATAGGAAAGCTCGGCCATGAGGCTCCTCGCGGAAAACACCCGCCCCATCTAGCCGGGGCGTCCGGACGGGGCAAGAGTGCCGGGGATGGGGTCAGGCGCCGGGGTCGCGCTCGTGCTTCGCCCAGAGATAGCCGATGAAGGCGCCCTTCACGAACCGGAGCAGGACGAGCGCCAGCACCACCGAGATCGCCGAGACGATCAGGACCAGCGTCAGCGGCTCGGGCCGGAAGATCACGAAGGTGAAGCCGAGGATCGGCACGAGCAGGGCCCCGACGATGCAGATGGTGAAGAAGGCCGGCCCGTCGGCCGCGCGATAATCGCCGAGCGGCTCCCCGCATGCGGCGCATTTCCCGGCGACGGTGAGATAGCCGTCGAACATCCGCCCCTCTCCGCAGTTCGGGCAGCGGTTGGCCAGGCCGCGGCGCATGGCCTCGCCAAGGTCGCGGGCCGGATGTGGGGTCGTCATCGCGATGTCCTCCCTGCGGCGGGGCGCAGCCCCTCCCGCCTATTGCCCGAGCAGCCGCGCGACGATTTCCCCGGTGTCGCGCGAAAGGCCGGGAAGCGCGGCGAGGCGCTCGAGCTCGCCCCGCATCAGCGCCTGCCGGTCGTGGTCGAACCACCGCCATGTCCCGAGGCTCGCGGCGATGCGGGCGGCGGTCTGGGGGTTGACCGGATCGAGCCGCGCGAGCCAGTCGATCACCAGCCGGTAGCCCGCGCCATCCGGCCGGTGCAGCCCCGCCGGATTGGCGCTGGCGAAGGCGCCGATCAGCGAGCGGAAGCGGTTCGGGTTCCGCCAGTCGAAATCCTCGTGCCGGGCAAGCGCCGTGACCGTCTCCACCGCGCGCGCAGGCGGGGTGCAGGTTGCCTGCACCGCGAACCATTTGTCGAGGACGAGGGGGTCGTGGCGCCAGTCGCCGTGGAAACGCGCGAGTGCGGCCTCCGCCCGGTCATGGATGACGAGGGTGGTGAGGGCGGCCATCCGCTCGGTCATGTTCTCGGCGGTCTCGAACTGGCGCTCGGCCTCGCCTGCATCCGGCGAGCGGGCCATGAGGAGCGCGAGCGCCCGGTTCCTGAGCGCGCGCCTTCCCGCCGCCCCGGCATCGGGGCTGTAGGGGCCGGGAACGGCGTTCTCGCGGTAGAGCGAGTCGAGGGTCGGACCGAGCGCCGCCGCCAGCCGCCGGTCGAGGGCGCGGCGGGCCTGATGGATGGCATCGGGGTCGGGCACCCGTCCGGCATCGGCGACATGCGCGATGACCTCCTCCTCGGAAGGAAGCGAGAGGGTGAGGGCCGCGAACGCCGGATCCGCCGCCGCATCCTCCGCCACGGCCTGCATTCCGGCGAGGAAGGCGGGATCTTCGGCCGTTTCATCCTCCGCCATCCGGGCAAGGAGCGTCAGCGCCATGCCACGCGCCGCCTCCCAGCGGTTGAAGGGGTCGGAATCATGCGCAAGAAGCACGGCGTGGTCGCCCTCGGCGGCCTCGCGTTCGAGGATCACCGGCGCAGAGAAGCCGCGGAGCAGCGAGGGCACCGGGCGTTCGGGGAGGTCGAACGTGAAGCTCTGCTCGGCTTCCGTGAACTCGATCAGGCCGGAAGCCAGCTCGCGCCCGTCCTGGGCAAGGAGCCCGTAGGCGACGGGAATCACGAGGGGCAGCTTCTCCGGCTGGCCGGGGGTGGGTGGCGTTTCCTGGGCGAGGGTGAGGGTGTAGCGGCCGTTCTCCCATTGCTCGCGCACCCGGAGCCGCGGCGTGCCGGCCTGTTCGTACCAGCGTTTGAACTGCGAGAGGTCGCGGCCCGAGACGTCCTCGAACACCTTCAGCCAGTCCTCGATCGTGCAGGCTTCGCCGTCGTGGCGCTCGAAATAGAGGTTGAGGGCCTCGCGGTAGAGCTCCGGCCCGACGAGGCTGTGGAGCATGCGGATGACCTCGGCGCCCTTTTCGTAGACGGTCGCCGTGTAGAAGTTGTTGATCTCGATATACTGCTGGGGCCTGACCGGATGGGCGAGGGGGCCCGCGTCCTCGCGGAACTGCTGACCGCGCAGGCGGGCGACGTCTTCGATGCGCTTCACGCCGGCCGATCGCTGATCGGCGGAGAAACACTGGTCACGGAAGACCGTGAGCCCCTCCTTCAGCGATAGCTGGAACCAGTCGCGGCAGGTGATCCGGTTGCCGGTCCAGTTGTGGAAATACTCGTGGGCGATGATCGCCTCGATGTTCTTGTAGTCGGCGTCGGTCGCGGTCTCGGGGGAGGCGAGAACATACTTCGAGTTGAAGATGTTGAGACCCTTGTTCTCCATCGCTCCCATGTTGAAGTCGTCGACCGCGACGATCATGAAGAGGTCGAGGTCATATTCCCGGCCGTAGACTTCCTCGTCCCAGCGCATCGAGCGCTTCAGCGCATCCATCGCGTAGGCGGTGCGCCCCTCGTCGCCGGCGCGCACATAGATGCGCAGTTCCACCTCCCGGCCCGAGGCGGTGACGAAGCGATCGCTCACATGCTCGAGGTCGCCCGCGACCAGCGCGAAGAGGTAGGAGGGTTTCGGGAAGGGATCCTCCCATTCCGCCCAGCCCTCGCCGGCGTCGACCAGGTTGCCGTTCGACAGCAGCACCGGGAGGTCCCCCTCGATCCTCACCCGGAAACGGGCCATCACGTCAGGCCGGTCGGGATAGAAGGTGATCTTGCGGAAACCCTCGGCCTCGCACTGGGTGCAGTACATGCCCTTCGACATATAGAGGCCTTCGAGCGCGGTATTCGCTTCGGGCGCGATCTCGGTCTCGCATTCCCAGGTGAAGCTGCCCTCCGGTACATGGGCGGCGGCGACGGTGAGCCCGGTATCGTCCACCGTGAGCGCATTCGCGGAAACGGGTGTGCCGTCGATCGCGGCGGAGACGAGACGCATCGCCTCGCCGTCGAGGCGCAGGTCGTGCGGGCCGTCCTCGCGCGCGGGGTTCGGCCGCATGGACAGGCGCGCCCGGACCCGCGTCGCGGAAGGGTCCAGGCGGAAGACGAGCGATACCTCGTCAACGAGGAAGGCCGGCGGACGGTAATCGCTCAGCCGGATCACCGGGGCTTCGACCTCGACACGCATGCGCTCCTCCCTGTCCGGAAGCGGCGACGGTTTCAGGCCCCGGCCCCCGCGTCAAGAACCCCTGCCGGGGAAACCGGCCGCCCATGGG
>JAJUJF010000125.1 GCA_029265455.1 Paracoccaceae bacterium | reverse complement strand
CGAGATCACCGTAGCCGATATTCTCGCGCACGCTCGCATTGAAGAGAAACGCGTTCTGCTCGACGAAGGCGATGCGCCGGTGCCAGCTTTCCGGCTCGATGCTCTGGAGCAGCTTCCCGTCGATGAGGATCGTGCCCCGTTCGGGGTCGAGAAAACGCAGCAGCAGTGCCACGAGAGTCGACTTGCCGGCACCCGAGCGGCCGGCGATCGCCGTCATCTCGCCGAAGCGGAAGCTGCAGGATACGTCGTGAAGCGAAGGCTTCTCGGCATTCGGGTAACGCGCGGAGACATTCCTCAGCTCGAGTCCGCTCCGCAATCCGCCGAAGGTGCTGACCGCCCGGCGATCCGGGCCGGCATCCCGGCCGGCTTGCAGCGCATCCTCGATGGCGTCGACCGACGCCTCGAGACTGCGAAGCTTCGTCCGCGCCCCGAGGATGGCCGAGACCCGGGGCTGCATCCGGTAGGCAATGGCGAGAAAGCCGACCAGCGTCGCGAGGGAGCCGCCACCGACAACCGCGAGGCCGACGATGGCGGCGACCATGCCGACCGTCATCATCTGCGTCAGCGGACCGACCAGGCCCGAGAGGATGTTGAGCCGGGCATAGACGCGCGCGACGCGCGCCGAGCGGTCGGCGAAACGCGCGCGCTCGTGCGATTCCAGGCCGAAGCCGCGAATGACGCGCAGGCCGCCGAGCGCGTCCCAGAGATAAGCCATGAAGGCCTCGTTCGCGGATACCGCGGAAGCGCCGATCCCGCGGACCGCCCGCGTCGCGAGATGCACGAGCAGGGCCATGATCCCCGTCATGATGACGAGAACGGCCGTGTAATAGGGCGACAGCATCAGGAGGAAGGCGAAAAGCACGGTGCAGGTAATGATCTGCACTCCCGCCGCGATGACCACGAACAGCGCGTCGCATATCCGCCAGGTCTCGCCGGCAACATTGTTCACGAACTGCCCCGCGGGCAGGCCCTCGATCTCGGAGAGCGGCCGGCGCAGGGCGGTTTCGAACACCTTCACCCGCAGGCCATGGGCGAAACGCATCGCCAGAACGTTCGAGACCACGAGGTTGAGATAGCTGACGATGATGCCGAGGAAGAAGAACCCGACGACAAACGCGACGATCATCACCGCGCTCAGGTCGACATGCCCCTGAAGCCAGACGAGTACCGGCCCGATGACCGGGATGCCGGTATCGATCGTTCCGTCGAGCATGATCCGCGCAAGGGGGATCAGGAAGGACAGCCCCATCCCCTCGAAGACCGCGGCGGCCAGCCCCAGCGTTCCCACGACTGCCACCAGTCGACGCTCGGGCCCGGCAAGGCGAAGGATACGTCGCGCTGTCGTGCTCTCGATCACGTCAGATGGCATCCTGCTCCCCGTAGAAGGCCCGGACCCCTGCCCGCCACTCGGACTGGTATATCCTTGCCCGGCTTTTACGCGCGCCGCGCCAGCAGCAAAAGAACGGGATCGTTTCATAGTAAACGACCTCGATTGTGGGAGAGCCCGACGCGGTTGTTAATGAACTTAGCGGAATTCGGTTTTCGTTTCCACCTTCATGGCCCATTCAGGACTTGACCGGATCAGCAGGCAGCCCGGTCATTGCCGGGTCTGCCTCAGTTGCAGGAACAGGGCTTGTAATGAGTGTCGACGGACTGGTGTCAGTGGTGCTTCCCGCACATAACGCCGAGCGCACCGTTGCGGCGACCCTCGCCAGCATCCGGGCGCAGACCTACCGCGACCTCGAGATCATCGTCGTCGACGACGGCTCGACCGATGCCACCGCTGCGATCGTCCGCAGGGAAGCCGGGAAGGATGAGCGCATCCGCCTGATCTCGACCCGGAACGGCGGCGTGGCGCGGGCGCGCAACATCGGCATTGCGGCAAGCCGCGGCGCCTATGTTGCGCCCATCGACGCCGACGACCTCTGGCACCCCGAGAAGATCGCGCGGCAAGTTGTCGCCATCGAGGCGGGCGGACCCGAAATGGCGTTCGTCTACACCTTCTACCGCCGGATCGACGAGGCCGATCGCCTTCTCTACAGCGCCGACCCGTGGGATTTCTCCGGGCATGTCTTCCTGCGAATGCTGCTTCTCAATTTCGTCGGCAACGGCAGCTCGCTGCTGATCCGGCGCGCGCCGCTCGAGGAAGTCGGGGGCTACGAGCCCGAGCTGCACCGGCAAGGTGCCCAGGGTTGTGAGGATTACCTCATCCAGCTCCTGCTTGCCTCGCGATGGAAGGTGGGCGTCGTACCCGAATATCTCACCGGTTACCGGCTCACGCCGGGAGCGATGTCGGAGGATCAGGTGCGGATGGAGCGCTCGAATCTGCTCCTGCTCGAACAGATCCGGATGCGCTTTCCCGACATCCCTGCCGATGTGATGGCGGTAGCGGAGGCATCGGTGCGCGCCCGGCTCGCCGTCGTTCATGCTACCTGCCAGTACCGGTTCGCGAGGAGTGCGATCGAGTTCGGCAAGGCCCTCCGCCTCTCGCCGCACGTCGCGCTGCTCATTGCCGGCCTTGGGATCCGGGGCAAGGCCGCCCGCCTCGCCCGGAAGGCGTTCGGTTGGCCCCCCGCGGCGCAAGGGGAGCCCCGGACCGGATTCCTTGATCTGCCGCCGGACCGGCCGGGGCCGAGACCCGCGACTCATCCGCTCATGCGATGGCTCGAGGCCGTCAGCGGACGCGAACGCGCGCTCAGCGGGATGAAACCCGTCCGCACGCCCGACGCCGCGCACCCGGCTCCTGCCCCGGCGATGGTTCGTCCGGATGCCGCACCGGCTGGCCGCGAACCGGATACGCCCGCAGCGCAGGTCTGCTGACGGGTCACGGAAAGCCGGTGCGTGCGTCGGAACAAGTCATTGGTCCGGCCGGACGATCCGCCAGAGCCACCGCTGCCGCCCGGCATCTTTCCGGACCGATCCAGTTCATTTACTGTTCCAGCTGCGGAAGTCGCTGTGGGCAGTCATGTGCAACCTCTATTCCCTGACGAAAGGCCAGGACGCCATACGGCGCGCCTTCGACGGCGTGCTGGATGACGTCATCGAGGACCAGACGGGCAACCTTCCTGCGCAGCCCGGCATCTATCCGGACTATCCGGCCCCGATCCTGCGGCCCGGGCCTGAGGGCGGATGGGAGCTTGCCATGGCGCGATGGGGCATGCCCACGCCACCGAGATTCCTCGAAGGCAAGCGCCGGGATCCCGGCGTCACCAACATCCGCAACGTGGGTTCACCACATTGGCGGCGATGGCTGGGGGTGGAGCACCGCTGCCTCGTTCCCTTCACCAGTTTTTCGGAGATCGATGGCCGTCCCGGGGCACCGCGCAACCATCCTGTCTGGTTCGCGCTCGGTCGTGACCGGCCGCTCGGTTTCTTTGCCGGCCTTCGCACCCGGTGGACGTCGGTGCGCAAGGTGAAGGAAGGCGAGGTCACGGCGGAACTCTTCGCGTTCCTCACCTGCCCGCCGAACCGCGAGGTGGGCGCCGTGCATCCCAAGGCCATGCCCGTGATCCTGACCACGCCGGAGGAATGGCGACAATGGCTCACTGCCCCTTCGCAAGAGGCGCTGGCCCTGCAACGGCCGCTGGCCGATGGGTCGCTGGAGATCGTGCTGGAGGGAGCGCGAGAAGACCGAGGGTGAGACGGACCGGGGCGGGCAAGGTCGCCCCCCGCCCCGCTTCCCGCGTCTCGAAAGGAAGGAAGCGGGAGGCGCAGTTCGCCGAGGCCAAGCCTGTGCCTGAGTCCGGGCAGGGAACCGATCCGCCCGAAGCCGCAGCGCCCCGGACAGGGACAGGAGCGCTGCGAGAGCTGCAAGATCGTCCCTGCGGGACCGCCGGTATGCCGTCTCCGCCCGCGGCGGGCGGTTTCAGGGCGTGATCGCGACCTTCAGCACGCCATCGCGCTGATTGGCGAAGAGGTCGTAGGCCTCCTCGATCTCGTCGAGCCGGTAGCGGTGCGTCACCATGTTCGTGAGATCGACCCGGCCGGACGAGATCACCTCCATCAGGCGGCGCATGCGCTCCTTGCCGCCCGGGCAGAGCGTCGTCACGATCGTATGGTCGCCAAGCCCGGCGGCAAAGGCCGACACCGGGATCGCGAGATCGTCCGCGTAGACCCCGAGGCTCGAGAGCGTGCCCCCGGGCCGGAGCACGGCGAGGGCGGAACCGAACGTCTGCTGCGTGCCGAGTGCTTCGATCGCGACATCGACGCCGCGTCCGTCGGTGATCCGCATGGTCTCCTCGACCGGATCGACCGCCCTGAAGTCCACCGTATGCGTCGCGCCGAGCGTGCGGGCCATGGCGAGCCGCTCGGGTACAGTATCGACGCCGATGATCGTGGTTGCGCCCATCAGCCTCGCGCCCGCGACGGCGCAGAGGCCGATCGGCCCGAGCGCGAACACCACGACCGCATCGCCGATCTTCACGTTGCCCCGCTCGGCCCCCGAGAACCCGGTCGACATGATGTCCGGGCACATCAGCACCTGCTCGTCGGTCAGGCCGTCAGGCACGGGCGAGAGATTCACCATCGCGTCCGGCACACGCAGGAATTCCGCCTGCGAGCCGTCGATCGTGTTGCCGAAGCGCCAGCCTCCCGCGGCCTTGAAGCCGTGTTTCGTGTCCGGCCCATCCTGCGCGAGGACACCGCAGAGACACGCATTGCTGTGACCGGACGGGGTGATCGCGCCAGCGATGACGCGCTGGCCCTCATGGAAGCCCTTCACCTCGGAGCCGAGCTTCTCGATCACCCCGACCGGCTCGTGGCCGATGGTCAGGCCACGCTCCACCGGGTACTCGCCCTTCAGGATATGTACATCGGTGCCGCAGATCGTGGTCGTCGTGATGCGGATGAGGGCGTCGAGGGGACCGATTTCGGGCACCGGCTTCTCGTCGAGCACGATGCGGCCCTTCTCGACGAAGATCGCGGCCTTCATCTTCTGCGTCATGATCGGCATCTCCATCCTGCCCGAGCAGGGCGGGAACCGCGAGGGGTTGAACCCGGCTCCCTCCCCCTGGGCGAGAATACTATCAGCGGCCCGACGATTGAAGGCGCTGGAGAGCCTGCAATCTTGACGGCGGGTGTGGTGCACCGCATCCTGCGCAGCCTGCCGGACGATCTTCCGATCGTGCGCGCCCGGGCCGCGGCGTGCGTTGCACCCATCCAGTCCGCCCGCGCCCCGCGCCTTCCGTCGGCGGCATCAGCATGCTTGAGGAAATCTTGATCGAGATCGACGGCTTCTTTTCGTTTACCATTGCCATCCTGCTTCTTCTGTCCGGCAAGATCCTCACCCTCAACTGCGAGATACTGCGGCGTTACGCGGTGCCCGAGCCGGTGATCGGCGGACTTGCCTGCGCCGTTTTCGTCGGCCTGGTCCATTTCATCTTCGGCCGCGAGATCCGCTTCTCGCTTGATGCACGGGATTTCCTCCTGCTCGTCTTCTTCGCCGGGATCGGGCTCAAGTCCGACATACGCACGCTCCTGTCCGGCGGGCGGCCACTCGCGATCCTTCTCGCCCTCGCCGGCGGCTTCCTCGTCCTGCAGAATCTGGCCGGCATGGGGATGGCCTCCCTGTTCGGGCTCGATCCCCGGGCCGGGCTGATGACGGGCTCGATCTCGCTGACGGGCGGTGTCGGCACGACCCTCGCCTGGACGCCATATTTCGTCGATACGCTGGGGATCGCCAACGCGCTGGAACTCGGGGTTGCCTCCAACACGGTCGGCATGATCGCGGCCTGCGTGATCGGTGGCCCGATCGCGGCCTTCCTCATCCGCCGCCACCGGATCGAAACCTCGGGCGACAGGCGGCTCGACATCGGAGCGACGCATGAGGAGCCCACGCCCAGACTGGATTATTTCAGTGTCCTCTGGGCAATGCTGTCGCTCAACATCGTCATCATGCTCGGGCTGGTCCTTGACCGCGTCATCGCGATGACCGGGTTCACGTTGCCGACCTTCGTGAGCTGCCTGATGGCGGGCATCCTCATTCGCAATGTCACGCCGGCGGGCCTCGGCATCTCCCTTCGCCGCCACTGGCCCGGCATCCGGCAGGGCCTGAGCCTGATCGGGGACATCGCGCTCGGCCTGTTCCTCACCATGGCGCTGATGGGGCTGCAGATCTGGGCACTTGACGGCCTTCTCGCCTTCATCCTCACCGTGCTCGTCCTGCAGATCCTGCTTGCGGTCATCTACACGGTGGCGGTGGTCTTCCGGGCGATGGGGGGCGACTACGAGGCCACCGTGATCGCCGCAAGTTTCGGTGGCATCGCCCTTGGCTCGACCGCAACGGCGATCGCCAACATGACGGCTGTCGCCCAGCAGCATGGAGCGGCCCACAAGGCCTTCGTCATCGTCCCGCTGGTCGGAGGCTTCTTCATCGACTTCGCCAACGCGATGGTCGTCTCGGCCATGGTCGGCTGAGTTCCTGGCTCCTCGCGCGCAGGAACGGGCACATCGCCATCAGAAGGCGCAGCGTCCCGCTGATGCCTGCCCCTGATCCATCAGTTCAGCAACCAGATCGAACCGTTCAGCAGCGACGCGAAGGCAACCCACACGGCGTAGGGCATGAACAGCCACGCGGCCACACGGTCGGGCCGCCACACCGTGACGATGAAACCGATGATCGCGGCGAGCAACAGCAGGATCACGACGAATGCCAGCCCGATCTGATGGGCGGTGAAGAACACGGGAGTCCACAGGAAGTTCAGCACCATCTGCGCCCACCACAGCCTCATCGGCCAGCCGGTGCGATCGCGCTCCCAGAGCCGCCAGCCGGCAATGGCGATCAGGACGTAAAGGACCGTCCACACCGGCGCGAACACCCAGGCCGGCGGATTGAAGGCCGGCCTGGTGAGGCCGGCATACCATTCGCCCGGCGCGGTCAGGTAGCCGAGCGCAAGACCACCGCCAAGCACCAGCGCCAGGAACAGGATCAGCGAGGAGATGCGATTCATGACAGGGGGTTTCGCTACTCGAGGGATTTGAGCCAGGTGATCAGGTTCTCGATCTCCTCCGGCTCGAAGCGGAATTGCGGCATCTCGGAATGGCCGGTCATGATGCCCTCGGCGAGGGCTTCTTCGAGACTTTCGACCGGATAGAGCTTGTGGAGGTCGCGAAATGGCGGCGCCAGTGGCAGCGGGCTCGGCCCGCTGGCGTCGATCGAGTGACACCGGGCGCAATGCGTCCGGGCGATGGCGAGGCCCTGCTGGATGCTGCCTTGGGCCGGCTGCGCCGCGCCGGGCACGCAGACGACGAGAAGGAGAATGGCCGCCCGGCCGGTATGGAACGTCTTCATTGCTTGCCTTGCCTGCTCCCCTGCCCCGCTCCTGTTCAGCATGACGCGCGGCGCTCCGCAATGACCAGAGCGCGCCGGAGCCACTTCACGAATGTCATGCGAAGCACCTGACGGCCCGGACTTCCGCCTGGGCGATCGCGGCAGGTCCCCTGAAGCCGACATGTGCAGGGTGCGGGAAGTTGCGGCAATGATCGGCAGGAAACGGACAGATGACGGATGGTTGTGCCATCTCCACATGGGCATGGTTGTCGGTATCGGCGGCGGGCATGGTGATGTCTGTTCCGCCAGGCATCTGGACACGGGCGGGGCAAGCGTCATCTGAGTTGGGAGCCTGTCCCGCCGCCCCGCCGCGGAGAAGGAACGGAGGACGTCCTGCCGATGACCCATGCCCGATCGAACCGCGAAGCCGCATCCGGGGACCAGTCAGCATCCTGGATCGCGTCACGGACGATATTCAGGGCCCGCAACCTCCACCGGCCCGCCCGCCGAGCCGATTTCGTCAGCCATCTCGTGCGGCTTCGCGATGATGGCGTGCGGGTGGAACACGCCGTCGAGGCGGGAATTGCCACGCTCAGG
>JAJUJF010000137.1 GCA_029265455.1 Paracoccaceae bacterium | reverse complement strand
CTTCCAGTGGAAGAAGCACAAGAAGGCCGCGATCATGGAATTCCGCGACCACGGCTACGTCTCGCCGATGACCGGCAAGCTCGCGCCCCCGCACCACACGAAGTGGGTCGACGCCATGGACGACTCACTCGAAGCATATCTTGGAGGCAGCGCTCGAGTGGCTGCCGCAGAATAGTGGTTCATGGTATCCAGAGGTCGCTGAGGAGCATCTGCCCTTTCGGCCGTCTGGTCATGTTCACGCCATCACGCCAAGTGGTGCCGGCAGCTCGTGCGAAGGTGCCGGCACCAGAAGGTGTGATTGCTGATCTGTTCATGCCGGGAGGCGGCGCCCATGTCTTCCGGTCATGATCAGGTTTCGCGCATGGCCTTGACGAAATAGTCCGCAAGAGGCTTCGCTAGGTAGCTGATCGGGCTTCGCGCCGCAGTGCTGATGAAGAGCTCGACCGGCATGCCGGGACGAAGATCGTGACCGTGGAGCTTTCGCCCGACAGCCTCCGTGAGGCTGATCCCGACAAGGTAGTAGCTTGCGCCGCTCTCGTCATGAATGGCATCGGCAGAGGTCCCGACCACCCGCCCGGCAACCTCCGGAGTAACACCTGCATTCAGGCTCGAAAGCCTGACAACCGCATGCTGGCCTGCCGCACATCCGCGATGCGGTTCGGCTCGATCCTTGCCTGCACGACCAGAGGCGCTCCGTCAGGCACCACGAACATCGCCGGCTCCGCAGCTCTCAGCACGGAACGGAGCGTGTCGATCTTCGAGCCGTAGACGGTTCCGGTAGCAGGCGCACGCAACTCGAAATTTGCGACCTCGCGCTCCAGGGTCCGGCGGCGCTCCCGGAGCTCGATCTCGCGGAACTCAAGATCGCGAAGGGTTTCGGCGGCCTCCTTCCGGAGTTCGCTGCGAAGTTGATGGATGTCGATGTCGATCTCGGCAGTCCTTGCCCTGTTCTCGGCAAGGGCAGCGGCAATCGCCCCCTCCCTGCCTTCGATCTGCGCGAGTTCGCTCTCCGCCTCCTGCAGCCTGGTCTTCGTGCCGATCCCCTGTTCGAACAGGGACTGCTGGCGGGCAACCGTCTGCGAGACGATCGCCTTCTGCCGGGCCGTCGCCGCGCGTTGTGCCTTCAGCCCCTCGCCTTGCCGCCCTATCTGGATCTGGCGCTCGCGAAGCGCGGCGACCGCCACCTCGAAAGCAGCACGGCGAAGCTCGAACTGCTCGGTTTTGGCGGCCCTCGTCGCGCGCACCGCGGGGTCATGTTGCGCCCGGCGCACAAGATCGGGGCTGAAGGAAATCTCCGTACGTCCGTCCCGCTCTGTGGCGAGCCGGTCCATGCGTACCAGCAATTCGAAATGCTGGCCTTCGATGATCGCGAGCTCCGAGCGCGTCTTCTCCCCTTCGAGCCTGAGCAGGACCGCTCCCGCCTCGACGCGATCGCCGTCGCGCGTCAGGATCTCGTCAACGACGCCGCCGGTCGGATGCTGGACGATCTGCCGCCTGCCTTCGACTTCAAGCCTGCCTGCAGCAACGACGGCCCCGGAGATTTCGGTGAGGACCGACCAGTTGCCAAAACCGCCGATAAAGAACAGGAGAGTCAGAAGTCCGATGCCGACATTACGCCGGCCTCCCCATCCGGCCGGAGACGTCTCGGAGGGGCGGCCATGCGGTGGTGGAGGGTCGTTGGCCAAGTTGCGTTTCATCATCCCGGCCTGCCCTCGGCAGCGAGTTTCGGCGTTCCGACGATCTGGGCATGGTTCCTGACCCGGGCACGCAGGATCTCGTCGCGCGGACCAAAGGCCCGCGCTGCACCATTCTCGAGGGCGAGGAGAAGATCGCATTCGGCACTACCTGCCGGCCGGTGCGCCGTGACGATCACCGCACGACCGTCCTCCTTTGCGGTGCGAATGGCGGCGTTGAGCGCCTCCGAACCTTCGGCGTCGAGATTCGAGTTCGGCTCGTCGAGCACGAGAAGAACCGGGTCACCGTAAGGGGCGCGCGCAAGCCCTGCGCTGGTGCTTGCCGTGTTCTCCCACGGGTGTTCGACAGCAGGGAAGGGGTGGCCAAGGGCGATCGACGGGCAGGAGGTAAAGGCAAGCGCGCCCTCGGCGGGATGCGTGAAGGGGGAGATGTGCCCCCTTTGTTTCCAAAGTGTCGGAGGAATCCCTGTCGGATTCCGTTTCCGACAGGCGCCTCGCCAGTTTCTGGAAAATCGGCCGCATGAAGCGTATGATCTTCCGGACAAGGCAGTCCCTTACCCACGCGGGGCACGGCATGAAGGCGGGGAGTGGCGACGGCTCCGGAGTTCCGAGGTCCGGATCAACCCGGATAAGGGATAGGTGCGCCGGGCCTCCACGAATCCTGCGAGAGCCAGCTCCGCGGCCGATCCTGCACGGCTGCCCGGGATTCCGCATAACCCGACAGGGCCACCGGTGAGTTCCCCGGGCCGCAGCGGGCCGATGGATGCCTTCCTGACGACGATCGAGCGGGTAGGCAACCGGGTGCCGCATCCGGCGATCATCTTCTTCTGGCTGATCGGCGTCGTGATCCTGCTGTCGGTCATTCTCGGCTTCACCGGCTGGTCCGCCACCTACGAGTATGTCGATCCGGTTACCCACGAGGTCGGCACCCGGACCACGACCGTCCGGAGCCTGCTTTCTGCGGACGGCATCCGCTTCATGTTCACGTCGATCGTCGGCAACTTTCTCGGTTTCGGCGCCGTCGGGGTGATCGTCGTCGCGATGATCGGTGTCGGACTGGCCGAGGAATCCGGGCTGATCGCGGCGCTCGTACGCAAGATCGTCGAGATTGCGCCCCGCTCGATCTTCACCTTCATCATCGTGATGCTCGGCATCGTCTCCTCGATTGCCGCCGACGCCGGCTATCTCGTGCTGGTGCCGCTCGCCGCGGCGGCCTTCCACAGCCTGGGCCGACATCCGCTCGCGGGGCTCGCCGCGGGTTTCTCGGGCGTCGCCGCCGTGTTTCTCGTCAATATCATCGTGACGCCAACCGACGCGCTGCTCGCGGAGATGACTAACGATGCGATCCGCCTCGTCGATCCCGCGCGCGAGATCACGCTCGTCGGCAATCTCTACTTCATGATCGTCTCGAGCATCCTGATGGGGATCATCTGCACGCTGCTCACCGAGAAGGTCGTCGAGCCCCATCTCGGCCCCTACGATGGGACCGTGCCCGTCGAAGCCGCCGCGGCACTCTCGCCGGAGCAGTCGCGCGGACTGCGCTTCACCGGCTGGGCTTTCCTCGGCTTCGTCCTGGTGATCGGCCTGCTGACCGCGCCTCCCGGCGCTCCGCTCCGCCACCCCGAGACCGGCGAGATCCTGTCGGGCTCGCCCTTCATGTCGGGGCTGATCGTCCTGATCAGCGCACTCTTCTTCGCCCTCGGATTCGCCTACGGCAAGGGCGCAGGAACGGTAAAGGACCTCACCGCAGCGATCGACATGATCGTCAAGACCTTCGCCGGGCTCGCCGGGCTGATCTTCCTGCTGCTCGTCATCGCCCAGTTCATCGCCTTCTTCGACTTCACCAACATCGCGACGGTACTCGCGGCGAATCTCGCCGATTTTCTCGAGACGGTGCCGATTGGCACGGTGACCTATATCGTTATCTTCGTGCTGACGATCTTCGTGATCGACCTGCTGATCACCGGCGCCGTGGCAAAATGGGCGATCTTCGCCCCGGTGTTCATCCCGCTCTTCATGCGTCTCGACGTCGATTCCGACCTCGTGTTGGCCGCCTATCGTGTCGGTGACTCGCCCGCCAACGTGATCACGCCACTCAACGTCTATCTCGGGGTCATGGTGGGCTTTGCCGGCCGTTACGTGAAGGATGCCGGGATCGGCACCATCGTCGCGCTGATGCTGCCCTACACGGCCGTCCTTCTCGTGGTCTGGACCCTCCTGCTCATTGCCTTCTACCTGCTCGGCCTGCCCCTAGGTCCGGGCTGATCCCAACCGGAGACGCACCCATGTCCGACCTCGACCGCGTGCTCGCCCGCATCGATGCCGACCTCGACAGTGCGATCCAGCGGCTGTTCACCACGTTGCGCCTGAAGTCGATTTCCACCGACCCCGCATATGCGGCCGAGACCCGCGCCTGCGCCGAGTGGCACGCGGCCGATCTCTCGGCAATCGGCTTCGACGCGGCCGTGCGCGAGACCCCCGGCCATCCGATGGTCGTCGGCCATCACGGCAGCGGCAGTCCCTCGGTCCTCTTCTATGGCCATTACGACGTGCAGCCGGTCGACCCGCTTGAACTCTGGTACGACGATCCGTTCGAACCCGCCCTCGTCACCCGCCCCGATGGCAGCCGCGAGATCCGCGGGCGTGGCGCCGCCGACGACAAGGGCCAGCTCATGACCTTCGTGGAGGCCTGCCGCGCCTGGATGGCGGAGATGGGCGAGTTGCCGCTCGCGGTCAGCGTGCTGCTCGAGGGTGAAGAGGAATCCGAAGGCGTCAACCTGCCGCCGTTCCTCGATGCCCATGCCGACGAACTCAGGGCCGACGTGGCGCTGATCTGCGACACCAACATGTGGGACAGCGACACTCCTGCCGTTACCGTGTCGCTGCGCGGCCTCTGCGGCGAGGAGCTGACCATCTACGGCGCCGATCGCGACCTGCACTCGGGCTTCTACGGGTCGGCGGCGGCCAATCCCAACCACGTGCTGGCGCGCATCCTCGCTGATCTGCGCGATGCCGAGGGACGGATCACGCTGCCCGGTTTCTATGACGGCGTGCCGGAACTCCCCGAACATCTGCGCCTCATGTGGGAACGCCTGCCCTTCGATCCGGCCAGCTTCCTCGGCGAGGTCGGTCTCGGCGAGCCCGCCGGCGAAAAGGGCCGCAGCGTGCTCGAGATGACCTGGTCACGCCCCACCTGCGAGGTCAACGGCATGGGCGGCGGCTATCAGGGTCCCGGCTTCAAGACCGTGATCCCGGCCAGCGCCTCGGCCAAGGTCTCCTTCCGCCTCGTCTTCGACCAGGACCCGCACCGGATACGCGCAGCCTTCCGCGAACATGTGAAGGCGCGGCTGCCCCGCGATTGCCGCGTAGAATTCAGCGAACATGGCAGCGGCCGCGCGGTGGCTTTCGATACTTCTGCGCCCCCGTTCCAGAAGGCCCGGGCCGCCCTGACCGACGAATGGGGCCGGGAGGCCGCCTTCATCGGTGGCGGCGGCTCGATCCCGGTGGCGACCGAGATCAAGGAGAAGCTCGGCATGGATGTGGTGATGGCGGGTTTCGGCCTCAACGACGACCGCATTCACAGCCCGAACGAGAAATACGACCTCAGAAGCTTCCACAAGGGCATCCGGTCATGGGCCCGGATCCTGCACGCGCTCGGGGAGTAGTGCCTCGCGGCGGAATACGGGCAGCGTCGGAAGTGCAAGGAAGAGACCGACGAGGAATGGCGATCATGGTTCTTGCGGCGGCAGCCGGCGACACCCGGGGGCGCGAGTTCCGTGGCCTGCCCCTAATCGTGTCCGGACCACGATGCTGGCGGCGCGCTGCACTGGCCGCCTGGTGGTGACGCCCCGTGCGCCCCATCCGGACAAGACCATGCGCGCACCATGAGCGAGATCTGGACCGTCTTCGCCATCGTCGCCGCGGTGATCATCCTCTTCGTCTGGGATCGCCTGCCGGTGATCGCCGTCTGCATCGGCTCCGCGATGGCGCTCTGGGCAACAGGAGTGCTCACGCTCGAGCAGAGCCTTGCCGGTTTCGGCGATCCCGCCACCATCTTCGTCGCCTCGCTCTTCGTGGCCAGCGCCGCCCTGGAGAAGACGGGGATCACTGCCTGGGTCGGCCAGATCCTCATGCGCTTCGCGGGCAGGAGCCGGACGCGGCTTGTCGGTCTCGTCATGCTCTGCGTGGGACTGCTCTCGGCGCTGATCAGCGTGAACGGGGCGGTTGCCGCGCTGCTGCCGGTCCTGATGGTCATGGCGGTGCGCCTGCGCCGCCCGCCGTCACAACTCCTGATGCCGCTCGTGTTCGGCGCTCATGCAGGCTCGATGCTGGCGCTCACCGGAACTCCGGTGAACGTTCTGGTCCATGAAGCCTCCCTCGATGCCGGTCTTGACGGCTTCAGCTATTTCGAATTCGCATTGGCGGGCATTCCCCTGATGATCGGGAGCATCTTCATCGCGCTTCTTCTCGGCGATCGCCTGCTGCCGGTCCGCGCCAGCAGGGCGCTGCCGCCCGACCTCAGCACCCATGCCCGCACGCTCGTCGAACAGTTCCGGCTGACCACCGGCATCCACCAGCTTCGCGTCCGGCCGGAGTCGAGACTTGTCGGCACCCCTCGCACCGCGCTTGACCTCTCCGGCCGCCCTGACCTTGCGCTCCTCACGCTGAGGGCCGGTGATACCGACGCGCCGCGCCTCGGTACCATCCAGGCGGGCGACATCCTGATCGTCCGCGGCGAGGCCGATGCGCTTGCCGAGCTTGCGGCGGGCCTGACCCTAAGCCCGCACGAGGACGCTGCCAGCCACCTTGTCGAAGAGAGCGTGTTCAACCGTGCTTCCGGCCTTGCCGAGGTGGTCATCCCGCCGCGCTCGCCCCTCATCGGCGAGCAGCTGTTCCCGGGCATGGTCACCCCGAGCGGGGACCTCGTCGTGCTTGCAGTGCAGCGCCAGGACCGGGATCTCGCTCCGCACGAGGCGCTGGCTGCTGGCGATATGCTGCTCCTGCAGGGAACCTGGGCCGCGCTTGATCGGCATCTCGCTCCACCCGAGGTGCTCGTGGTGAACTCCCCCGACCTCGTCCGTCGCCAGGCTCTGCCCATGGGGCCGGGCGCGAAGCTGACCCTCGTGATACTCGCGGCCATGGTGCTGATGCTGGCGACCGGACTGGTGCCGGCCGTGATCGCCGGCCTGATCTCG
>JAJUJF010000207.1 GCA_029265455.1 Paracoccaceae bacterium | reverse complement strand
TCTCGAGGAAGGCGCCGATCGCCCCGCCATGCAGCGCCGGGCGGTAGGGATTGCCGATCAGCTTCTCGTCATAGGGCAGGATCGCCGTCAGTTCATCGCCCCGCCGGTCGAACCGGACGCCGAGGAACTGCGCATAGGGGAGCCCGCCGACGAGCCGGGCGAGCGCCGCGTCGCGCCGCTGCTTGATCACCTGAACCGGTTCGATCTTCCCGCGCAATCCCGCCTCCTGCCCCGCCACGTCCGTCCCGCCACGTTCCCGGCCACGCTGCCTGCGCGTCCCGTCCCGTTCCGCCCGCCGGCGCTTCCCCGCCGGCTGCCCCCCTTCAGACGTCCGCCCCCTCCACCGTGAACGCGCCTGCCGCTGCCGCCACCGGCTCCTCGGGCGAGGCCGTCCAGGCCAGCCCCCGCACGAAGGCGACCGACCGCGTGATCCGGTAGCATTCCGCCCGGGCGAAGATGCGCTTGCCGGGCTCGGCGCCGCGCATGTAGTCGATGCGAAGGTCGATCGTCGCGGTGCCGCCGGGCGCGGCGGGATGGGCCATCACGCTCGCGCCGCCACAGGTGTCGAGAAGCGCGGTGATGACGCCGCCATGGACCACGCCCGTCTCCGGATCGCCGACAAGGTCGCGGCGGTAGTCGAGCGCCATCAGCGCCCAGCCCTCCCCGATCTCGAGCATCTCCATGCCGAGCGCACGGGTATGCGGGATCGCCTCAATGAACTGCCGCGCGAGGCGCGTCTTCTGGTCCGGATCGCTCATCGGGCTCCGCCTCTCCCTGCCCGGCCACTCCGCCACATCCGGACGGCAGGAGCAATGCCCGGAGCAGGCGGTGGCGTCAATTCGTGCCCCGTCCCGGCACCATCAGCCTGCTGCCCGCCGCCGGAAGGGAGCAATCCGCGTCAACTCGCCGCTATCGCCGCGGAGAGGCGTTCCTCGGAGGGAATCGCCGGGAAATCTATCTCGAACCGGGCGCCACGGTCGCCGTTGACCCTGAGTTCGCCATCGACCTGGCGGACCAGCGCCTCGACCACCCTCAGCCCCGACCGCCTTCCCTCCTCCTGCGGCAGGCCGCGTCCGTTGTCGGCGATCGCGAGCACCGCCCGCCCGTCGCCTCGGCTGCGGAGCGATACCGTCACCCGCCCCCCGGCCTCGTCGAAGGCATGCTTGGTGGCGTTGGTCAGCAGTTCCACCGCGCAGAGGGCAAGTGGCGTCGCGATCGCCACGTCGAGTTCGAGGGGCTCGGCCTCGACCGCAACCTCGACCCGGCCCTCCGGCGGCGCGATCGCCTCGCTCGCGCCGATCCGCCGCAGCATCTCGGCAAAATCGACATCGAACGTGCCCGATGTCTGGTAGAGCAGGTCGTGGATCACCGCGATCGCCTGGACCCGGGCCGTCACCTCGTCGAGATCGGGCCCGCCCGGCTTGCCGCGCTGCAGGCGGATCAGGGCCTGGATCATCTGGAGGCTGTTCTTGACCCGGTGATTGAGCTCGCGCAGCATCGTCGCATGGATGGCGGCGGTCTTCTCCGCCTCCTCGAGCAGCCGCCGGTCGAAGGCATTGGCGATCTGCGCCGCCTCCGCCCGCATGCGCCGCGCCGCCGAACGCGCCAGCATGTAGGCCGCCCCGCCCAGCGCGCCGAAGACAACCAGCGCCGCCCCCGTCGCGAGCATCCAGTCACGCACGACCGCTCGCATCGGTATGCCGAACGTCGCGAAGAGATCCGTGCCCGGCACCCGCCTCGCCGCATAGATCCGCTCCTCGCCATCGGCGACCGCCACCGTCCGGAAGGTACCCCCGCCCTTCATGATCGCCTGCATCACCGGGGCGTCGGGGGGCAGGGTGATCTCTTCCTCGGTCGGGATGCTGCGCACGAGCATCGCGCCATCC
>JAJUJF010000060.1 GCA_029265455.1 Paracoccaceae bacterium | reverse complement strand
CGGATGTCGCGGCAGCGCGGGCCGAGCGGCGGACGGTGCCGGCCGAGGCGCTGGCGGCGCTCCTGCCCGGCTGGCAGGCCTCGGCGATCCTCGCCGCCGCGGCACGTGATCCTTCGCTCTCGGGGCCGCTCGCGCCGTCGGAACTGCGGGCGAGGGCGGGCCTCGCCGCGCGGGCCCTGTCCGGGCGCTGGTAGGTTCAGCGGGCGCGCGCCGTACGGGGCCGCGAGAGGGCAAGCCAGACGAGCGCGCTTCCGGCCAGGGCGAGGAAGGGGATCATCGCGAGGTTGACCGCGCTCCACCCCGCGACCGGGTCGCCGCCGATGCAGTTCATCAGCCCTCCCGAGGCGAGCGAGGCAACGCCGACCAGCGCGAAGACCGCCGCATCGTTCATGCCCTGCACGCGCCCCCGCTCCTCCGGGCGATGGGCGCCGGCGAGAAGCGCGGTGGCGCCGATGAAGCCGAAGTTCCAGCCGAGCCCGAGCAGGATGAGGGTGATGTTGAAATGCGCGAGAGTGACGCCGCTCAGCCCGACGGCGCCGGCGGCAGCGAGGGTCGCAAGGCCGGTCCCGATGATGCGGACGGCGCCGAACCTGGCGATCAGATGTCCGGTGAAGAAGGAGGGCGCGAACATCGCGAGCACATGCGCCATCACCACGTCGGCGGCGTCACCGGTGCCGAAGCCGCAACCGACCACGGCAAGGGGGGCGGCGGTCATGACGAGGTTCATCAGCGCGTAGCTCACCATCCCGCAGATCATCGCGACGACGATCGTCGGGTCGCGCAGAAGTTCGCCCCGGGAGCGTACGCCCGGGTCTCCCGCTACCGGCGGCGGCGGCTTCGGGCTGTCGAGGAAGGCGAAGATGAACGCGCCTCCGAGGCTCAGTGCCACCACGGCCAAGTAGGCGCCGGCAAACGGGATGGGCGCGAGCGCGTCGCTCGTCGCCTTCACGAGTTGCGGCCCCAGGATGGCGGAGACGAGGCCCGCGGCCATGACATAGGAGATCGCCCTGGGACGGAAGTCGTCGCTCGCGCCGTCCGCGGCGGCGAATCGGTAGAAGCCCTGGCCCGACATGTAGAGGCCGACAAGGGCCGAGCCGGCGAGGAACAGGACAAAGGAGCCGATGACGAGGGCAAGCGCGCAGAGAGCGGCACCGATCCCGCCCGCGATCGCCCCGAGGACGAAACCGGGTGTCCGGCCGGTCCGCTGCATCATGCCCGCAAGGAAGGGGGCGCTCAGCATCGATCCGAAGACGGTGACGGAAACCGGCAGGGTGGCGAGGCAGGGGATCGGCGAGAGCACTTGTCCGGCGAGGCCGGCAAGCACGAAATGGACGGGCATCTGCGCGCCGAGCACGGCCTGCGCGATGACAAGCACGGTGACGTTGCGGCGGGCGCGGACATCGGGATTCTGTGGGGCAAGCATGATGATCGCTTCTATGCCGGCAGGCGGCCGTTTCCAAGCAAGGCCGCTCGCCGCGCGTGCTATTGTGTTCGGGACAGTCAATCTCGCATAATGAATTCATTCCGAACCAGCCCCCGGAGGGAATGCCGGACGCGATGCAGGATCTGCTCGAAGCGCCGCCGTCTCGCAAACGGCTCAAGGAGGTCTTCCTCGACTCTCAACGCGAGGCGTTTCCGGCGGATGTGCTCAACTGCGTCGCCCACATGATCCTCGTCGCGGATGATCCCGAGGAGGTCGCGACGGTGGCGCTCGGTTTCCTTGTCGAGCGGCTTGGCATCTGTCGAGGCGATCTGGGCTTCCTGACGCCGGACGATCCCGTCTATGCCCCGGTGGCCGTGCAATACAGCCGTGCCTCCGATCCGCCGCGTTGCGATTCCGCCACCTACCGCAACCAGGCGGAGGTGTTCCGGCGCACCTGGCGGCAGGCGGCGCCGGTGGCCTGCGACGATGTCGCCTCGCATCCGCTGCTCGCGGACAGCCGCGAGACCTTCCAGGCGATCGAGAGCCGGTCGATCCTGTTCCAGCGCCTCGCCTTCGCTCGCAGGCCGGTCGGCCTCATGTGCCTCGACACCACCCGCCGCACGCATGTCTGGACCGATGCCGAAAAGGCCTTCATCGCCGGGTTCAGCGATACGTTCCTCGGCCCGCTCACGGCGGTAAGCCGGCGCTGGCAGCTTGGCCCCGAGGGGGAGCGGGCGGCCCTGCGCCAGCCAAGCCGGGCGGAGCTGGATGCGATCCGGCTCGCGGCGCAGGGGCTGAGTTGCGGCGAGATCGGGGCCGCTCTCGGCAAGTCGGCCCGCACCATCGAGAATCAGCTCCGGAGCGCCCGGATCGCCCTCGGCGCCGCGAACCGGACGCAGCTGATCAGCAAATGCGAGATCTGGCTCTAGGGCCGGGCACGGCAAGGCGCGCCCGGTCCTCGTTCCGGTTCAGCCCGGGATCGGGCGGCAGGAGGTGCTTGGCGCCGGAACCATGGCCGCCTGCTGGTCGTCACGCGGCGCGGGCCGGTTGAAGGTCACCGCTTCCTCCACGGTCGGGTAGGTGAGGGTGATCTCGGAGGGCACGTCCATGCTATCGGGGTTGGTGGCGCCGCGGGCGACATTGTAGGGGTCGGTGAAGACGCCGTATTCGCCCGGTTCGACCTTGTAGGTGACGGTGGTCGAGCCCGCGCCGGCATTGGCGAGATACTTGTTCGGGTCGTTCCAGTCGCGTCCGTCGAGATTGGCGTAGAACTTGATGTCGATGAGCACCGCGTCACAGAGGGGCGTCACTTCCTCGTACTGGGTCGGCCAGCCGCTGCCGCCCGAAGTCTCGGGATAGCGTGCCCAGTCGCCGCCCTTGAGCGGGCAGGCGCCGCCGCCGCCGAAGGCTGCGCGGTCGGGATGATGGACACCGTAGAGGGGCAAGCCGACCGCCTCGGCGGTTTCACCGTTCTCGAGATGGAAGCGGGGCGCGCGGGTGACCTCGGTCTTGAGGCTCTCGGCGCTTTCCGCGATCGATTCCCAGTAGGGACCGTCAGGACGGACGTAGCGGAAATCATCGTTGTCGGGACTGTCGAAGACCGCGGCAAGGAAGATGTAGGGCTTGTTGAAGAAGGGCCGTTCCAGGAGGTAGTACTCGGCCTCCATCCGTTCGGGATCGATGGCCTGCCAGTTGACGTGCAGTTCGTCCTTGCCCGGCTGGCCGATGTTCACCCAGGAGCGCGCATCCGGCATGTGATCGAGCCGCAGCACCCTGGTATAGTTTTCCTTGATGTCGAAACCGGCGCGCTTCCCGAGCGGGCCGACCTGGTTGGCGCCGGGCTGGGCAAAGGCGAAGTCGAGCGCCGCCTGGGCGTAGGGATAGTCCGGACCCGACATGGTGCAGTAGTAGTTCGCCAGGTCGATCGGCTCGTGGTCGTCGTAGCGGCCTTCGTATTTCTCGTGCGTGATCGGCAGGTCGATGAAGGTGAGCCGACCCGCCTCGTCGACCTGCTGGTCCGGGTAGCGGTAGCCGTCCCAGCCCGCTTCCGGCAGAAAGGAGGCATAGTCCCTGCGCACGATCTCGAGGTTTTCCGGCGCGAGCGGATCGGCGCCTTCGGGAAGCCCCTCGGCACCCGGACGGAGGTATTCGCGGACCATTCCGCTCTCCTGCACGCGCCAGACGCCGTGCTTGCCCTCGCCGATCATGGTGAAGACCTGCTCGGCGACGGTCACGAACCGGTAGGTGTAGTTCGTGTTCATGTAGCCCATGTAGACCGGCAGATGCGGAATCCGGGAGTGGGTCCGGTCCGGGCGGCCGGTGCCGACCAGCTTCGACTGGCCGTCGTCCTCCGCGACATCCTGATCGGCGGTGTAGAAGAAGGGATCGCCGAGCGTGAGATCAGTCAGATTCGGCATCTCGTCTGCGGCGGCGAAATGGGCCGCCGCAGTGAGCGCGAGAACCGATATTGAACCTGTGAACGTCCTGTTCATTCGTCGTCCTCCCCAGCAGTTGTTGTTGTCTTGTCACTGGTCTCTGGTAAGGGTCCCTCGCGTCAGCGGGTGATGTCCCCGGCGGTTCACTCGCTCAGGCGGGCGCCGCAGACATAGGCGGTGCCTTCGCTCTCGGTGGTGAAGGTGATCGACGAGCCCTTCGGCAGCAGGACCACGTCCCCCTCCTCGGCGTCGATCGTGGTGGTGCCATCAGAGATCGTGATGACGCCATCGAGGATGATCTTGGTCTCGTCATAGTCGTATTCGTAGGTCAGCGGTGCCTCGGACGCCTCGAGCCGGAAGAAGCCGCAGGTGAGCGGCGAATCCGGATCGCCCGTGCTGACGACATCCTCGAGATAGGCATTGACGCCCTCCACTTCCATCGGGGCGATGTCCATGGACCGGGCGTCCTCGACATGCACGATGCCCTGGCTCTCCTGCGCGATTGCGGCCGTCGCCATGCCTGCCGCGACAGCGAATCCCGAGGCGAGAAGAATGTTGCGGATGCTCGTCATGTTCGTTCCCCTTCATGCGATATGTATCGGATACCGGACACGACGTTATGCACCTTTGGCAAGGCGCGCATGACAGGAATCCCCTATTGCGGTGCGGCATCACCTTTTGAAGTGGGAGGGGCATCCGGCTATAACCCTGCCATGGTCGGGCGCATCATCGAGACTCTCGAGGACGTCGAGGAGGGGTCGGCGTGGCTTGCCGCGCGAGAGCCCAGGTTCCGGGAGGCGCTGGAACTCACCGGGCCGCTGCCACTGAGGCGGCGCCCGGACGGTTTCGCGGCGCTCCTCGGCGCCATCGTCAGCCAGCAGGTTTCGGTGGCAGCGGCTTCCGCGATCTGGTCACGCCTCGAGGCGGCGGGCGCCACGGAGCCGGCCGCGCTTGTGCTCCTTTCGGACGAGGCGCTGCGCGGCTGCGGCCTGTCGAGGCAGAAGGTCGCCTATGCCCGGGCGCTCGCGGCGAGCGGGATCGATTTCGAAGGGCTGCGCACCATGCCGACCGAGGAGGTGGTGGCGACCCTCACGACCGTGAAGGGAATCGGTGTCTGGACGGCGGAGATCTACGCGATGTTCAGCCTTGGCCGCGCCGATGTCTTTGCACCGGGCGATCTCGCGCTGCAGGACGCGGCCCGGCTCCTGTTCGGCCTCGAGGCCCGGCCGCGCGAGCCGGCGCTGAGGGCAATGGCGACGGAATGGTCGCCGTGGCGGGCGGTTGCCGCCCGTCTGCTCTGGGCCTATTACCGCCTGCAGAACCAGCGCGAGGGCATAAGATGACGCTTACCGGACCCGAACGGCCGGCCCTTTCGGGAGAGGCCGACAGCCTCATCGTGCTGCTCCATGGCTATGGAGCGGATGGCAACGATCTCATCGGTCTTGCCGATCCCCTGGCGCAGCATCTGCCGAACACCCGCTTCGTTGCGCCGAACGCGCCGGAGCGCTGCCGGAACAATCCCTTCGGCTACCAGTGGTTTCCGATCCCCTGGCTTGACGGTTCGACCGAGGCGGAAATGCGGGCGGGGGCAATCCGGGCCTTCGAGACACTCGACGCCTGTCTTGACGGACTTGCGCAGGAAATGCCCCCTGAACGCACGGTGCTCATCGGCTTCAGCCAGGGCACGATGATGATGCTCCATGTCGCCTTGCGGCGGACGAAGGCCTATGCCGGGCTGGTCGGCTTTTCGGGGCGGCTGCTGTTGCCGGAGACGCTTCAGCGCGAGATCCGCTCGCGTCCGCCGGTGCTGCTCGTGCATGGCGATCTTGATGAGGTCGTGCCCGTCGCGAGCCTCACGGAAGCGGCGGATGCCCTGGTAGCGGCAGGGGTCGAGACCTATGCGCATGTATCGAAGGGAACGGCCCACGGAATCGCGCCGGACGGGCTCGGCCTCGCGCTGGGATTCGTGCAGCGGCAACTCGGTATCGCCAGGGAGGAGTGAGCGAAGGCCGTCACGGATGTGCGGGACTTGCCTGCCAGCGTGGCTGCACGGCACCATGGCCATTCACGCGATTGCTGCTTGCGCGTTACGGCCCTCGGGATAATAGTCGAGGCGATCTTCGGCCCTTGCCCGAAGTCTGGGAGCGGGGCCCGTCACGCGGGAAGTCCCAACCCATGCCACACGCCCACGTTGATACCTTTCCGCCGCCGGGTGTGCGCGGATGCCCGATGCCCGGTTTTGTCCGCAACCCCACGGGGCTGCGCGATCATCCGGCCCTCGTGCTCAACGCGGATTACCGTCCGCTCTCCTATCTGCCGCTGTCGCTCTGGCCGTGGCAGGAAGCGATCAAGGCCGCGTTTCTCGACCGGGTGATCGTGCTCGCGGAATATGACGAGGTCGTGCGCTCGCCATCGCTGGTGGTGGCGCTGCCATCGGTCGTGGTGCTCAAGGAATACGTGCGTCCGGCCAAGACGGCCGCCTTCACGCGGTTCAACCTGTTCCTGCGCGACGAGTTCACCTGTCAGTACTGCGGGGCGCGTGACGGGCTCACCTTCGACCATGTGCTGCCGCGCTCCCGCGGCGGGCGGACGACCTGGTCGAACGTGGTTGCCGCCTGCGGCCCCTGCAATCTGCGCAAGGGCTCCAAGACCCTGAAACAGGCGGGAATGCACCTGCGCCGGCCGCCGGTGCGCCCGAGCCCGGAGCATCTCCAGAACATCGGCCGCAAGTTCCCGCCGAACCATCTGCACCGGAGCTGGATGGACTATCTCTACTGGGATGCCGAACTCGAGGCATAGGCCTTCGCCCAGAGCGCGGCGAGGCCGAGCGACAGCAGCCCGTTCCAGGCAGCCATCGACAGGCCGAGGAAGCTCCACGGGATCTCGTCGCAGCGGGCAACGGGCGCGGACATGATCCGGTCGAAGAGCTCGTCGCTCGAAAGCGCGCCGATGTCGGGGGCCGAACAGGCGGCAAGCCCCTGCCACCATCCCTGCTCGACTCCGGTGTGGTAGCCGGCAATTCCGGCGCCGAGCAGCGTCGTGGCGAGGCCGAGGAGGGCGATCGGCCGAAGGGGCGTCGCGAGCGCGATCAGGCCGAGCACGCCAGCGACGGCATGCGGCCAGCGCTGCCAGATGCAGAGCGGGCAGGGCTGGAGCCCGCCCGCGAACTGGAAGAGGAAGGCGCCAGCGAGGAGCGCGAGCGAGCCGAGCCCGGCAACGAGCGCGATCCGGCGGGGCCGGAGCAGGCTTGCGCCATTGAGTGTCGTGTCCCGGTTCACACGAACCTCAGCGCGGCGAATCCGCCCACCAGCAGCACCATGAAGGCAGTGAAGACGAGCGCGAGCCGTTCCTCGACGAAGGAGCGGATGGGAAGGCCGAACCGGGCGAGCAGGGCGGCGACAATGTAGAAGCGCAAGCCCCGCGCGATCAGCGACGAAACCATGAACACGGTGAAGTTGAGGCCGGTCGCCCCGGAAAGGATCGTCGCGACCTTGTAGGGGAAGGGTGTGAGCCCTGCGATCAGAACCGCCCAGGCGCCGTACTGGTTGTAGATCGCCGCGAAGTCGTCGAAGAGCGGTTCCTTGCCGTAGAAGGCAAGGACGGGTGCACCGATCTGCTCGAAGAGGACGAGGCCGATCAGGTAGCCGCCGGCGCCACCGAGTACCGATGCGGCGGTGCAGACGGTCGCGATCAGGAATGCCCGGTGAGGTGCGGCAAGGACCATCGGAATCAGGAGAAGATCGGGCGGGATCGGGAAGATCGAGCTCTCCAGGAAGGAGATCACCGCCAGCGCCCAGAGCGCACGGGGGGATTCAGCCAGGGCAATCGTCCAGTCGTAAAGCTGCCGCAGCACTCTCTGACGCCCCTCCGCGAGAAGATAGGGTCAAGCACCATGCCCCGCGAGCCACGTCAAGACCCGGCTCAGGACATCCTTACCTGCCTGAGCCCGGGGACGTGACAAGGTGCTTCTCCGGTCACGCAGATGACATCCGGTCCGGCGGAGGCGGTGGTGATGGCTGCGGCGCATTGTCGAAACCGGAGCCATCGGCATGACTTTTCCCCGCGGCCTCCCTGTGCACTGCGAGGCCGTATCGGTCGGGTCGCTCCTCGAAAGAGTCCGAACCTGATCAGTCAGGGTGTCGAGGCCGCTCCCGTGCGGTGTTCCGGCTCGCGTGCCGGAGAAAGCTGGGCTAGGGTCCCGGCCTCCCGGCGCAGGCTGGTGCCGAATTCCCGACATGCCATGAAACCTGCCTTCATCTTCATGCTGACCCGAAAGGACCGGACGGTGCCCGAGGCCCGATCGTTGCTGCCGGAGGTATTCGCTGCCGGCGTCGGGCATGTCGGGTTCAAGAATATCGGCCTCCCGCATGACGAACTGCGCCTGATCGCCGAGGAGGCGCGGGCGGCGGGAGCCACCGTCTATCTCGAGGTTGTCAGTCTTGACCCGGAGAGCGAGGCGGCCTCGGCGCGGGCGGCGCTCGATCTCGGTGTGGATGTACTCATGGGAGGCACCCGGCCGAAGCTGGTGGTGCCGATCCTCGCCGGGAGCGGCATCCGCTACTTTCCCTTTGCCGGGCGGGTGGAAGGCCATCCGAGCCGGCTCGAGGGTTCCATCAGATCGATCGTGGCAAGTGCCGGGATGCTTCTCGATCAGGATGGGGTGGATGGGCTTGATCTGCTCGCCTACCGGTTCCGGGGCGATTCGGCGGAACTCGCGCGGCAGGTCTGCGCCGCCGCGGGCCGACGCCCGGTATTCGTTGCCGGATCGATCGACAGCGTCGGGCGGATCAGGGAAGTGCTCGATTGCGGTGCCGCCGGCTTCACGATCGGAAGTGCGATACTCGAGGGACGCTTGCCCGGTGCACCGGCAATTCACGAGCAGCTCCGCTTCGTGGACCGCATGGTGCGCGAATGGGAGGACGAGGGGCAGTTCTAGCGGGCCGGTCGACAGGGCGCGGGAAAGCTGCGAGTGCTCGGGATCGGCTGAGGGTGGGAGGCGGGCCTCCGGGCCGGCCCCGGTTCGCGGAATTGCATGGTGGAGTGGCGAGACGAAGGCATCCTGATTGGCGTCCGGAGGCTCGGCGAGAGTGCGGCGATGATCGAGACATTGACCGCTACGCATGGCCGTCACGCCGGGGTGGTGAAGGGCGGCGCGTCGCGGCGGATGGCGCCGATCCTCCAGCCCGGCGCGCAGCTTGCCCTCCACTGGACGGCGCGGCTCGAGACGCATCTGGGCACCTTCCGGGTCGAACCCGTCCGTTCCCGTTCGTCGATCATGGGGGACAGCGCGGCGCTCGCCGCCCTTGGCGCGGTTGTTTCACTCGTCAGCGCGGCCTTGCCGGAACGCGCGCCGCATCCTGCACTCTATGCTGCCACGGTGGCACTTCTCGACCTGATGGAGGAAGGCGGGGACTGGATGTCCGCCTACGCGCGCTGGGAGCTTGCGCTGCTAGCCGACCTCGGGTTCGGGATCGATCTTGGCGCCTGTGTGGTCACGGGCGCCAGCGAGGGGCTTGCCTTCGTCTCGCCGCGCACCGGCAGGGCAGTGACACGGGAAGGGGCGGGGGAATGGGAGAGCCGGTTGCTGCCGCTCCCGGAATTCCTGCTGGCGCCCGGCTCGCCGGCAAACGGACCTGCGCTCGCCGAGGCGCTCGACCTGACCGGATATTTCCTCGAGCGGCGGCTTGCGCCCACGCTCACGCGGGAGACGCTGCCCCCGGCGCGTTCGCGCGCGGTGGCAGCGATCCTTGCGCGTCATAACGCGCGGTGATCATGGTCATTGCCAGTCACCGCGCCAGCTGACAGCTATTCGGCCGGCACCTCCGTGATCTGGCCGGGCGTCGTCACCGTCGCGCTCCGTACCTCATAGAGCACGGGTGTCTCGCCGCCACCGCCACAGGCCGCAAGCGCCGAGGTCGCCGCCAACAGAACAAGAGCCAGCCGCATCGTCAGTTTCTCCTTGTTTCCAGCAGGCGCCGGGCGATCACCTGCGCCTGGATCTCCGCCGCACCCTCGAAGATGCTGAGAATGCGCGCGTCGCACAGTACCCGGCTGATCGGGTATTCCAAGGCGAAACCGTTGCCACCGTGAATTTGCAAGGCGTTGTCGGCCGTGGACCACGCTATGCGGGCGGCGAGAAGCTTGGCCATGCCCGCTTCGAGGTCGCAGCGCCGCCCGCCATCCTTTTCCCGCGCAGCGTGATAGGTGAGCTGGCGCGCGATCGCGATCTCGACGGCGGCGATGGCAAGCTTGCCGTAGACGCGGGGAAAGGCGATCAGGGCCTTGCCGAACTGCTTGCGCTCCTGGGCATAGCGGAGGCCGAGTTCGAGCGCGTTCTGGGCGACGCCGATGGCGCGCGCCGCGGTCTGGATGCGGGCGCTCTCGAAGGTCTGCATGAGCTGCTTGAACCCTTCGCCCTCGCGCCCTCCGAGGAGATTTGCCGCCGGCACCCGGAAGCCGTCGAAGCCGAGTTCGTATTCCTTCATGCCCCGGTAGCCGAGCACCTCGATCTCGCCACCGGTCATGCCTTCGGCCGGAAAGGGGTCGGCATCGGTGCCGCGGGGTTTGGGAGCCAGCAGCATGGAGAGACCGCGGTAGTCGGTCGTCTCCGGATCGGTGCGGACCAGCATCGTCATCAGGTCGGCGCGGGCGGCATGGGTGATCCAGGTCTTGCTGCCGGTGACGATGTAGTCGTCGCCTTCGCGCACCGCACGGGTCCTGAGGCTGCCGAGGTCGGAGCCGGTGTTGGGTTCGGTGAAGACGGCGGTGGGCAGGATCTCGGCACTTGCGATCTTCGGCAGCCACTCGGCCTTCTGCTCGTCCGTGCCACCGCCGAGAATGAGTTCTGCCGCGATCTCCGAACGGGTGCCGAGCGAGCCCACGCCGATATAGCCGCGCGAGAGTTCCTCGGAAACCACGCACATCGCGGTCTTCGACATGCCGAAGCCGCCGAATTCCTCGGGAATGGTGAGGCCGAAGACGCCGAGCTCGCCCATTTCCTCGATGATCTCGAGAGGGATGAGCTCGTCGCGTTCGTGCCAGCCATGGGCGAAGGGCACCACCCGGTCTTCCGCGAAGCGGCGGAACTGGTCGCGGATCATCTCGTATTCGTCATCGAGCCCGGTGGCGCCGACGGTGGCGGAACCGGCGCTATCGGCCATGATCTCCGCGAGGCGCCGGCGGTTGGCGTCGCTGTTGCCGTGGGCGAGGGAGGCCGTGGCGTCACGGAAGGCGGCGACCGTTGCCGCGTCCACGCCGATCTCCTCCGGCCGCGCGAACTCCGTCTGGGACATCGGGATGCCGCCGGCGATCTGGGCGGCATATTCGCCGAAACCGATCGTGAGGATCAGACGCTCCGTCTCGCCGAGGTTGCCCGCCTCGCTGAGGCGCCTTGCCCAGGCCGCGAGTTGCGTGAGGCTCTCGACATAGGTGGCGAGCCAGGCAAACCCGTGCGCCGCAGCCTGATCGGCTTCGAGGGCGGCATTCGAGATCCGGCCCGATCCGGCGACCCGTTCCGAGAGCGCGGCGTGACAGGCATCGAGAAGTTCCCGTGCCGCCACGACGGCGGCATCGGCGGCGGCGAGGATATCCTCGTCGGACGCGTCCGACGCGAGGGTTCGGAGGGGGTGACTCATGCGCTCTCCCTTGTGGTGCGGCGCGGCATACCCATATTGCGCCGCAGAATCGGTTTGCGGAAGCTAGGGGCAATCAGCATGGTGGTCAAACCGGGTGCGCAACAATGATACGAAATGGCCACGCGAGCCGGAATTAAATTATGGGGGGCGGGACGCGCGCGCTGTTTCCAATGCCTCGGGGCGATGGTGGTGAGGGCATTGTTTTCGGGGCGTACCGCAGTCCCGATCAGAGGTGGCGAGCCGGATCGGAAACGGATGGCGCCGGACAGGTGAGGCATGGTGTTCCTGCAGTATCGTGGAGATCGAAACGGAGCGAGGGAAGCCATGCACATTCGGGAAATTATTCCGAAACAGATGTGAGGGTAATCAGGATCAAGAAACTGTTCCCGTCGCGCGTGCTTTCGGGTTTCTCTTTTTCCGGGCCCGTGGTAGGGGAGCGCAATTTGCAGCAGGGCGGCCGGACATTCACGGGGTAATGGGGTCGGAATGGAACAGGTGATCGACAAGGCATTGCGCGGCATGGTGGTGCTCGGGGTGCGCAACATCCATCACTGGACGGACAGGACCTTCTCCTTCCAGTGCGACCGGCCACAGACCTTCCGCTTCCGCTCGGGCGAATTCGTGATGATCGGGCTCCTCGTTGACGGCAAGCCGCTGCTTCGCGCCTATTCGATCTGTTCGCCGTCCTGGGACGAGGAGCTCGAGTTCTATTCGATCAAGGTGCAGGACGGGCCGCTCACCTCGCGGCTCCAGCATCTCAAGGAGGGCGAAACCATCGTGATGCGGCCGAAGCCGGTGGGGACGCTCGTCCATGATGCCCTCGTGCCGGGCAAGCGCCTCTTCCTGTTCGCGACCGGAACCGGGATCGCGCCCTTTGCCTCGATCATCCGCGACCCCGAGACCTACGAGAAGTTCGATCAGGTGGTGCTCACCCATACCTGCCGGGATCGGGACGAGCTCGCCTACGGCTACGACGTGATCGAGCGGATCAGGACCCATGAATTCCTGCCGGAAATCGTCGGCGACAAGCTTACCCATATCGCGACGACAACGCGCGAGGAGAGCCCGGCAATGGGGCGGATGACCGACTGGATCCGGGATGGGCGTCTCGGGGAGGCGGTTGGCGGCGGCCTCGACCCGGCGACCGACCGGGTGATGATCTGCGGATCGATGGCCATGCTCCAGGAGCACAAGGAGATCTGCGAGGGGCTCGGCTTCGTCGAGGGGTCCAATGCCGATCCGGGTCAGTTCGTCTTCGAGAAGGCATTTGTGGACTGAGCGGAAACGCGCTGGTGCCGGGATGGCGGTTCATCTGCCGGCCGGGAGTGCCATCTCCTGGATGAACGGCAATCACAGGAGAGTTTCGTGGCCCTCGATTCACTTGTCCATCCGGTAACGGCGCGCTGGCCGGCGAAGCATCCGGACCGGCTCCAGCTCTATTCCTTCCCGACGCCGAACGGCATCAAGATCTCGGCCGCCCTCGAGGAAACGGGCCTTCCCTACGAGCCGCACCTCGTCCGGCTCGATGGCGACGTGATGACGCCCGAATTCCTCGCGCTCAATCCGAACAACAAGATCCCGGCGATCCTCGATCCGGACGGCCCGGGCGGCAGGCAGCTCGCACTCTTCGAATCAGGCGCGATCCTCATCTATCTGGCGGAGAAGACCGGGAAGCTCATCCCTGCCGATCCGGCCGGCCGGTACGAGACGATCCAGTGGCTGATGTGGCAGATGGGCGGCGTTGGCCCGATGTTCGGACAGCTCGGCTTCTTCGTGAGATACGGGGGTCGCGAGATCGAGGATCCGCGCCCGCGCGAGCGGTACGTGAACGAGACGAAGCGGCTGCTGAACGTCCTGGATCAGCGGCTCGAGGGGCGCGAGTGGGTGATGGGAGCGGACTACACCATCGCCGATATCGCGATCTGGCCCTGGGTGCGGAGCATCGATGTCCATTACGATGCGGCCGGACTCGTCGGGCTCGCGGAATTTAGCAACGTGACCCGTTGGCTCGAGCGTTCGCTCGCCCGGCCGGCCTCGCAGAAGGCGCTCACCATTCCCGATCCGGAAGGCTGAGGGCGGCAGGCCATCCGGGCATGGGCATGCCGCCAGGCAGCCCTTGAGCAGAGGCATCGCGCGGTTCCGTGATGGCGCCCGCGCGATGCGTTGCCATTCGCCGGCGCGGCGCTTATGCGCTCGGAGTCAAATCCCGGAGAAGCCCAATGGATCTGCGCAATATCGCGATCATCGCCCATGTCGATCATGGCAAGACGACTCTTGTCGATCAGCTCCTGCGCCAGTCCGGGACGTTCCGGGAGAACCAGGCCGTGGCCGAGCGCGCAATGGACTCGGGCGATCTCGAGCGGGAGCGGGGGATCACCATCCTTGCCAAGGCGACTTCCGTCGAGTGGCAGGGCACGCGGATCAACATCGTCGACACGCCCGGCCACGCGGATTTCGGCGGCGAGGTCGAGCGCATCCTCGGCATGGTCGACGGGGTGATCCTTCTCGTCGATGCGGCGGAGGGCCCGATGCCGCAGACCAAGTTCGTGACGTCGAAGGCGTTGCGCCTCGGGCTGCGGCCGATCGTGGTCCTGAACAAGGTGGACCGGCCCGATGCCGAGCCCGACCGGGCTCTCGACGAGGTGTTCGATCTCTTCGTCGGCCTCGATGCCACGGAAGAGCAGCTCGATTTCCCGATTCTTTACGCGAGCGGAAGGAGCGGCTGGGCTGACACGAGCCTCGATGGCGCGCGCACCGGCCTCGGTGCGCTTTTCGAATGCATCCTCGCCCATGTGCCACCACCGCGACAGGCAGCACGGGTGGACGAACCCTTCGCGATGCTCGCAACCACGCTGGCCGCCGATCCGTTTCTCGGCCGCATCCTCACCGGGCGGATCGAGAGCGGCCGCGTCACGCCGGGGCAGATGGTGAAGGCGCTTGCCCGCGACGGCAGCGAGGTCGAGCGGTTCCGGGTCTCGAAGGTGCTCGCCTTCCGCGGCCTTGCCCGCACCGGGATCGACGTCGCGGAGGCAGGGGATATCGTCAGCCTGTCGGGGATGACCAGGGCGACGGTCGCCGACACCATCTGTGATCCCGCCGTGACCGAGGCGATCCCCGCGCAACCGATCGATCCGCCAACGATTTCGGTCACGATCGGGATCAACGACAGTCCGCTGGCCGGTCGTGACGGAGACAAGGTGCAGAGCCGGGTGATCCGCGCCCGCCTCGAGGCGGAGGCGGAGTCGAACGTGGCGATCCGCGTGCGCGAGACTCCGGGAGGCGATGCCTTCGAGGTGGCCGGGCGGGGCGAGTTGCAGATCGGGGTGCTGATCGAGAACATGCGCCGCGAGGGATTCGAGCTGTCGGTCGCCCGGCCGCAGGTGCTTTCGCGGGAGGAGGACGGCAAGCGGCTCGAGCCGATCGAGGAGGTGACGGTCGATGTGGACGCCGAGTATTCCGGTGTCGTCATCGAGAAGCTCAGCCAGCGCCGGGGCGAGCTTGTCGAGATGCGCGAGGGGGCAGGCGGCAAGACACGGATCGTGGCGCACGTGCCCTCACGCGGGCTGATCGGCTATCACGGAGAGTTCCTGACCGATACGCGCGGCACGGGCATTCTCAACCGGGTGTTCCATGAGTGGGCGCCCTGGCGCGGCGAGATGCCGGGCCGGCGGACGGGCGTTCTCGTGTCCATGGAGGACGGCGTGACTGTGCCCTATGCGATCTTCAACCTCGAGGATCGGGGCCGGTTCTTCGTCGGCGGAGGCGAGCAGGTCTACCGCGGCATGATCGTCGGCGAACATGCCCGCGACAACGACCTCGACGTCAATCCGATGAAGGGCAAGAAGCTCACGAACATCCGCGCCGCCGGCAAGGACGAGGCAGTGGTGCTGACGCCGCCGGTCCGTCTCACCCTCGAGCAGGCGATCGCCTACATCGCTGATGATGAACTGGTCGAGGTCACTCCGCACCACATCCGGCTCCGCAAGCGTCATCTCGATCCGGTCGAGCGCAAGCGCGAGGCGCGGCGATAGGACGCGCGCGGCTTTGCAAAATGCAAATGTTTTTGCAAATGTCGGAATGACAATTTTTCCGGTTTTGCGAAGCGGAATGGACTCGCGTGCTGATTGTCCGCGGCTTAATTCACCCTTGGCGGGAAAAACCGCAGATTGCATGGGGCTTATCCCTCACAACCGCACTGGCCAAGAAGTTGGCATGGAACTTGCTTCGATACAGGGCGAAGAACGTGTAGGAGAGCAGCGCGATGAAACACCCTGTTGACGTGCATGTTGGCAAGCGGGTCCGGCACCGGCGGTGGATGGTCGGAATGACCCAGCAGCAGCTCGGCGATATCGTCGGCATCAAGTTCCAGCAGATCCAGAAATACGAGACCGGCATGAACCGGATCAGCGCCTCGCGGCTCTGGGACATCGCCCAGGCGCTCGGCGTCTCGATCAGCTTCTTCTTCGAGGGAATCGAGGAGGAGGATGCGGCCGCAACGGGTGCGAAGGCCGAGGCGGAAAAGCAGCGCGGCGATCTGCTGGCCGACAAGGAGGCCCTCGAGCTCGTTCGGTCCTATTACGCGATTCCCGAAGCGCAGCGGCGGCGGCTCTTCGATCTCGCCCGCGTGCTGAGTGACGTCGCCTGAGGGCAGCCACCCTCCCGGCGGTTGACCCCGGCCCTCGTCCATGGGACGCCCTGCGGGCGTGAAGTCCGTGGGAGATGAAGGATGCCGAGGGAGGATGCCGACGAGCTCTGGCGTGTAGGGGAGGCGCTTGCCGATGCCGCGGCGGCCCGCTGCCTGCCACTCTTCCGGAATGCGGCGCTTGTCTGCGACAACAAGGCGGGGCCGGGTTCCTATGATCCCGTGACCGAGGCCGATCGCGAGGCGGAGCGGGCGATGCGCGCGATCCTTGCCACGGAGCGGCCGGAAGACGGGATATTCGGGGAGGAGTTCGGGGAAACCGCGGGGCGTTCCGGGTTGACCTGGGTCCTCGATCCTATCGACGGCACGCGAGCGTTTCTTGCAGGAGCGCCAAGCTGGGGGGTGCTGATCGGGCTCGATGCTGGCGAGGGCCCGGTGCTCGGGATCATCGACCAGCCCTATACGGGCGAGCGGTTCATGGGGGGGCTCGGCCGAGCCGTGCTGCGGCGGGGGGAGAGCGAGCGGGCGCTTGCGGTGCGGGAATGCCGCGATCTGTCCGAGGCGGTGCTGCTTACCACGTATCCGGAGGTAGGCAGCACGGTGGAGCAGGTCGGCTTCGAGGCGGTGCGCGACCGGGTGCGGCTCACGCGGTACGGGCTTGACTGCTATGCCTATGCCCTGGTCGCTCTCGGCCAGGTGGATCTCGTGATCGAGGCCGGACTTGAGCCCTACGATATCCAGGGGCCACAGGCCGTCATCGAGGCGGCCGGAGGCATTGTCACCGACTGGCGGGGTGGCCCTGCCCATCGGGGCGGACGGGTGATCGCGGCCGGCGACCGAAGGGTGCACGAGGCGGCACTGGAGTTTCTTGCCCGGGTCGCGTGAGGCGCCGGTCACCTGCCGCAGCGAATCCCGGGACGTTCAGGCCATTGACACGTGACGCTGTCGTGATCCTGGCGTTTCGATCCGGTCGAGGAAGGCGTCAATGACGGGCCAGAGCCGCTCGCGGATCTCCGGCCGCTCCATGAAGATCTCGTGGCGTGCATCCTCGAGTACCGCGAGTTCGGCCTCGGCCATCCGGCCGGTCTGAAGGCGGATCATCTCCGGGCATACCACCCGCTCCTCCGTGCCGAGCAGGATGAGGACCGGAACGCGGGGCAGGGGTTGCAGGGGAAGCCTTCCCATCTCCTCGAGGGCAGCGCAGATCCAGCGCACCGACGGACCGCCGAGGCCAAGTTCCGGATGCGCGCGGAGCTGCCGGCCGAACCAGGCGAAATGATCGCCGCAGCCCGTGAGCACATTGTCCTCGAAGGCAAGTTCGAGCGCCGAGGGCAGCCGCGTGGTGCCGGGCAGGCGGCACTCCGAAAGGGCCGGAAGCCGGGCGAGGGGGCCGAGGCGAGCGGTGATCCGACGGGTCACCTCCTTCATGCGCAGGTTCCACATCGGGGCGGAAATCACTGCGCCCGAGAAGAAAGTT